>JADLBW010000018.1 GCA_020847515.1 Pirellulales bacterium | reverse complement strand
TGGCCTCCTTGCTGTGAGTGTGCATCGTTCATAACACCCTCTATGCAAGGACGGCCTTTTCAATCCATATCAGTTGCCGCTAAATAACTTACGAAAGTTCAAGTGCCATTCGTTCCTGACACCTTTTCACCTGCTATCACGCATTACCTTTCACGTCGAGGAAAATGAACTCTCGTTCTGACGGTTCCAATCAGCGCCAAGAGCATCAATGTAAATACACTTGGCTCTGGCACATTGCGGTAGAGCATTACGCCCGGTGGCGTAGGGTATTGAAAATGCCCTTCGCTGATTCCTAGTCCAAACCGACCGATCTCAGCGGCGGGCCTTATTAGGGGAAATGGATTTCGATCGCTTGGAGGTTCATCCAGTAAGCCGATGGCAAGGACACCCTCGCCATCGCTTTCAACTGTGAAGCTTAATAAGTTGGCCAGTGCTAGGGCGGCGGTCTCGTTTAGAGTGCCTGTGACAGACACGTCGATTCCAGCGGATCCTGCTAAAGCAACGACATCGGCGGATTTTGCAACCGTAAAGCCCGCAAATAGACCTTCAGGGTATGTTTCACCGACCACAAAATGATACCGATTCTCGCGCGTCACGTACGGCGAGGCATCCGCCCCTGGGAACTGCGACGACAATGCCGTGTGCGACAAATCCAGCCATTCGCGCTTGTTTACGTCGTCGTAGGTCAAGAGCCCGTCGCCCGGGGTTTTCCAGTCGCGCGACATGACGGCGGCATGCGCCGGCGCCGGCAGCGTGCCCGCCAGCAGGCCGGCGGCCAAGAACGTGCGGATCATGGGTCCAACCTCTGCCAATACGAATCAGATGAGCGGTCCGGCCAGGCGGCCGATGATACCATTATGATAAACCGCCGCTGCGCATTACGCCCTTGCCGCGCAGGCCGGCGAGTCCTGACGTGGCGAGTCGTCGGCCCCGTCCGGCAAACTCTGTACCCGCACGCCGGTTGACCGATTATCGCAGGCGGATGTTAGAGGGTAGATGTTTTAGAGAGTAGATGTCAGAGTGCAGATGTCAGAGACTGATGAGTGGGCACTTTGTTCAACCGCTGCCCCCACCACCCACCCACTACCCACTGCCTCCTACCCTCCGCCCACTGTGCCTTATGGCGCGCTAAGTGTGCCATGAACTGGATCACACGGGCCAACGGCGGCCCGGCGCGGCGGTCCATTTACGGCGGGCAGGGGCATGTGCGCCGGCGCCGGGATTGCTCTGCGTAAGCGCAGAGAATCCGCCCCGCGCGGCGACTCGACGGCTCCATGAGCCGCCGTGCGCTCGGGCGCTCGTTCGAGCGGCGGGATCTGGTCTATGAGAAGGCTGTTCTTAGTCGCGGCACTCGCCTGCGCTGCGTGGCAGCCGATTCTGGCTGTCGGCGCATCGGACGAATCAATAGACGAGCCGCCGCTGGTTGAGATTGCCCCCGAAACGCCTTCAGACCTGGGTGACGAGGGGCCGACCGGCGCCAATGCCCCGCCGATCGAGGCGACGCCGCCCGATCCTGCGGCCGCAGTCGTCGGGGCCGTGGTTACCGTGCCGCCGGCGACGATGGCGGGCTACCGCGGGCGAAACGGCGAGACGATCGCCTTTGAACTAGTCGGCAGCACCGAAGGCGCCATCTGGGGCGACGGCGTTTACTCGGACGATTCGAGCCTCAGCACGGCGGCAGTGCATGCCGGGCTGCTGAAGCCAGGCGAAAAGGGCGTTGTGCGCGTTACGGTGTTGCCGGGGAAAGAGGGCTATTCCAGCGTCGCGCGGAATGGCGTCGAGAGCTATTCCTATACAGGATCGTGGATGGGGAGCTTCACGTTTCCGGACGCCGCCGGCGCCGCGACGGACGCCCCGCCGACGCCGCCGCAAGCCCCTGCCCCTGAAGCGCCGTCCTCGCCGGGCGCTCCGACGCAGCCGACCCCGCCGCCCTCCGGCGCGATTCCGGCGCAGTCGGTCGAGGTCTGGGCGCTGTCGGTCTCGCGCGATAGCGACGGCGTGGGACACGGCCACTGCCATCCGATGCGGGTGAGCATCGGCGGGCACGCGCCTGGGGAGGTGCGCGTCGGGTTCTTTGAGTCGGAAGTGGGCGCCTCGGGGCCGCAGTGGCGAGCTGCCGGCTGGACCGCGGCGCTGACGGCGGCGCAGATCAGCGACTTCGATCCGCGGACGATGCAGGCCGCCTTCGATATCACCGGCTGGATCGACGGGCCCAGCGGCGGCGGACTGATGGCGGTGGGGGTGCTCGCGGCGGCGCGCGGCGACAAGCTGCGCCAGGACGCCGCCATGACCGGAACGATCAATCCCGACGGGATCATCGGGCCCGTGGGGGGCGTCGGATTCAAGATCCGCGGGGCGGCAGACGCGGGAAAGAAGTTGGTGCTGATTCCCGCCGGCCTGGTGTGGGACAGCGACAGCGGCGTGGTGTACAAGAGCCTGGGGGACGAACTGGGCGTCGAGGTCGTTCCGGTGCTGGATATATATACCGCCTATCTCCATATGACGGGCGTCGAGTTGCCGCGGCCGCCGGCTGGCGACGTGGCGCCGACGCCTAAATCGGTCAACTACGCCATGCTCGACGTTTCAACGGAGTGGGCCCAGCGCGGCATCAAGGCGTTAGACAACATCCCCGATTACTACACCGACGAGGTCCGAGCCAGCCTTCGCAAGAGCGCAACGTACAAGAGGCAGGCGGTCAATCTCAACTCGGAAGGGGAGTACGCGGCGAACCTCCACGATGCGGTGCTGGGAACAGCCGCCGACTATTGTGCTTTGGAGCTGGCGCGGTGCGAGCTGACGTACCAGAGCCGCGGCCTGCGGGCGATGATTGCGCGGGTCCAGGACAACGGTTGGCTGACGGCGGAAATCGAGGGGGCGGCGATCGCGCTGCGCAATGCACAGATCGGCAACGTCGAACAGTTGCTCGGCTATCTCGAGGCGTGCGACTTGTTTTTGGCCGGGGCGAGCTATCGCGCCGCGGCGCTCGACGTGCTGGAGCGTCTCCCGGCGAAGTCGGACGATGAGCAGTATATCGCGGGACGCCGGGCGGCGCTGTACCAAATCCGCGCCCTGGTCTCCCTGAAGCTGGTGCACGACTACCTCAAGATTCTCAGCGAGTACGAAGGCCCGGCCGTTCCAGCCCAAGCGCCGATTGAGGAGCTAGCCGACTTTTACCGGCGGGCCGGCGAGGCGAACGAAGAGGTGTTCGAGTCGCTGGTGATCGCGCCGACAGCGCGCAGCAGCGGCCTGACGCCGGGCCAGGTAAGGTACGCCCTGGCGCTGAACGACGAGGAATATGACGTGCTGCTGAGCGCCGGAGGCGTCACGCCCCATCTGGACCGCTGGTTTTCGCCCGGCCTGCAGCGCGACTATGCGTCGCTGGCGGCCGGACTGTTTTCCTACTGCCGCTCCGCCATGCTGGTCGCGAAGTACTATTCTCTCGACGCCGAAATGGACGACCGCCAGCAGATCATTCGTCTGCGTCGCGAGCGAACGTTCGGCGACTGGCTGGCGGGCTCCGAGGACGAAGCGCAGCGCAGCATCCATCGGCTGCAGCAGCGGGGGATCAGCAGCGCCGTGTGCGTCCAGTACCTGGACATCGCTCGCGTGCTGCGGAACCGCGACCTGGCCAGCCGCATCGAAGCGCTGAGCTATCTGTTCCGCACCAACGTCACGGCGCGGGTAATGTGGCGGCTGGCCGGCACGGGCGCCGATCAGACGCCCTGAGCAAAGGAGGCGACTATGCCTCGTTCATGCGGTGTCGGCGCGCTGGCCGCGCTGTGGTTGTGGGCCGGCGTCGTCGTTGGGCAAGCGACAGGGCCGGTGGAGTCGTTTACGTTGCACGCCTCTCAAGACGAAGGCATGGTGCGCGCCTTTGCGCACCGGGAGATCACCGGAGAGTATCAGCTTGACGAGCCGTATCGGTTCGTCGCCTTGACGCTCGAACTCTATCAGGACGGCAAGCTCGTCGAGCCGATCCGGCTGGCTACGCTGAAGGACAACGCCGAGTCGGCCGGGCGCTTGGGCGTGATGCTGGCGGACCTCGAACGGCTGCCAACGGTGAAGAATACGCAGGATTCGCCGCTGCAACTCGCCCCCCCGCGGTCGATCTTTCGGCTCGTGATCATGACCTCCACGCACACCTCGACGGCGTTTGGACCGATCGATACGGCGAAGTTGTTCGACCTGCACAACGGCGTGACGTACCTGCGGCTAAACGCCGCCGCGGCCAGCGTTCTGACGTCGCCGCTGCTGGTGATGTATCAGGGCGAAGCGCCGGTCCAGCGCGAAGGCGTACGGAGCGTGGCGGATTTTCTGCAGCGGAACCCCCAAGGGCACGTCGCCGTGATATCGCTGCGCGGAACCAACGACGGAGCGTTGATGGAGAAGTGAGGGCCGCAGGGGCGACGCGAGGCCGCAATTTTTACTGCACAGCGCCGTCGCACTGCTCGGTTCAATTCGCGCGATGCAGCGCCAAGCGGGGGAGCGGGCCGGACGATGTTGCAGCCGCGCATCCGCTATTCGCCGGCGCGCTGACGCACCCGCTACATGCCTGCGTCGCGGGGCGACGCTCGGGTGGGGCGCGAGCTTGCGCCTCACGGCCCGTTGAGCCGCCACAGCTCCGGGCGCGTGCTGGTGACAGCGCGGCAGCCGCTGGCCAGGGCCTCGCGGACGTCGGCTTCGGTGCGGCACAGGCCGCCGGCGATCCGCGGCATCGCGCAATGGGCGAAGTCGTGGGCCACCTTCACCGCCGCGGCTGCCGGCAGGATCTCGATGGCGTCGGCCTGCGACTTGCTGGCGATGGCCACCCCCCGCTCGACCGCCCGGCTGTCGGACAGAAACAGGCGCACGATCGTCTTGAGTCGCAGTTGGCGGGCCGGCCGGGCCAGATGGTGGTGGACGGTGACCACGCCGCTGAACCGCCGCAGGCTGGCGATATATTCCAGGCCAGCCTCGCTGTTTTCCAGCCCGGCGATCAGGTCGATGTGGGCGAACAGCGCGACGTCGGTCAGCTCGGACGATTCGAACCGATCGACCACGCGGGGCAACTCGACGAGCGACCCGCCCTGCACGAACACAGTGCTGGCCTGCCCGATCAGCGGGGCGTGTACGCCGGGCTCCCAAACGACAGGGATGACCGGCTCGCGCAGGCAGCGTTCGATGGATTGTGGACGAGTCACGGCAAACGGCGTCGCCGCCGCGGCAGTCAGAGCATTGAAGCGTTGAGTGGAGAAAAAGATAAGCCCGCCGGAACTGTCCGCCGTCGCACGCGCCTGCGGCCAGGAAAAATGCCGCCCTCGGCGGTCGCGACCGCCCTAGCCGAAGCAGGCCGCAGGGCTTCGCGATCTCGACTCGTGGCGGCTGCGGCTTCCTTCTCTTGAGAATAGCTTGACTTGCTTGGCGCGTCAGGTTAATAATCAATATGTCGGCGAAAGCTCGACGCGAATTCAAAACAACTTATGCATGGCGTGGGCCGAGAGTAATAGAGAAAGGCCCTGCGGGTTGCACCGCAGGGCCTTTTTTTATTGGCCTGAATAAATATGCGTGGCGCTCTTACGAGTCCGGCGGTCGGCGGTTCGCAAGTCGAGCAGTTGCTCGATCGGCGGCTGGACGTGTTGGTCATCGGCGGCGGAATCGTCGGCGCCGGCGTCGCTCGCGACGCGGCCATGCGCGGCCTCCGCACGGGCTTGGTCGAGCAGCACGACTTCGCCTCCGGCACCAGCAGCCGCTCCAGTCGCCTGCTGCACGGCGGCATGCGGTATCTGGCCCAGGGCCGCGTGGGCCTGGTATGGGAAGCCAGCCGCGAAAAAACAGTGCTGCGGCGGATCGCCCCCCACCTGTGGGAGTCGCTGGAATTCATCTTCCCCACGCGGCGCGACAGCGGCTGGCCGCGCTGGAAGCTCTCTTTCGGCGTGAAGTTGTACGATTGGCTCTGCGGGGTCGGCCAGGGAGGAGGCAGCGGCAGCCTGGGGGTGAGCGAGACCCTCCGCCGCGTCCCGGGACTCGACCAACGGAATCTGACCGGCGCCGTCCGCTACCACGACGCTCTGACGAACGATTCGCGGCTGGTCATTGATACGATCCTTGCCGGCCGCCATTACGGCGCGATCGCGTGCAACTATGTCGGGCTGCTCGACGCCCGCCGCGAGGGCGATGCCTGGCGGTGCGACGTCGAAGACCTCCGCACGGGCGCCAGGCACGTTGTCGAGGCCCGCGCGGTCGTCAACGCGACTGGCCCCTGGTCCGATCGGATTCCCCACTCCAAGACCTCGCTGCGACTGACCAAGGGGGTGCATCTGGTCATCGAGCGGAGCCGTCTGCCGATGGACGACGCGGTCGTCCTGGCCGAGGGGAGCCGGATCCTGTTCGTCATTCCCTGGGGCGAGCGGGTGATCCTGGGTACCACCGATACCGATTACCGCGGCGAGCTGGAAAATCCGAGCTGCGACGATACAGACGTCGCCTACATCTTCGACGTGGTGAACGACGCCTTCCCGGGCGTGAAGCTTTCCGCCAGCGACCTGGTGAGCACGTGGTCGGGTCTGCGGCCGCTGGTGGCCGACGCGCGGGGGAACCCGTCGGATATTTCCCGCCGCCACAATATCGACATGAGCAACCCCTGCTGGTGGGATGTCACCGGCGGGAAGCTCACGACCTATCGCCTCATGGCCGAGGAAGCGGTCGATTTGGTGGTCAAGCGCCTAGGGATCAAGGCCCCCGCGAGCCGCACCGCCACGACCCCGCTGTTGGAGAACGGCCAGGCCCGCTCGTCCAGCGGTATTTTGCCGCCGCCGGTATCGGCCGCTGCGGTAAGCCGCTACTGTCGCGAAGAGACCCCGCGGCATCTGGACGACGTAATGGTCCGGCGCAGCAGTTGGCGTCATTACTACCGCAACCATGCCGAACTGGCCAATAACGTCGCCGAGTGGATGGCGGCCGAATTAAGCTGGAGTCACGAGGAGCAGGCGCTGCAATTGCAGCGCTATCGTCGGCTGACCGGCGCGGCGGCCGTTCCGGCCCCGCACATTCTCACCGGGCACAACGGCGCTAACGGACATACGATTACCGAACATGCGGCCCGCCATGCGGCCGTGCAGTGAAAAAGGGGTCGGGATGCTTTTGCCGCTGGAGGCTGTGCCTCTAGTGAAATCTGCCAGCGGCAAAAGCATCCCGACCCCGGCCTCGGAGAGCAAGGCGGATCGCTTATCACAACCACCACCAACACCCCTGCCGGTTGAGTCGACGTGCCAATTGCACGCCGCGCCCCTAGGGCGCGGCGGTTCGTCGTTCCGACAGGCAGCCTTCAACAATTCTTAACCACGGCCTCTTATCACTTGGGTAAGCCGGCGCAGGACGGGTCGTCGCCCCTTGACGGCCGCTGCGGCGGATTTGGGACGGAGATTCATCGTGAGGGTTTTCAGTCGATCGTCACTTAGTCATCCGGGTATTCCAACTGGATCTTTTCAATCGGGGTGCACACATATGGGAGGGCTTGCTGTGAGAAACACCGCTCGATGCTGTAGAGTTGCGGCGGCTGTCGCAATTGTAATGGGACTGGCCGTCTCGACGGTCTCGGCTGTCGAATACGCGAACATCAACGTGGCCAACGGAGCGCCGGAACAGTCCGGCGCGCCGATCGTTACGATTCCCGCCGGCCAGAAGACGGCCGACTTCTTCTTTGATCCGGGCGCCGTGGTCGGCGAGTACCCGATCCGCATCGGCGTAAGCGCCGCGGACGACGTCGCCGGCGGCATCCTGATTCCCGCGGTCCGCGAAACCGGCCGGGCCGTTACCAATCCCAACGGTCCCGAGACGCTCTATGCGTCCGCGTCGATCGTCGGCGACGCTGACCCGACCTCGAACAACACCCGCAACGCCGCCGGCGGCCTGGCGATCGTCACCGATCGCGCCGGAAACCTCGCCTTGCCGGGCAGCAACTTTCCCGTCGGCGCCGCGCTGAACGCCAACGTCGCGGCGGCCTACTTCCCGTTCAGCGAAGGCTGGGTCGGCGGCACGGTCAGCGCCTCCAGCGGCACGACGCTCGACACGTTCACGGGCAGCCCCGGCTTTCAGTTCGGCGTGAATGTCAAGCCGAACTTCTTCTTTGAGCCCCCGCAAGATCTCAACGATTCGACGGACGTGGGCGACCACTTCATAAGCATTCCGGGCGTCCAGGACACCCGCCGCCAGGGGATTCTGTTCGCGGCAGCCAAAGTCAACGCCAATAACAATGCCGTCGCCAGCGCCACCGCCTACGGCGACGGCTTCAACATCACCACCCGCGGCAACGACCAGGACGGCGGCAACGCCGAGATCAATCCGTTCTCGTTCGTGTTCGTCCCGCTGGGAACGCCCAACGTGACGATGGGCAGCATCTTCGGCTCCACCGGCCAGAACGCCCAGCCCTACCCGCTCCTGAAGAGCGGCAAGGAGTTCACCGTTTCCAGCACGCGGGGACCCGATGCCGCGGGCACCGGCACCATGACGACCTACCATTTGTCGATCAACGGCGAGACCCCCACCAGCGGGACGCTCATCGTGCAGGCCAATGGCAACCAGGACGGCGACGGCGGCCTGCCGGCCGACAACCTGCTGACGTTCCAGCCCAATGCCGCCGGCACCGGTTGGGATATCATCTCGCAGGACCTGCCGGGCGCTGCTGTAACGGGCCTGGTCGGTAACGGTCAGAACCCCTCGATGGGCGAGCGGCAGCCGGAGTTCAACTTCATCTTCATGCCGTTCAATGCCCCGGCCACCGCTCCTGGCCCGTTGCCGGCGCTCAACTGGACGAAAAAGAGCGTCTTTGGCGGCAACTTCCAGGTTGTCGAGATCGACGGCACCGACAACGATCAGAACGACGGCACCGTCGGCATGTATATCAACACGCTGTCGTCGACGACCAACGTTAGCGCGGTCGGCCTGCGGCTCAACATGGGCGACAACTCCCCGGCGTTCGACGGCGTGCTGCCGACGGTCGAGGACGGCGTCATGTTCGCCACGATCAGCCAAGGACTCCGGGATAATTCGGCGACCGGCGGCAAATTCGAATACGGCGTCGTGGGCGTCAGCCAGACCGGCAGCCCCGCCTCGTGGGAAGTCCACACTAGCGTCGCCGATCCCAAGAACGGCGAGATCAATATCAATTTCGCGGCGGTGGTCTTCGGCAAAAACGCCGGCTTCCCGATGCAGGCCAACGCCGCGCTCAGCACGGCCACTGGCATGGTCGGGCACGCCGACATCGCGGTTTCGGGCGTGAATTCGCTGACCGACGGCGTCCTGATGGTTACGCCGAACGGCAACGACGACAACTTCGCCACCGTCGAGCCCAAGGCCGACGGCTCCGGCTGGGACGTCAATCACTATGACAACGGCACCGGCCAGGAAGGTCCGACCGGCACCAATACCGACTCGATCAACTGGATCTACCTGCCCTACAGCACCGAAAACCTGGTGGCCGGCCGCGTGAACGCCGACGGGACGCTGGTCAACTCGACCGATACGTCGAAGTTTACGCTCAGCAAGACCGCCGCCGGCGAGTACACGCTGACCGTTAACGGCCGCAACAGCAGCCAGGGCATGCTGCTCCTCAACGCGACCGGCCCTAACGGCAGCCTGGACAACGCGATGGTCTACGAGGCCGCGGGCAATTCGTTCAAGATCATCGGTCTGGACATGATCACCAGTGTTGAATCGAGCAGCGGCGCCTTTGTCACGCCGGAGGACACGAGCTTCTCGTTCGCGTTCATCGACTTCGTGACGCCGCCCAAGGTCCCCGGCGGCAACTTCCTGGAAGCTGATTTCAACGAGGACGGCTCGGTCGACGGCGACGACCTGGCGGTCTGGGACGGCGGCTTTGGCACGGGCACGACCAAGGCCGACGGCGACGCCAACGGAGACGGGGCCGTCAACGGCGCCGACTTCCTGGTGTGGCAGCAGCAGTTCGGCACGTCGCCGGCGGCAGCCGCTGCGGCAGCGGCGGTGCCCGAACCGGCGGCCGCGGCCCTGGCCCTGTGCGGGCTGGCGGCGCTCGGCATGCTTCGCCGCAAGAGCGCTTAACAGCAGGCCAGTCGTGTGTTGATTTTCTCCGCCGGAGCATCGGCAAGGTGCTCCGGCGGCTGTAGGGGGAGAGGACGGGGGGCGGAGGCAGTGGGTAGTGAGTGGAGGCGGGACATCGGCATGGTGCTCTGGCGGCCTTAAGGGGAGTCGGGGCTGGCGCCCTGTCAAAGCGAAAGCTCCGCGCTGGCGGGCATCCGCCGCAAATCAAGCGATGACGGGGCGCCAGGCGGATAGGTTTGTCACACCGGTGGCGTCAGGCCAGGGGCTGTTTTGACGCAGAACGAGGAAAGCGAGAAAGCGATGAATGCGAATCTTTCAAATCGGGGCGTCAGGCGGCGCGGGTTTACGTTGGTCGAGCTGTTGGTCGTGATTGCGATCATCGGCGTGCTGGTGGCGCTGCTTCTACCGGCGGTGCAGGCGGCCCGCGAGGCCGCCCGGCGGATGACCTGCGGCAATAACATGAAGCAGATCGGCCTGGCCGTGCTGAATTATGAGAACGCCAAGAAGGTGCTCCCCCCGGCGTACACGCCCAACGACGCCGATCTTAAGATGGGCCAGTCGAACATCATGGCCCACATCCTGCCCTATTTCGAGCAAGGCTCGATTGCGCAGCAGTACGATTTATCAGCCGATTTCAAAGGTCGCTCGACGGCGTCGGCCCGCAATACGCAACTATTGTCGACCGAGATCGAGTTTTTGAAATGTCCCTCGTCGCCTCCGACGAGCACCAATCTCGTCGCCCCCTGCGACTACGCCGTGTGCATCGACTTCGTCAACGGCGCCAGTTACGCCAAAGACAAGCTCATCGCGCAGAAGCTGATCCGCGATCGCGGCCGGCTCAACGAATTCGATTCTAACAACGACGGCAAAATCGACGACTTCCGTTGGTACAGCATGCTCGGCACGAATAGATATCTGCACAATGACATGCGGGTTAGTCTCAAGGAGGTGACCGACGGCACCACGACGACAATGATGTTCTTCGAGGACGCCGGTCGCCCTGATGACTGGCGAAACGGCCAATTGTTCCGCAGCGCCGGCGAAGCCGGATTCGCTGGCGCCACCGGCACCGGTTGGGGCGACATCGACAGCTTTTTTGGCGTCCACGACGAGTGTGGGGGCGGGCAGATGATGAACTGCCATAACAACAACGAGATCTATAGCTTCCATCAGGGCGGCTGCAATTTTGTCATGGGAGATGCGTCGGTCCATTTCATCGAGGAGAATATTAACCCCGACACCTTTGTTTCGTTGTTCACGCGCAACGCCGATGACGTGGTAGCCGAGGACTTCTAACGGATACAGGAAACGATCGTCCATATTCCAGTTCGCCTATCGTTCAAGGGGATCCATCTGCGTACCGACATGATTAGATTTGGAAATTTCGCTGCCGCGCTCGTGGCGCTGGCAGCCGTCTCGATCGGGTGCGGCGACGGCCGAGTGGCCGTCTATCCGGTTTCGGGACAGGTCAACTATAAAGGCAAGCCGGCGGCGGGCGCGACGGTCATCTTCTATGCCCAAAACGCCGAGTTGAAGGAGCCGGGCATCCCGATTCCCGAAGGGACGACCGCCGACGACGGCAGCTTCCAGCTAAAGTCGTTTGAACCTGCCGACGGCGCCCCGGCCGGCGAGTATAAGGTCTCGATCGTCTGGAATCAGGTGATCCGAGCGTCGAACGATCCGGAGTCGCAGATCGAAGAAGACCGCCTGCGCGGCGCCTACGCCGATCCTGAGACCTCTGGCCTGACGGCCACGGTCACTGATGGCGATAACCAGCTTCCGCCGTTTGAATTAAAATAAGGTCGAGCTACACGGGGTCGGGATGTTTTTGCGACTGGAGGCTTCTTTAGCACGCTATACCCGCCAGTCGCAAAAGAATCCCGACCCCCTTGGCGTGCAATCCAAACTACTTCGCTTGAGCCGGCAACTGATGATGAATCGCTCTCTGGGCCTGGTCGCTACGATTTCAATCTGTTGCTGCTTAGCGTCGCCGGCGCCGGCCGCGGTGATCATCAGCGAGATCATGTACAACCCGCAGGGGTCGGACAACGATTCGGCGAGCACCAATTACACGTTCACCCGCGAGTGGGTAGAGCTGTACAACACCGGGTCGACCGTCGCGGACGTCAGCGGGTGGCAGTTCGGCGACGCGGCGGACAACACCTGGGCGACTCCTTTGCCGACCGGAACGACCCTCCGCCCGGGGCAGGCCCTGGTGGTGACGGGCGACCTGGAGCGCTTCGACGCCAATTGGGGCGCCGGCCTCAATCGGGTGTGGGTCGACGACTTCCCGAATCTCGCCAACACGATCGGCGCGAACGAAGGGGCGGCCCTGCGCGACGGCAGCGGGGTGCTGCAGGACCTCGTTCGCTTTCAGGATAGCGGCTGGCCGGCCTCCAACGGCTCCGACGGGGCCAGCATTTTTCTAGTGCCGCAGGCCCTTTCGGCCAGCGATAACGACTTGCCGGGCAACTGGAAGCCCTCGTCGCTGGGCGTGTACGGGGGGCGCTGGACCAACCGCGGGGGCGAGGGGGAGAACCACGGCTCGCCCGGCTACGTGGCCACCGAGGCGCAAACGCCCTTTGCCCCCACGCCCGGCGCCGTCTGGACGATGGTGGCGTTTCCCGATACGCAGAACTACTCGAAGAGCTCGGTGAACAAGCCGATCTTCTCGCAAATGACCACCTGGGTCCGCGATCACCGCGAGGCGTTCAACATCGAGCTCCTCGTGCAGGAAGGCGATATCGTCAATCAGAACAGCCAGGTGACGCCGACCAGCGGCGATCAGACGGCCGACCAGCAGTGGGCCAACGCCCGCGCGGCGATGAGCATCCTCGACGGCCACGTTCCGTACATCATGGCGGCCGGCAACCACGACCTGGGGACCACCAGCGCCCAGAACCGCAGCACGCAGCTTAACACGTACTTCCAGGCGGCGCAAAACCCGCTGGTCGATCCGGCCCAGGGAGGCGTCCTGCGGGGCTACTACGAGCCTGGGCGGCTGGAGAACGCCTACTTCGAGCTGCACGGGCCCGACGGCCGCGACCTGCTGGTGTTCTCGCTGGAGTTCTGGCCGCGGCAGGAAGTGGTCGATTGGGCCAACCGCATCGCCTCGATGGCCAAGTACGCCAACCACACGGCCGTGCTGCTGACGCACTCCTACATGAACTGGAACGAGCAGCGGACCAACGCCGATCCGGACACCTACGGCGTCGGCGGCGACTCGAACGACGGCGAGCAGCTTTGGCAGGAGCTGGTGAAGCTCAACGGCAATTTCGAGATGACGTTCAGCGGCCATGTCGGCGGCGACGGCGTCGGCTACCAGAAGAGCATCGGCGACCAGGGCAATACCGTCCACCAGATGCTGATAAACACGCAGTTCGAGACCAACGGCGGCAACGGCTGGATGAGGATCGTGGAGTTCCTGGACGACGGCACGACGGCCCATGTGCGGACCTACTCGCCGTTTCTCGATCTCTATCGTACCGACCCGGCGAACGATTACTACATCACCCTCTCGCCGCTGCCGATGACCCCGGGCGACTTCAACGCCGACGGCCTGTTGAACGCGGCCGATCTGGACATCTGGCAGGCGAACGTCGGCACGTCCAGCGGCGGCACGCGGATCACCGGCGACGCCAACGGCGACGGGTCGGTCGACGGCGCCGACTACCTGGCGTGGCAGACGGCCGCGGCGGCGGCGGCGGCGACCAGCGCGGCCGTGCCCGAGCCGGCGGGGCTGCCGTTGGCCGGGGCGGCGCTGGCCGTAGTCGCCCGGCGACGGCGCGGAGGCCATTGCGGGCAGCGGCGGCTGCCGGCGCTCCCCCAGTGACGGCCCCTGCCGCTAAACTGCATGTTTGTCGCGCCCCCTCAACACGTAAGGATCGCCATGATGCGTTCGATACTGCATAGCCTCGTCGGCGTCGTTGTTCTTGGCTTGGCGCTGGCGGCGGCCGATAGCGCCCGCGGGCAGTTCATCGTCGCTCACCGGGGCGCCTCGCACGACGCCCCGGAGAACACGCTGGCGGCGTTCAAGCTGGCGTTCGAGCAAGGGGCCGACGGCGTCGAGGGGGACTTCTACCTCACCTCGGACAGCAAGATCATTTGCTGCCACGATCGAGACACCGAGCGAACGGCCGGCGTGAAGCATGTCATCAAGGAGACCGCGTTCGACGTGCTCCGCTCGCTCGACGTGGGGGCCTGGAAGGACGAAAAGTACCGCGGCGAGCGGATGCCGACGCTCGAAGAGGCGATCGCCGTCATCCCCCAGGGGAAGATGTTCTTCATCGAGCTGAAGACCGGCCCGGAGATCGTCGCGCCGCTGGTGGCGACGCTCAAGAAGTCGCCGCTCGAGCTGGAGCAGATCGTGATCATCTGCTTCAACGAAAAGACGATCGCCGAATGCGAACGGCAGTGGCCCGAGCTGCGCTGCCACTGGCTCACCGGCTATAAGAAGGACGAGCAGACGGGCGAGTACTCGCCCACGGAGGAGCAAGTCGAACAGACGCTTGAGCGGATGAAGTGCGACGGCCTCGGCTCGGACGGCAACCCCGAGCAATTCGACGCCGACTTCATCAAGGAGTTGTGCGCCGACGGCTGGTGCGAGTTCCACGTGTGGACGATCGACGAGGCCGACGTCGCGCGGTACTACCAGAAGCTGGGGACCTGGTCGATCACGACCAACCGCCCGGGGTGGTTGCGGAAGCAGCTCTGGCCGAACGGCGCGCCGCAGGCGACCGTCGGCGCGGCGGCGGCGAAGTGAGGCGATTTGAATATTCACTTCTGGCGCTGCGGTCAGAGGTCAGAGGTCAGGGGTCAGAGGTCAGGCGAAGCAGGACCGTTCGAATATTCACTTCTGGCGTTCGCGAGGTGTTCAGGCTCCCTCCGCCTTGCGGGGAGGGGGCTGGGACGCTGCTGCACGCTTCAATCACCCCTCCCTAGCCCTCCCCATCGAGGGGAGGGGACCGGACGGACGGCAGGCGCAGGGGCGTGGCAGGCCTTGAGCGCCGCCCGCGTCCGCTCTACCAGGGCGTTGTCGTTCTGCAGCGAGTGGCACAGGTTGTAGGCGCTGGTGGCCAGGTACCGGTTTCGCCATCGCGGCGAGACGAGGTAGTAGTCTTCCAGCGCCGCGGAGCTGAACTTATAGTCGTGGGCGTCGTCCCCTTTGAGGAACGTCAGCACCCGGGCCGCGTCGATCAGCTCGCGGGGGTCGGCGCCCCCTTCGAGCCGCTGGAGGATCATCCGCGCCGCCGCGTCGCGATCGCGTCCCAACTCGGCGAAGATCTCTTCAATGGCCGGCGCCGAGTCAGTCGCCTCCAAGGGCAGTTCGTCCACCTTGGTCGCCTTCAGCTCGCCGCGGTCCTGCATCGCCGCGCGGAACATCGGCAAAAAGGCGGCGTTCTGCAACAGCAGCAACAGCCGCGCGCCGCCGTCGGCGCAGGTCTCGTAGGCGAACCGCAGGGCGTTGGTCGAGGTCACGGCGTGCAGCGCGACGATTCCCGGCTGGCGCATGAGCAACTCGCCGGCGCCCAGGTGCAGCGCGTCCCAGGCGGCCTGCGGCGCGACGCCGCGGTTGAGCAGCTCGACGACCAGGTCGCACGCCTGGTCGCTGGAGCCCGCCCGGAGGGCGCTTAAGAGCTCGCGGGCGGCGCCCTCGTCGGGATCCTGTTCGCCGCCGTCCTGCCAGCGGCGGCGGACCTTTTCGGCCAGCTCCTGGTTGCGGCGGAACGGGCGGTCGGCCTCGTCATCGCGATCGCGGGGGTTGTCCCCTTCGTGGGCCAGCATCGCGTAGGCCAGCGATCGCAGGATCGGCTCGGCGTGGCGCCAGCCGATGCAATTGAGCGTGCGGTAGCTGTTGGCGGCGTAGATCGCCTTGTGCCCGATCGAGCGGAAGTCGCGCATGCCGTAGCGGAACAGCTCGCCGTAGGCGGCCGTCGCGCCGGCGCCGCGGGCCAGCGCCGTCGCGGCGGCGTCGGCGGCGTCTTCGTCCCAGTCGTCCATCGCCTGGGCGAAGGCCTGGGGCGCCTTGCTGGCGTCGGGAACGGCTGACTCGTCGACCGGCTGCATCACCCAGTCGCCCCGCTCCTCGACGTCGCGCGCGGCGGCCGACTTGTAGTAATCCAGCGCCCAGAAGATCGGCAGCCAGCGGTGCTCGTCCGGCGAGGCCAGGCTGGCCAAGTGGGCCGAGTTCACCACCAGCACGGCGTGGAACTTGAAGCCGACCGACGGCCGGGGCTCGATGTTCTTCACGCCGGCCAGCAGCAGCCCTGCCAAGAGATCGCGGTAGCTGAGGCCGCGGCGGATGCGGGCCGCCACTTCTTCCAGCAGCCGGTCCTGCGGCGTTTCTTCGATCAGGCGGACGATCGGCTCGACGTCGGGCTGCAGCCGCAGGCGCAGCGGCTCGACGCGGGCTTCGGCGGCGTCGATCCGCGGCAGGCGGTCGAGGAAATCGAGTTCTCCCAGTCCGGCGAGCGCCGCGGCCGCTGCGCCGCTGCGCTGGAGAAACGTCCGTCGATAATTGGTGGCCATGATCGGCTCCTGGCGGCTTTCCGGCGCCCAGTGCTTGATTAGAAGAGAGTCATGTTCCTGCTGCAAAAGCGCCCTGTATCTGGCCGTCTGACTCCAGCCTAAATCCGCCGGCCGACAGCCCTAGGCGAGGCGCGGTCACTGTCACTCCTCGCGGATGCAAAACAAATGCTTTTCGCCGCGGATGAACATCTCGTGGCCCACGATCGCCGGCGAGGCGTCGACCGGTTCGCCGACATTGTTGGCGGCGAGCACCTCCAGCTTGTCGCCGTCGCGGAGCACCACGGTCGCGCCGCTCCGCGAGGTGAAGTAGACCCGCCCGGCGGCGGCGACCGGCGAGGCGTACATGCTGTCGACGCCGGGCAGGCGCTGCTGGTCGATCGCCGCTAGGCCGGTCCGCGGAGCGACGCACGACAGCACGCCGGTGTTGGCCTTGGTGTAATACAGCCGGTCGCCGTACAGCAGCGGCGAGGGGACGTACGGTCCCGGCTCGTTCTTGTGCCAGGCGATCTTGTCCGTGCCGCTGACGTCGCCGCGGGCGTCGAGCGGGATGGCGTAGATCGCCGGCTGGCGATGGCCGGTCATGCAAATGGCCAGCCCCTGGTAGGCCACCGGCGAGGCGATGGGGTTGGTTCCCTGCCCGCCGCACTCCCACATCAGCTCGCCGGTTTCAAAATCGTAGCTTCGTGCTCGGTTGGTTCCGTTGAGAACGACCTGCTTGCGGCCGGCGGCGTCGACCACCAGCGGCGTATTCCAGGTCGTCGGCTCGTCGCGATCGACCTCCCATAGCCGCTCGCCGCTGTCGGCGTCGAGGGCGTAGAGCTTCGACTGTCCCTCATGGTCCCACGGCGCCAGCAGCGTGCGGAGGTGGAGCGTCGGCGAGGCCCCTTCGCCGAAGCTGTTGCGGGTTTGCATATCGCCCAGGTCGACGGCCCACTTGAGGTTGCCGTCGAGATCGTAGCAGTAGATCCCCTGCGAGCCGAACGAGGCGTAGAGCAGCTTGCCGTCGGTCGTCGGCGAGCCGGAGGCGTAGGAATTGGTCTGGTGCATCCCCTCGTGGGGCGCGGCCTCGCGGGCGATGCGCTGCCAGAGGACCTCGCCCGTGCGGCGATCGAGGCAGAGGACCATGAACTGGTGGATGTTCCGCGGGGCGTCGTCGGAGCGGCCGAAGCGGCGTCCCCCCGGCTGCTCGTCGGAGGGGGGTTCCGCGGCGGGCGGAAGGGGGTCGGCGCTGGCCGGGGCCGCGGCGGGCCGGCCGGTGTCGACGGCGGTGAGGACGAAGATCCGATCCTCCCAGACGATGGGCGAGGCGCTGCCGCGACCCGGGATCGGCGTCTTCCATTTGATGTTGGTTTGGGGGTCCCAATGGGTCGGCGGATCGCCCTGCGGGGCGACCCCGGTAGCCAGCGGGCCCCGCCACTGATGCCAGTTGCGCTCGGCGTTCTCAAGGGCGTGCAAGCGCGGGGCGGCCAGCGCCAACAGCGCGGCGGCGAGGACAGGACGGAGACGCATAGAGGTTTGTTCCGAGGGTATGCGGTTGTGGCGGCGAACCGGGCGAGCGCGGCGCCGTGGGGCGGCGCGGACGGCGTGTAGCGCGTTAGGCGATTTTCGGCGACAGAATTCCAAGTGCTTGCGCAACAGGGCGTTACGCCAGTACACGACGGCCCGATTGCGACGCAGGTGCGACAACCGTGCAGCGCGGTCGCCGCGGCGTACGCGCGCACCTTGTCCCCGAAGAAAGGCTAGCGGAACGGGCGGCCTAAAAGCAATGAAAAAATCTTGGTGCGTTAATGGGGCGAATCGTCCACATGCCGGGGCCCCTTCGGGGCCGTCGATAGTCGTACCACTTGCCTCTTGCTGTCCGCCAGCCAGGGGATGCGGCGGAAAAAGCTGCGCCGCGCCGAGGCGTTCGGCTGCGGCTCAGGCGAGCTTCAGCGGCGCGGTGCTGTCGCCGAAGCGATCGGCCGGCGCCCCGAGCCGCTCCAGCACCGTCAGCCACAGGTTGCACAGCGGCGTACCGGGCGGGCTGGCGAGGTGGCGGCCGGTCGTAATGGCGCCGCCGCCGCGGCCGCCCAGGACGATCGGCAGGTTGTTCCAGGCGTGCGCGTGGCCGTCCGACAGGCCGCACCCCATGGCGATCATCGAGTTGTCCAGCAGCGTCCCCTCCCCCTCGCGGATGCCGCGCATCCGCTCGAGCAGGTAGGCGAACTGCTCGACGTGCCAGCGATTGATCTTGCTGTACTGGTCGATCTTGTCGGGCTCGTTCTGATGGTGCGACACCTCGTGGTGGCCGGCCGAGACCCCCTCGATGAGCTGCGAGAAGTTCTTGTTCGAGACGCTGTTGGCGAACATGAACGTCGCCAGCCGCGTCGTGTCGGTCCAGAAGGCGAGCAAGATCAGGTCGAGCATCAGCCGCACGTGCTGCTGGTGATTCTCCGAACCGGTCACTTCCGGCTCGGCCGGGTGGTTCGGGACGCCGGAGGGCTTCCACGTGCGGGGGTCCGCCTGCGCGTGGAAGGCCAGCCGCTGTTCGACGCTGCGCACGGCGTCCATATATTCGTCGAGCTTGTGCTGGTCGTCGCGGCCCAACCGGCGGCGGAGGCGATGGGCGTCCTCCAGCGCCATATCGAGCAGGCTGCGGGCGTCGTCGCGCTGGCGCTGGCTATCGATCGGCAGGCCGCCGCCGTCTTTGTCGCCAAACAGCCGCTGGTAGGCCAGGCGGGGGTTGATCTCGCGGGCCATCGGCAGATCGGCGTCCCGCCAGGAGATGTACGACCCGTACAGCCGCGTAAAGCCGACGTTGCTGTCGATGCCGCTAATGACCGGATCGATCGCCAGCTCTAGCGACGGCAGCGGCGTCAGGCGGCCGATATGGTCGGCGGCGAGCTGATCGAGCGACGTGCCGCCCACGCTCACGTCGCGGCCCGTGGTCTTGGCGATCGGATAGCCGGTGAGGAAGTTGGCCGTCTTGGCGTAGTGGCCGTCCCCCTGGCGGCTGCCGGCCTTGTCGAGGCCCGACAGGACGAGGACTTCACTGCGCAGCGTCTCCAGCGGCGCGAGCGAAAACGGCAGCTCGAACCGCTCGCCCGACTCGGCCGGGATCCAGTTCTTCATCCAGGCCCCGTTGGGGAAGTAGAGGGCGGCGAAGCGCACCGGCGGGCCGGCCGCGCCGGCGACGCTCGCCCCTTCGGCGGCCGATGCGGATCGGGCGGGACGCATGGCCTCCAGCATCGGCAGCGAGATCGCTGCGCCGGCGCCGCGAAGAAAGGTGCGGCGGGGGAGTCGCCAGGATCGTTGGGCCATCGTTCGCCTCCGGCTGATCGGAAAATAGGACGCGGATGGGAGGATTCAGGCAGCCGCAAAGGGGCGCATAAGGCGCAAAAAACTTCCCCCTCCGGCTGGCGTCAATTTCATAACGCTAACTGACCTCGGCTTGTGCAGTTCTTTTGCCCGCCAACGAGCGCTAATGAACGCGAAATGCGAGCGGTGGAAGTCTCTAAAGCTGCTACAGTTAATCGTTCCCTACGAAAATCCAAGCGATTCTTGGCATCCGTTTCGTCTTTCGCGTCGATTCGCACTGCTTCGCGAGCCCATCGATGAAGATCGTGCCGCCCTCCAGCGTGCGCCACGGTCTTTCTTTGCGTCTCTTGCGCCTCTTCGCGGCCACTCCGACTGTTCTTGCGGCTCATCTAGGGCTTGGCGTAGCGGTGTTGGAAGGGGTAGCTGAGTACGATCGTCTCAATGAGCGCCGAGCTGCGGTAGTCGCTCGCCTGCAGCGCCTCCATCGTGTCGTCGACGATGCAGTCATCGAACTGGCTCAGCCCGCGCCCCAGGGCGTAGCCGAGCATCTTGCGTGAGAGATGCCGGACGAATTCGTCCTTGCGCGCTAGCAGCACCTGCTTCAGCTCGACCGGACCGCTGAAGGATTGTCCCGACGGAAGCTGCCCGCTGGCGTCGATCGGCTCGCCGGCCCAGTGATGCCGCCAACGGCCCACCGCGTCAAAGCATTCCAGGCCGAAGCCCAAGGGGTCCATCCGCTGGTGGCAGGCGGCGCACTCGGGCCTCTTGCGGTGGGCTTCAAGCTGCTCGCGCAGCGACAGCCCCGCGGTGTTGCGGTCGTCCTCCGGCAGCGTGCCGGCGTCCGGCGGCGGGGGGGGCACGGTCGCGCCGAACAGCTCTTCGAGGATCCACTTGCCGCGGAGCACGGGGCTGGTCCGCAGCGGATAGGAAGTCGTCGTCAGCACGGCGCCCAGGCCCAGCACGCCGCCGCGGCGGCGATCCTCCAGCGGCGTCTTGCGCAGCTCGCTTCCCGCCAGCGGCGGCAAGCCGTAGTGCGCCGCCAGCCGGTCGTTGAGGATCGCGTAGTCGCAGTCGACGAGCTCGAGCAGGCTGCGGTCCTCGCGGAGCACCGTCTCGAACAGGCCGACGGCTTCGGCCCGCATCAGCGCGGCCAGCTCGGCGTCGAACTCGGGGAACCGCACGGCGTCGGGCCTGACCGTCTCGCCCAGCGGGCCGATCCCCAGCCACTGCACGGCAAAGCTGGCGGCCAGGCCGTGGGCCTTCGGGTCGGCGAGCATGCGCTGCACCTGAGCCTTCAGCACGCTGGCGTCGTAGAGCCGTTGGTCGCGGGCCAGCGCGAGGAGTTGTTCGTCGGGCATCGAGGCCCAGATGAAGTAGGCCAGCCGCGCGGCGAGCTCGTAGTGGCTGAGGCGGTAGACCCCCTCGGTCTCGGGCGTTTGCTCGACGAGAAACAGGAAATGAGGCGAGATGAGCACGGCCTGCAGTGCGAGCTTCACCGCCGGGACGAAGCCGTCGCCGCGCTGGTAGCCGCGATCGAACATAGTTAGCAGCCGCTCGACCTCTTCAGCGCTGACAGGCCGGCGGAAGGCGCGGCGAGCGAACTGGGCGACGACCTGCCGCGCCGCCTCCCGCGGCGGCAGACTCCCGCCGGGCTGGGCGATGAGGATGGGATTAGCCGGAAGGGGTCGGGATTCTTTCGCGACTGGCGAGAGAAGGGGTCGGGATTCTTTGGCGACTGGCGAGTCTGTCGGAGTAGTTAATCCTCCAGTCGCGAAAGCATCCCGACCCCCGTCGCTGGGCAGCGCGGCATCGAGCACCTTCTTCGCCGCCGTCAGGTAGTGCTCTACCTGGACGGTCGACACATAGAGCGTGTCGCCGACGTTATCAAAGCCTTCGCCCCCCGAGCCGTCGGCGGGGAAGTCGTCGGCCGGGCGCAGGTCGAGGCCCACCAGATCGCGGATCGTGTTGTTGTATTCGTCGCGGCTGAGCCGGCGGCTCAGCACGTGGCCAGGGTAGAAGCCCTGGGTGGCGTCGCCGGCGAGGCGGGCGCAATCGTCTTCCGGCTTGCGATGGGCCTGGATCCAGCCGACCAGCGCGACCCGCTCGACGTCGGTCAGCCCGGGGCTCCCCTCGGGGGGCATCTCGACGAGGTTCACCCGCTGGAGCACCCGCTCCCAATCTTCGGGGGCTGCCAGCGCAGCGGCCCCGTCGTGGTACTTCGAAAGATCGAGTCCCCCTTCGGCCTCGTCGCCGGCATGGCAGGAGAGGCACTTAGCCTGGAGGATGGGGCGGACCTGGCTGGCGAAGGGATCGACGGCCGCTTCAGCGCTATCGGCCGGCGCGGACCGGAGGCCCAGTGCCAGTAGGGACGCGACGGCGATGAGGGGGCGAGTTCCGGGCATGTAACTCGTCGGCGGCGGGGGCCTGTTCAGGATAGCCGGACCCGCGGGAAATGTCGAAAGGGGGCGGGCGGCGGGAGGAGACGTGGATATCGTCGCTTTCGATGCTTCGGTCAGTCGCCTGCGGGGCCTGCTTTCTCTATTCCCCCTCAAGATGCCGGGTGCTTCTGGAAAGTTCGCAGCCGTCGGCCCTGCCGGGCCGCTTGGTACGCCATTCGCCGCACTGGCTGGTTGGCTGACATTTTCCTGCACCAGGCGGCGCCTAAGGGATGCAGGCGGCGCGCCCAGGCGCGCAATGGCACACTTTGCGAACCTCGGTATCGCACTGGCCAATTCGCTTTTAGCGAGCTCTCGCCAGTCTCCGGACCTTTCCACCCTTCGCAGCCAACGTTGCATCTCGTCGCCCAGGGCCGGAGTTTGCCGCCATACTGCGCTGCACTTGCGGTCTGCCAGTTCCATAGGGCGCGCCGACATTCGGCTCACCATACGTCAATCGACGCGGCGTCAAAGCGAGCGCTTGCGGTCGTTGACGGCGACCCGCGCGAGGGTCATTCGCCAATCATCCAGGTCGGATGCAAGCGGAGGTCGCCGTTGCGGCGTCGCCCTCAAAAGAGGGGACCATGCCATGTCGTGCCAGAAGTCATTGGCCGCGGCAATCGTCTTGCTGTTGGGTTGTTGGACTGCCTTATTCGCGCCCGATGCGCCTCCCAGCTATGGAATCGACATTGTCTTTGACTACGACGACGAAGGCGAAAACCCCTGGTGGGACGAAGACGGAGCGATCTTAAGAACGATGTTCGAAGCGGCGGCCGTTTACTGGGAGCCGATCTTTCCGTACACGGACGTATATGTGCAGCAGATTGAATATGACGACGAGATCAGCGGTCTGGGCATGTGGTCGCCGCCGGGCCCGTTTAGCCCCGAAGGGATCGAGATCCATCCCGGCCGCAACTGGTGGATCGATCCGACTCCCTGGGAGAGCAGCGAGTTCAACTTCAGCGGGGCCGCCGCGATCTCTTACCCCGGCCAGACGTTCGTAAGCGAACTGACGGCGGCGCAACAGACGGAGTGGTTCGATGGGCCGGTTCCGCCCCTGTTGGAGGTCGGTTACCGCGGGCAAGGCATTAGCGGCATCGCCTCCAATCAATACGACATGCTCAGCGTCTGCATCCATGAGCTGGGACACGCCTTGGGAGTCAACTTTCAAGCCCTGCCGGATGAATGGGAGCTGTATCCGCAGCATGTGGGGGGCGCCTTAGACGTCCAAGTGGAAGCCAACTCGCTTACGGGGCACCTGGCCGTCGAATCCTCCTTGATGACTGAGGGACTGCCCCACGGCGTCCGCGTCTTGCCTTCGGCCATCGACATCCTGGCGGTCGCTGCCGACGACGAAGACTACACGACGGTGTACATGCCGCGGAGCGAGTTTCTGAATCGCAACAACAACTTCAGCGATCCGCTGAACTGGATCGGCGGGAAGCCTGGCGCTGCGACGGCGGCCACGGTTCGCCGCGGCACGAGCGCCGTCAACGCCGCCGCCGCCGCCGATATCTTCATGCTCGACCTGACGCTGCGGGACGACAGCCGCGTCAGCACCGGCAGCTCGACGATCGACGTCTTTCGCACGCTAACGATCGACGGTTCGAGCGCCGCCGTCGAGCCGATGCTGAAGATCGACTCCGGCGGGAACGTGACGACGACCACCGCCCGCCTTCTCTATGGGGGCCAGATTCAGATGTTCGGCGGGCTGCTGCAGGCCGATCGACTGGAAGTCGTCGGCGGGTTTACCGGGCAGTTCGCAATGCTTCCCGGCGCGACGCTGCGGGTCAACGAGCTGGTGGGCTTCGGCGATGATCTGGCGTTCTTGGGGAATCTGGAAATCGGTCACACCCGCATGGACGGCGGCCTCGTCAACCTCGGCGCGGACCAGTCGCTGATCGTCTTCGGCACGACGACCGTCGGCGCCGGCCCCGGCGGATCGGGGGCCGTGAATCTCTCCGCCGGCGCCTTCGCCAACCTGCACGGCGGACTGAAGATCGGCACGAACAGCTCCTCGGGCGCCGTGACGGTTCGCGGGTACTCGCCGAGCCAAACGGCATTGAACGTCATCGGCAACCTCAACGTCGGCTCCGGCGGCCTCGGCGCCGGAACGATGACAGTCGAGCTGTTCTCCGCCGGCGACGTCACGGGCAACGCCGCCGTAGGCGGTTCGAGCGATGCGCCCGGGCAGTTGTTCGTTAAGAGCGGAGCGACGCTGGACGTGGCCAACCGGCTCGATGTTCTGGCCAGCGGACGGGTTGAGCTTAGCGGCGCGTGGACGACCCTGACGGCCAACGAACTGGCCGTGAGCCCCGGCGGCTCGTTTATCGACGGCGCTGGGACCATCCTTCGCGTGAACCGGCTCATCGGCTTTGGCAACCATCCGGAGTTCGCCGGCAGCGTCGAACTTGGCCACCCGGGCAGCGTGGCGAGCCACTGGGTAAGCGCCGGCCAGTCGCTGGACGTGGCCGAATACCTCACCATTGGCGACGACGCACCGGCCACCCTCTCCATCACCGGCGGCGGCATGGTCGAGTCTGGCCGGTCCTTCATCGGCCGCAACTCCGGTTCCGCCGGTAGCGGCGTACAAGTCGGCGGCGGCGGCTCGCGGTGGGACGTCCTCGACCAGCTCTACGTCGGCGGCAGCGAAGGAGGCGCCAGCGGCGGAAGGGCGAACCTGACGATCTCCAATGGCGGCCAGGTCAACGTCGAATACCTGATGGAGGTGGCGCCCGGCGGGTCGGCCGTTGTGGGGGCTTACTCCACCAGCGCGACCCTCACGGTCGACAACATCCTCCGCATTCATTCGGGAGGGATGGTGACGGTCGGGACCGGCGGTCATCTCCACGCCAACCTCATCGACTTCTCGACCGGTGGCAGCCTGAATACGACCGGCGCCAACTCGACAGTATACACCAACGGCTTCCAGGGACTTGGCTCGACGCTAGCGATCAACGGCAACCTGGGCGTCGGCTGGTCGGGCGGCAGCGGCGGCGGGAGCCTGACCATCGACGCCGGCCAAACGCTCAGCGTCTCCAGCGTGCTGTATCTCGGCGACAACTCCAGCGGCATGCTCACGGTCCGGGGCGGCGGCCAGGCGACGATTCGCCAAGCCCATATCGGCGACAACGGCGCCGGTTCGCTGGTCGTCACCGGTCCCTCGTCGCGCATGACGCAGACCGATACCTTCTTCGTCGGCCTGTGGGGCCCGGACGCCAGCGGCTCGGTGCGGATCGAAGACGGCGGCGCCATCCTGGCGAACAATCAGACCGCCCTGGTCGCCGCCGCCGCGGGGAGTACCGGCAACGTGCTGATCCACGGCGCTAATTCCCGCTGGGACGATCTCGGCGCGTTGTACATCGGCGGCGACACGACCGGTTCGAAGGGCGCCGGCACGGTGACCGTCTCCGGCGGCGGTCTGTTGGACGTCAATTCCGTGCTGCAGGTGTGGAGCACGGGGCGGCTGGAGCTGCTGGGCAGCGAAATCCGCGCCGGCTCGTTCAACGTGCAGAGCGGCGGGACCTTCGTCCACCAGGACGGCAAGCTTACGGTTGACGGGGGGGCCTTTCAGCCGGGCCCCGTCTACAACTACTCCGTCGACGGCGCGGCGGCCGGGCAGGCCTGCGAGGTCCTCCTGCGCAGCGGCGCCACGGCGAACATCCCCGGCACGCTGTTTGTCGGCTACAACAATGCCGGCAAATGGCGGCTGGAAAGCGGCGCCGTGACCGCCAGCCTCAACGGTCGCATCGGCTGGGACGCAGCCGCCAGCGACGGCCAGGCAACCGTCGACGGCGCGAACTCTCGCTGGACCAACTCGGCGGACCTGGAGATCGGCGTCCGCCGTCACGGAGCGATGGTCGTCAGCAACGGCGGCCTCGTTGAAAACACGATCGGCGCCATTGCGGTCGTTCCCGGTTCGTCGGGCGAGGTGACCGTCAGCAGCGGCGGCCAGTGGCGAAATTCGGCCGCCCTGTACATCGGCGGACGATCCTCGGCCGGCGGACCCGCAACGCTCACCCTGGGCGACGACGCCCAAGTGTGGGCCGATTCCGTCATGATCTGGCCCGCTGGCGCCGTGGAGCTGTCGCCGCGGAGCGGCAACGACGCCTCGTTGGTGGCGGAATCCGTCTACAATGAAGGCCGACTGGCCGGAACTGGCGGCGTGTTCCTGACCGACGAGTTGACCAACGCCGGAGTCGTCGCGCCCGCCGCCACGCCCGATAGCCTCGCGCTGAGCGACGGCGACTATATCCAAATGGCGCAAGGTCGGCTCTCGCTCCAGATCAGCGATGACGGCGATCGCGACTGGGACTATGGACGCCTGCGGATCTCCAGCGGCCAGGCAAGCCTCTCCGGGGGGTTGGAGGTCGATCTTGTCGGCCGGCTCTCGCCCCCGGCGGGGTCGATGTTCACCATCCTGGCGGCTGACGACGGCGTCTTCGGGAAGTTCGACCCGGCGCTGTCGAACCTCGAGCCGCTGGGGGGAGATCTGGCTTGGAGCCTCGACTATCTGCCCACGAGCGTCGTGCTGCGGGTCGTCCAAGCGGGGCCGAGCGGCGATTTCGACCTGGACGGCGACGTCGACGGAGGCGACCTGGCGGCCTGGCAGGAAGGCTTTGGCCTGACCAGCGGCGCCACCGCCGACCAGGGAGATAGTGACCGCGACGGCGACGTCGACGGCGGTGACTTCCTGACTTGGCAAAACCAGTTCACCGGGCCCGACGCCCCGCTGCCCATCGTGCAGCGGCCTGTTCCTGAACCCAGCGCAGGCTGGCTGCTGGCTGCCGCGATCGCGGGGCTACTCGGTCGGGTGGTTCGTAGACAATAAAAGCGGCGCGGCGACGTGACGCGACGTATGCGGTCTGTCGCCGCCATCCCAAGCGGGAGCACGCCGACGGCGCTGCGGCCGATGCGCGCAAAAGTCGGCCGCCGCACGTCAGGCGGCGGCGCTGCGGCCGCTCGTCTCATCGCTGGGGTCGGCAGCCGCCGGAGCCCGGGCGCAGCGGCGGCTGCATCCTCTTCGTGCAGTCCGTCAGCCGGTAGTACGAAATGCCGTCGGGCACAGCTACAATGCGGGCAGGGGCCGTCTTCGTCGTACTCCGAGCATGATTCTCTCTCGCATTGGGCCGATCGCACTGGAAGAACCGCTGGGCGGCGCCGCCGACAGCAACGTGGTGCGCGGCGTTCACGTCGAGCGCAATCTCGCGATGGCGGTCAAGCTGCTGCCGCGGGGGCTCGTCAATCGACCGATGGGCGGCGACACGTTCGCCGCCGACGTAAAGCGGCTGCAGAAGCTGGTGCATCCGCATATCGCCCGCTATTACGGCGGGGCGATGGACAACGGCCAGCCGTATCTGGCGCTTGAGCTGGTAGAGGGAGAGTCGCTGCGCTCGGTGCTGGATCGCCGCGGCCGCCTGGCGTGGGAGACGACCGCCGACCTGGCGGAGGCCATTTGCGAGGCGCTCCACTACGCCCACGGGGCTAGCGCGGTGCACCAGCGGCTGACGCCTGCGCGGGTGATGCTGCCCCCCGGCGGGGGAGTGAAGCTGCTGGGGTTCGATTGCGCGCTGGTCGACCACGACGACGTGTTGGGGCTGCGGTCGCCGATGGGGGTGGCCAACTACCTGGCGCCGGAGGTCTTTCGCGGCAAGCAGTCGGCGGCGCTGCCCAGCAGCGACATGTT
The DNA here is from genome assembly GCA_020847515.1 of Pirellulales bacterium. Lineage (GTDB taxonomy): Bacteria > Planctomycetota > Planctomycetia > Pirellulales > Lacipirellulaceae > Lacipirellula. The sequence continues at coordinate 2,494 of JADLBW010000018.1, read as the reverse complement.
CAGCCTGGGCGTCATCATGTACGAGTGCCTGACCGGCGAGCTGCCGTGGAAGGCGACGACGCCGGCCGATCTGGTGCAGGCGCGGCGCGACGGCCCCGCGCCCCGGGTGTCGGCCCAGGTGCTCGAGTGCCCCGTGTGGCTCGATGTGCTGGTGGCGCGGCTGCTGGAGACGAAGCGGGGCGTCCGGCTCGCCACCGCCGATGCGACCCGGCGGGCGATCGTCGACGCCAAGCGCAAAGTGGCCGAGGGGATGGGCGCGGCGCAGCAGGCGTGGTCGGGCCGCCAGGGGGCGCTGACGGTCGATCGCGATCGCAAGGAGATCGGCGAGCTGCGGCGCAGGCAGCTCGCCCAATCGCATGTGCGGGATGAGAGCCCGTTTTACGAGCGGGCGTGGTTTCTGGCGCTGGCGCTAGCAGCCGTCGCGTCGCTGGTCGTCTGGCTCATGTGGCCGAAGAATCAACTGCAAATGTTCGCCGAGATCCAATCGAAGATGGAGTCGGAGCGGGCCGGCGACTGGTATGACGCCGAGGAGGAGATCGAGGAGTTCCGGCGTCGATTTCCAGATTCCTCGTACGCCGACGATTTGGCGGCGTACGAAGAGAAGATCGCCATGAACCATGCGATTGAGGAGGTGAAGAATCTCGACCGCTTCGGCCGCAAGCCTTCGTCCGAGGCGCAGAAGTACTATGCCGAGGCGTGGCGGCGGGAGCGATTCGGCGATTTGATGACCGCCTGGCGGGGCTATGAGCAGGCGATCTCCAAGGTGCCGCCGGATGCTCCGCTGGAGGTGCGGGCGTACGCGACGCTCGCGCGGCAGGGGATCGCCAGGATCAAGTCAGCGCCGGCCGAGCAGCGCGACGTGGTCGAGGCCGTTCGCGGCAAGCTCCAGGAGGCCCGCGCGCTGATGGCGGAGGGCAAAAAGCTGCCGGCGCGGGTGGTGCTGGACGACCTCATAGCGATGTACGAAGGCCGGGCGGAGGTCCGCGACCTGGTGGCCGAAGCGCGGGCGGAGATGGCAAAGCTCGATTCGCCGTGAGGTGGCAGATGGCGCAGGATGCCCCGGACGCACCCTGAGCTTACCCCGCTGTGCGCCGGTGCGAGCTGTTCCCCCCTTCCGGGCTGCGCCCCAGGCCCTCGATCGGGCCTGCGGCGGGTACCCGATTCGCGCGCCTCTGCCAGCCCCTCCCCGCGGACGGGGGAGTGGCCGGAACATTTAGGCGCCGGAAGGGGTCGGGGCTGTTTTGCGACTGGCGGGCAATTTAGCTAGCGGCGGTCGCCAGTCGCAAAACAGTCCCGACCCCGGCCGAATGTCGGGTTCGCTTGGATTCGTCCCGCCGTTGTGGGCCTGTTTCTCGGCGGCTATAATCGCGAGTTCGCGATTTTTCCAGCTTGCCCAGATTACTGTATTACTCTGCCTGGCCATCCGGTGAGCGCCCATGCGATTCTGTTTGCTGGATCGGATTTGCTCGCTCGACCCGGACGCGGAGCTGACGGCCATTAAGAACGTCTCCCTTTCGGAAGAGTACCTGGCCGACCATTTCCCCGAGTTTCCCGTCCTGCCAGGGGTGTTTATGCTGGAGGCGGCCACGCAGGCGGCCGCCTGGCTGATCCGGCTGAGCGAGGATTTCGCCCATAGCATGATCGTGCTCCAGGAGGCACGTTCTGTGAAGTTCACCGACTTCGTGAGCCCCAGCCATTCGCTGGTGATGAAGGTCGAGCAGCAGAAACGGGACGGCCGCGAGGTCTCCATGAAGTTCGAAGGGCAGGTCGACGGACGGGTCTGCGTGAGCGGCCGGTTGACGCTGCAGTGCTATAACCTGGCCGAGCAGGATGCGGAACTGGCAGGGGTCGACCGGCAGGTGATCGGCCATCAGCGGGCCATGGCGGCCCTGTTGACCCGCGGCATGACGCCGGCAGGCGTCGAGGCGTAGCGCGATCTGCCGTCGACAGCCGGGCAGTCGGCGGCCTACATTTCGCATACCCAAGCACCCGGATCGCGGGCGTCGCGGAGCAGAGCGCGTCCCGGACTGGCGTTTAAGAGATAAGTCTATCGCGATCAATCCGTCCAACTGGAGCGCCGACGCACGCGACGCATGGTTGCGAACCGCTCGTGCACGGCCCGTTAGCACACGATAAATCGGAGGTATACTGTGGCAATCCCGACCCAAGAAGAGATCTTCGACAAGGTCCGGGAGGCGCTGGTCGACGCGCTGGGCGTCGACGACGACGAGGTCACCCCCGAGGCGACCCTGCGCGGCGATCTGGACGCCGAGAGCATCGATTTTCTGGATATCGTGTTCCGCCTGGAGAAGGCGTTCGACATCAAGATCGAGCGCGGCGAGCTGATCCCGATGGACGTGCTGGAAAATACCGACTACGTCTCCGACGGCAAGGTCAACGCCGCCGGTTTGGCGAAGTTGAAGGAACGGATGCCGTTTGCGGATCTCACCAAATTTGAAGCGAATCCGAATGTCACGAACCTCGGCGATCAGTT
>JADLBW010000017.1 GCA_020847515.1 Pirellulales bacterium | reverse complement strand
ATGATCCCGCTGATCTTCTTGCCCGGTCCGCCCAATCCAAGCACGGCGCCAGCAAGGACTGCTTCGCGGGTGGCGCACTGGGTAAGTGAACGGGCCGACTCGTCTGTCTGCGGATCGTCAAGGACCACCAAGGATGGGCGGACCGTCTTGCCGTCGGCTCGTTTGTACTTCATGCCGCGGATGCGCCCCGTAATGCCGGCGACTTTGATGATCGCGCCGCTGGCCGGGCTGTCCGGCATTGTCGGCAGGACGATCTCCTTGGCCGTCCAGCCGATGTGAGTGCGCTCGCCCTGGTACAGCTGGCCATTGCAACGGTTGGCGATCCCATCGAGCGACTGGATCGGGAACACAACCTCGGGGTAGTCGGCTAACAGCAGTTCATTGCCATCGAGCTCCATCTTGATCGAGTCGAGCATGTCCATCGCGTGGCCCTCATCGCTGCCGATGAGGCAAACGAACTCGCGGTGGCCGTTGAGCACAGCCCAGATGCAGGCGCATTCGCAGATCGTTGTCTTGCCGCTGCCGCGAGGCATCGCCATTGCGAACAGCCCGCCATGCAAAACCGCCTCCTCGATCTTGGCGATCACCTTCAGGTGGTCGGGCGACCACGGTAGATGAAAAGTCTGCGGGAAGTAGCACTCGCAGAAGTACCGAAAGTCGGTCGTCGCCTTCGCCTTCCGGCCGGCGTTTAGCACGTCAGGCAGATCGCCGATGTCGCGACCGGCGGAGGAGATGGCCGAGTTGCGGGCGCGGGCACGCTCCTTGAGCGTTTCGTAGGGGTCACCATCGTCGGTAGAGCGAGGCTCGTTTCGGATCTCGATCAGCCACGCGACGTAGCGGAAGAGATCGACCGTCTGGCCGTCGCCGATCCGGAACCCCGCGCGAGTGCGGTGGCGATGCAGTTGCCGTTCGCTCACCACCTCGCCGAGCGGCGTTGAGTTCAAGAGGCGAGCAAGCTGGGTCGGCCGCAACCGCCGCGGATCAATCGCCACGAGCCACCTCCCGCACCAGCCACGCGGCGTAGTGAACCAGATTGAGCGTGCCGTCGGTGTTGGCCGGCGCGCCGATCCCGAGGTCTTCGCGCAGCATCTCCTCGGTAACTTTGGCGCCGCCAACGGCTGAGAGCACCTTGGCCGCGTCGATCAGCGTCATTGCCGTGGGCGAAAGCCGCGGCCGATCGAATTCGTTCTCATCCATGCCTGCCAGCCCCCGATCTTGCGTCATGCGCATCGCAAATGACGCGGCATTTCCGGCGTCCTGGGGGCGGCCAAAACCGGCCGGGAGAATCTTTCAGATTCTCGCGATGATTGGCTGGATGTTCTTTTCGACCCGAGGTAACTGTCGTGTCATGCGATGTACGCATGGACATTACCACCAACCGGGAGACCAGCCGATGGACTATGAGATTGAGATGGTCGACGACCTCATGACGCTCATCGACGGGGACGGCCACGGGTGCGACGCGTTCGTCGTCGACCCGGCCAAGCCTTGGGACGCCGTGGAAACGCTTCTCGCCTGGGGCCGCGAGTACGAATTGAGCGCGGTCGATTCGTTGCACGAACTGCGGCAGCATCTCGACGGATGCTGCTAAGCGCACCACGTCGCCGCCCGTACTGTGCGGGCGGCGACGCCTACAACCACCAAGCGGAGAATCACGATGAACAAGAACGAACGTATCCCCGCGACCGGCGCCGTCGACCAAGCGGCGTTCGAAACGGCGATCCGCGACAACCTCTCGCCCGAGGGGGTCGCGGCGATCATCGCCTTCCTTCAGCCGGCTGCCTTCTACAAGCCGGCCAATGAGGACGCGCTCGCGGCCCTGCAACAAGTTGAATGGCTCGCTGACACGCTCACGGAAATGCTGGGCGCCGACGAGCACAATCGACTCATGGAGCGACTTGGTTTGTAAGCCGAAACGCGCCGATGCCGGCGCGTCGCGGCGGGTGGTTCTCGCCGCCTGACGATGGCAGCCCTTGCATCCCATGCTCACTTGAGGAGAACGACCATGACCAAGACTAAGACCGCCAAGAAGCCGGTCGCGACGAAGACCACTGGCGCGAAGAAGCCCGCTGCCAAGAAGAAGGCGGCGCCCAAGAAGACTAGCGCCCTCGACGCGGCGGCGAAGCTGCTCGGAGCTTCGAGGGAGCCGATGACGACCAAAGAGATGATCGACGCGCTGGCCGCGAGGAACATCTGGAAGTCGCCCGGCGGCAAGACGCCTGACCGCACCCTGTACTCGGCGATCCTGCGGGAGATCGGAACCAAGGGGAAGGACGCCCGGTTCAAGAAGACCGAGCGGGGCAAGTTCGCCGCCAAGGGCTAGCGACCGCCGCGGGTTCGCGCCCAGCGCCCCACGTTGCCAACGTCGGGGCGTTTTTTCGTTGGGACGCGTGCGATCGTTCGCCCCGACGCCACACGGCGCTAGCGTCGCGACCTGGGGCCGGGCGGGATCTTTCGGCAGTAATCTCCCGAATTGCTCCCCGGTGATCTTGATGTTTTCGTGCCCGCATGGCTCCTGTGTGATAACGGGCGTGCAGGACGCCCGACTCCAACCACGGAGCCAACCTTGAGAACCATTGAAGTCCGCGGCCGAGAGCACGTCTCGGCCCACGAAGCCGTTACGGAACTGAACTTTTCGGGCGATCGAGCGATCAGCCTCGGCGGGCGATTCTTCACGGTCGACGAAGCCGAATTCCGCCGCCTCGAGAGCGAAGGCCTCCAGCCGACGACTTGGCAACACCATCAGCCAACCGGCCGCCTGATCAGCGTGCCGGGCAAGCACTAGGAGGAGATTACAATGACCGACGCCGAGAAGACCCTGCGCGAAACGTTCCGCGCCATGAACGCCGAGCACGCTCAAAAGATTCGGGACGCCTATTACAAGGCGGCCGAGGGACTGCGAACGCTGGCCGACATGCTGGAGATCGCCGACGCGGAGATGCCCGGCACGCCCAACGACCAGCTCATGACCGAGCACTTCCTGGCATGCGAAGCCCTGACGACGATGCGGAAGAGCGAGTTGGGACGCGTCCTGTAACATCAACTGTTCTCCCCGACCCCGGCCAGCGCCGGGGTTTTTTCGTTGGCGGGTTGGCATTCTGCTTTCCGCCCAGTGAACTTCTCCCATCGCTCGACGATCACGTCGCAGTACAGCGGGTCGAGCTCCATCAAGAACGCCTTGCGACCGGTCTGCTCGCAGGCGATCAGCGTCGAGCCGCTGCCGCCGAACAGGTCGAGGACGTTGTCGCTGGTGAGCGACGAGTACTGAATCGCCCGCACGGCGAGCTCGACGGGCTTCTCGGTGAGGTGAACCATCGACTGAGGGTTGACCTTCTTGAGGTGCCAGAGGTCAGTGGCGTTATTGGGGCCGTGGAACTTGTGGCCCGCGCCTTCTTTCCAGCCGTAGAAGCAGATCTCAAACGCCCCCATGAAGTCTTTGCGGGTGAGGACCGGATGCTGCTTGTCCCACACGATGCCTTGGCTGAAGTAGAGGCCCGCAGTCTTGAGCGGCCCCGGGTAGTTGCCGAGGTTGGCGTACCCGCCCCAGATGTAGAACGAACCGCCCGGTTTGAGCGCTCGCGATGCGTTCTGGAACCATGCCAGGAGCATCTCGTCGAATGCCTCGTCGGTGACGAAGTCGTTTGCCAGCGGCCGATCCTTGGCCCGCAACTTCTTCTGCGTTGGCTTGGATTTCTCAGGATGGCGTTCCAGGTCAAACTTCTGGTGGTGCGTCTTGGGCGCCGCGAACGAACTGTTGCCGGCCGCGATTGCGTTGTTGCTTCGCGGCTCGACCTTCACGTTGTACGGCGGGTCGGTATTAACCAGGTCGATCACCCCGCCGTCTATGAGCCTGTCGAGGTCCTCGGCCTTTGACGAGTCTCCGCACAACAGCCGGTGATTCCCCAGCAGCCACAGGTCGCCAGGTTGCGTCGTTGCCTCATCTGGCGGCGCTGGGATCTCGTCGGGATCGGTTAGTCCCTCTTCCACGCCCGGATCGAGCAGCTTCGCCAGCTCCTCGGCGTCGAAGCCCAGCAGCCCCAGGTCGTAGTTTGCCGCCTGCAGGTCGGCGAGTTCCAGCGGCAGCAGGTCGTAGTTCCACTCGGCAAGCGAAGCCGTCTGGTTGTCGGCGATCCGATACGCCTTGATCTGCTCGGGCGTCAGGTCCTTGGCAACGTGGACCGGGACCTTCTCCAGGCCCAGCTTTCGAGCGGCCTTCCATCGGGTGTGCCCGCAGATGATGACGCCGTCGGCGTCGACGACGATCGGTTGGCGGAAGCCAAACTCACGAAGCGACGCGGCGACGGCTTCGACCGCGCTTTCGTTTTCACGCGGATTTTGGGGATACGGTTTGACGTCGTCGATCCCTCTCATTTCCAGCTTCATGCGTCACTCCTAGTCTCAGAGCGGTTCCACGCTCAAACAGTGCCTCGATCATCGAACTCGGCCCCCTTAGAAAGTAGTGCGGGGCTGAAAGGGGGGTACGCTTCCAACCAATAGTTCCATCCGATGTGCGACCCCGAGTCACCTTCCAATTTCTTCTCACCAAAAGCATCTCTATGCCATCAACGAACAATGGCAGTTCGACATCCGTGAGATTGACAAGGTCGGTCCGTCTCTCCGGATCTTGAAACATGGGCGTTGCCCTCCGAGAGAATGGGACGAAGTACTCGCCCCATTATTGCGGACACGCAAAACAAACTGTGCCCACATTGGCGGCTGTTCCCGCGTGCGTCTCGAACGGAATCGCGCCGGGAAGGAACCATTGGCCGGCTCGATGCCGGCCCTGGGCCTCTGCCACGCTGGCAGACGCACGTGTTGGCCCAGGTGCGGGGCCGGGGGCGGGATGGAGCGTTGTCGCCAGTCGCCCGACGAACGCCATAGACGCTAACGTGGGCGATGTGTTGGCAACCATTTGGAACGCTACTGACGCAGACTGACGCGACAGCTCCCGCTGCGCCAAAGGATTCTCCTGCGCGTGCGTGGGCGCACGCGCGATATGCAATGGTTACTGTCGCGACAGTGCGCGGCAGTAAGCCCTTCAAACTTGTTGCCCCGCTCCCCATGCTTTGCTGTTTTCTCATCACCAGCCCCCTTTCAGCGTGATGCCTTCGTAGAACGGCTGCATTGCCGTTCCACGTCGGCGCGTGATGCCGGCGACGGCCGCAGCGAGGTCGCGGCCGAATGTCTGCTTGGTAGTCACTGCCTGACGACCTTCGTCTTCGCACCACCGCTTCCAGGCGACGTACAACGAATCGACGCTGACGCGATGACCAGTCCCAACAATGCAGGCGTCACGCACGAACGCTGAAACGGGCGACGAGAGATCTTCGATCTCCTGCACGACATCCCGAACGCTGCTCGGCATCACGAAGTGGCCCCGCTCCCGCAGGCGTCGCCAACCCTCAATCGCCCAGTTCAGGATTCCGGGCAACTCGTTGAGCAGCCGGTCAGTCAGACCGATATCCTCTTTGCCATAGAAGCTTTCGGT
>JADLBW010000016.1 GCA_020847515.1 Pirellulales bacterium | reverse complement strand
TATTACGGCCACTACTACGCCGCCATGTGCATCGAGCTATTGCCGAAAGCGGATCGACCGTACTTTCAGGACCATTTGGCGCGCATTCTGATGCCGCTCCAGGAAACTGACGGCAGTTGGTGGGACTATCCGCTTTACGACTACCACCAGACATGGGGTACGGCCATGTCCATATCAGCGCTCCTCCGCTGCCGCCACGACGGGGAATGATCGGCCGCGCGTCGCGCGCTGCTGCCTGTGACGTCGGGGAAACCTCGCCGCCGCCGTCCTCAAGCGGATTTCGTCTTCGCCGCGGCGTCCACGACCGCCCTCCCTGGGAGGCAGGGTGCGCCGACGTCAACGCTTGCCGCGGCGTCGTCAGCGCCAGTCCGATCTTATCGATTGCACGACTGGGCCGGGCGGGCAAACGTCGCTGCGGCTCGCCCGGCGCGGTTTGGCGCTTCTGCCCGTGACCTACGCTTAGATAGAAGTTGAGCGCATGCATTAGGCCGCGGCGCATGTTTTCCGCCCGGCCCGCGATGCAGGCGCCGCTGACGTCTCCCCGGCGTCTCGCCACGTCCGTCGGCCAGCAACGGCTCCCCGCCATGCGAACTACCTGCGCTGAAATTCACTGCTTTGACCCAGCCGTGAGTACCCGATGGGCTTTCTCAAGAAGTTCTTCCGCAATGTCTATCAAGAGGACCTGGCGCCGGTGCGCGACAGCAGCTTTGAGACGCTCAGCGAAGAGCAGCTCGAAGCGCACTTAAACGTCGCTCGCTACGGCAGCTTCATCCTCACCGACGCCGTGCGTCCGTCGTATTCGCTCGACGTAGTTCCCTCGTGCGGCTACCGTCGCGACCACTATCGCGACGAATCGACCAAGCGGAACGTGCCCGTGCTGATGGCCGCCGCGTCGCGCGAGCGGCTGTTCGACACCTTCATGGAGTTGCTCGATCCGCTCGGGCCGGTCGTCGACGTCGTGCTGGAAACCAGCCACAACTACGCCGCCAGCGGGCACCAGGATCTGTACCGCGAGCACATCGACATGCCGATCCTGCAGAGCGTCCTGTGGGACTTCGAAGACATGCTCGTGAACGACGGCTGCACGGGCATCGCCGTGCTGAACCCGGCCGCCCCGCAGGAGGTGCAGTTCGACGAGCATAAGCTGCTGATCGTGTACGGGCGCGACCTGCGCGACTACGAGCGGATCCTCGCCGAAGCCGACCTCCCTTGCCGCGACGATATGCGCTTCATTACCGAGGCCGAGCACGTCCATTCCACCAACGACGAGTATATTCAGCAGTTCGAGCAGCTAAAGATGCGCCTGGGAATTGAGAGCGACTATTAACCGCTGCTCGCGCCGCAGCCCCTCCAGCAGCCGCAGCCCTACCCAGATCGTAGTCTCAGGCATTGGCCGACGGCCGATCGCCCATATCGAACCGCCCGCTAGCAAGGCGCCCGCGGCTCGCGGTTCGAAACGTACCGGGCGACGATCCCGCACAGCCGAAATAACGGTGTGCAGCGCCCGGCGGCGCCCGAGCCAGGCGGCGAGGCGAGTGGATGCCTCGACGATGATAGCAACTCCTGCACTGGCGCTCTTGCTTTGGGCGGCCGCTTTCACGATGATCCGCCGCGACTATTGTCTGGTCCGACTCGCCGCATCCTGGGAACGGAGTTCCGCTTGTCCTCTGCGCGCCTTCAGCCCGGGCATCGCCGCTGCGCTTGGCTGATTCTGTGCTGCGCCGGCATGGCGGCGGGCTGCCAGCCCATAGAGGTCGTGCAGCCGGCGCTGGCGCCGGCGTCCCCTTCGGCGCTGTTCGCAGCGCCGCCCGCTCCCAGCGGTCAGGGCGTCCTAGTCGATCCGTTCGCTTTCGACCCTAACGCCCAGCTACCGCTGGGCGTTCCGCCCGCAGGCGGCGAGGCGCCGGTCGCCAGCCAGCTCCACGTGCCGGTCGCCAATCGCGACTGGACGTGGGAACAAATCGTCGACGCCTTCGACGACTACTTCCGCATCCAGCGGGAGCGCCAGGTGCAGCTCGTCGGCGACATCCTCACCGAAGGCCGACTCGATTCTTACCCGCTCATTGGCGCCACCGTCTTGGAACCTCACCGCCTCGATTCGGTCGGCCGCTACAATCGCTGGGAAAGCACATTTCAAACGATTCGCCGCCGCGGCACGGTGCGGGTCATCCCCGACGCTACGGGGTACCTGGTCGACGTCACCGTCGAAAAGGATCTCGAGGACCTGCCGCAGCCGGAGAACGCTACCGCTGGCGCGGCCGTGTTCCGCAACGATTCGTCGCTGCCGAGCAACCCGGCCAATCAGGGCAGCCGCACCCGGCTCTCGGGTAGCTGGATCTTCATCGGGCGCGATCCGGCCTTGGAGCAGGAAATCCTGGCGAATATCCAGTCGCGGTTGGGCGCCCAACCCGTGCTGGGCGCTCCGCAGCAATAGGGATCGTCCTGGCGCGTCGGCGTCGCACCGCTGGCGCTGGCGAGTCCCGGGCGCGGCAGCCTTATTGAGAACTGCGCGACTAACGAACCGTGCCTGGCTATCGGCTATCGGCCGACGGCCAGAGGGAAAAGGCCTAATTCTGGCCGCTAGCCAATAGCCAATAGCCGATAGCCAATAGCCAATAGCCAAATCTACAACGAGTTCATTACCGGCGCATAAATCAATAGAGGGGCGACTGGCTCGGTAAGCCGGGCGCCCCTAACGGCGTAATTGCCGCCGCTCCGGCCGCTGGCTCGGGCGTCTGCCATACCGGCAGCCGAACCGTAAAGGCGGTTCCCTTGCCGACGGCGCTCTCGACGCGGATTCGGCCCTGGTGCGCTTCGACGATGTCGCGACACATCGCCAGGCCTACCCCCGCGCCTCCCTTGCCCGTGGCGTCCGGGCCGCTCTTGGTGGTGAAGAACCGCTCGAAGATCTTCGGCAGATGCTCGCGCGGGATGCCGCAACCCGGGTCGCGCACCGTAATGTCGATCAAATTCGCCGCCTCGTCGTGGTGCACCCGCACCAGCAATTCGCCGCCGCCGGCCATGGCCTGCCGGGCGTTGGTCATGAGGTTGAGCAGGACCTGTTGAATCTGATTGCCGACGGCCCGCGCCGGCGGCGCGGGTTGAAATTCCTTGCGAATTGCGATGCGGTACTTCTGCATCTCGCGTTCCAGCAGCGTCAGCGTCTGCTCGACGAGTGGTTCCAGTTCGGTGGGGGCGAACTCGTCGCTGCGGTTGCGGGCCATCCCCAGCACGCTGTTGGTAATCTTCTCCGCCCGCAGCGCGGCTGAGAGGATGCGATCGAACGCCTTGTCGCGGGTGGCTTCATCCTTGTTGCGCAGCCCGAGCTTTGCGTAATTCAAGATCGTCGTCAGCACGTTGTTGAATTCGTGCGTCGTCGTGCCGACGAGCTCGCCCAAGGCGGCCATTCGTTGCGCGCGAAGGAGTTGCTGCCTCAGCGCCGCCAGTTCCGCCTCGCCCGACTTCGATGCTGTTGCCATTTCGTCTGGATAACTCGTGCGAACTTGCCTTGCCGCGTGCATTCGCCGCGGGCAGGCTATTCGCCGCAGCTTGACCAATCGCGGTCGTTTCGCTGGCCGCCTGGCCTTAACGCGTTGCCAATAAACATGTTGCCGCCCGTGTAGCTGTATCGTCGAACTCCGCTGGGCGACTCAAACGCATCGCGATACAATCCGCGCGCTTTTTTCATCTGCGGTCGTGGCGCAGCCGCCAGAGACGCGGCATCGAAGGCGATGCCGGCTAACAACCCGCCAGCCGCCGCCGGCCTTGAACCAGCCTATGCACACCGCACAACTGCTAGCAGAAGCGACGGACCTTGCCCGCCGGCTCGACTACCAGATCCGCGAAGAGTATCTCGACGGCGCTGGCGGCGGCCACTGCGCGTTCGGGGGCCGCAAGTGGCTGCTGCTCGACGTCACGCAGTCGCCGCAGGAGCAACTCAATGACGTTGCCGACGCACTGCGATCGGAAACTGGCCTGTGGCGGTTACCCGTCTCGACGCCGCTGGCCAGGGTGTTACAGCTCACCAAGGCGGCCTGAGCGCTGGCGCCCGGTCCCGCCGGCAGGGCGGCCGTTCAACGGTAAAGCCGGTGCTCATCGATGTAGTCCGCCACCGCTGGCGGGACCATCGCCCGCCACGGGCCGCCGCTGGCGATTAGCGCCCGGATTTGCGTGCTGCTAATCGGCGTGGGCGGCATCTCTATCTGCGCTAGCACGATCTGGTCGAACCTGTCGGGCGAGACAAGCGGCCTGAGCGCCGCGAAATCAGGGGCCGCCGCCCCGGGCCGCCGCACCACCAGCGGCGTCGCCAGTTGGCAGATCACCTCGGGCTGGCGCCACTTGGCGAACTCCGCCAACGAGTCGGCGCCCATGAGAAAAAACAACTCCGCGCCGGGCCGCTGCCTACTGAATTGCCGTAACGTGTCGGCCGTGTAGCTCACGCCGCCCCGATCGATTTCCATGGTCGATAGACGAAAGTCGGGCTGGCCGCTCATCGCCAGGAACAACATCGCCGCGCGATCGTCGTCGGAGGCGATCGGGCCTTCCGCTTTTAGGGGCTGGCGGGCCGCCGGAACGAATTCAACCCGATCGAGTCGGGCGTGCGCGCGGCAGAACTCAGCCAACTGCAAGTGGCCCAGATGCACCGGGTCGAAGCTGCCGCCAAAGACGCCGACACGCATGGCTGATCGCATCAATCAAGCACAAGAGCTGCGGGCGGATCTGCGCGATGCCGCCCGAGCTAGGAAGAACCGCTCAGGGATGCATGCCGCCGACCGACGAGCGCCGGTATTCGCCCGGCGTTTGGCCGACCTCGCGCTTGAATAAGACGTTGAGGTAGGCCGCATGAGCCAAGCCGCTCTTGGCCGCGACGACGTCGAGCGGGTAGTCGCTTTCGGCAAGCAGTTGCTTGGCGCGGGCGACCTTGGTCCGCACGATCTGATCGTGCGGCGACATGCCCAGAAATTGCGAGAACGTTCGCTCCAGCGTGCGACGTGAGACGCCGCAGTGGCGCGCCACGTCCGGCACGTCCATGCCGTGGCAAGCGTATTCGTGAATGAACCGCACTGCGGACGCGGTCAATTGATCGTCGACTGCGACGAAATCGGTCGAGCGCCGCGGCGCCACGCCGCGGGGCTTGACGGTGACCGGCTTCTTGGGCGGCTTTTTCCCCTGCATCATGCGATCCAGCAGCCCCGCCGCCTGATACCCGATCAGCTCATGATCTAGCACAATGCTCGTTAGCGGCGGATCGCCCAGCGAACAGAGGGGCTCGTCATTGTCGACGCCGACGACGGCCACCTGTTCAGGAACGGCCAGCCCGCCGCGGCGGCAGGCGTCCAGGACGCACAGGGCGCGCAAATCATGCGCGGCCACGACGCCCAGCGGCTTGGGCAAGTCGCTCAGCCACTCGGCCAGGTCCTGCTGGCTGCCTTCCCAGCTATCGGCGAATCGCCGCCGCGACAGAGGCGAATACACGTGGCAGGGAAAGCCGGCGTGGCGCAGGATTTCAATCAGGGCGTCCCGCCGGGCTTTCGACCAGTAGGCCCGCTCGACCCCGACAAAGGCGAAATGCCGGAAATGGCGTTCGAGGAGGTGTTCAGCCGCCGCGGCGGCGACGGCTCGATGATCGGGAATGACCAACGGCGCGCTTAACTCAGCAAATTGATGCAGAGTGTCGACCGCCGGGGTTTGCAGATCGGCGACGACCCGGGCCAGCCGTCGAGTCTGGGCCCGCATGATGACGCCATGGCCGTTCCAATCCTGCAGCCAGGCCGGGGGCGGATCGTTGAGGCTTCGCTGATCGACATAGATCGACCACGGGCCGTGCTCGGTCACGTAGCGGGCGATCCCGCGCAGCAGGCCCCGGCCGTATGCCATCGAGGTTTCGATAATCAGGGCGACGTGGGGTACGCGACTTCGCATCCGGCGACCTCCGGGCCAGCACGCATAAGCCGCTGCGACGAGCTGGCGGCCGCGGCAAAAAAATGAAAAGACCTGGACGCAAAAAAATATTGTGCCATCGCCTAGAGCGACAGTATTCTCGACCTTACTGGACTGGCGACGCTGGTGCAAGCAGTAAAGTTCAACACGTTCGCGGCGGGCCGATTGCCGTTAAACCGGACCAAACTCGTCAGTGTTTCGACAATCTGAAGAGCCCGCACGCACGAGACCGCCCGAGAACGTTCCCGGCGCGTCGGTGTCGCCGATTGGTTGGTAATGGCTGTCGCAATATGAGTATCCGCTGCACGGAAAATGACCATCCTCGCCGCGGCCGGCGCCACTACCCGTCGGGCCGCGGCGATGGCTACATAGGGACCGCGAAGCCTAGCCCTTTCGCTCGGCCCCTACGTGGTTTCACGCTCGTTGAGCTGTTGGTCGTCATCGCCATTATCGGCGTGCTGGTGGCGCTGCTGCTGCCCGCCGTGCAGGCCGCCCGCGAAGCGGCCCGGCGTTCGCAGTGCACCAATAACGCGCGGCAAGTGGGCCTGGCCTGCCAGAATTACCACAGCGCCATGGGCTCGTTGCCGCCCGGCTACGGGATGCTGCCTGAAGACGGCTACGGCAAGGGCGTCGGCGGCGGTACGCCCTATGCCGAGTGGTCATGGGCCGCCCGCATCTTCAGCTACATGGAGCAGGGGACCATCGCCCAGCAGATCGACTGGAATTGGAATCCCGGCGGCACCGCCATTCCGCCCCGCGGCATCAAGGAAGTCGTCTCGGCCAAGCTGCCTGCCTTTCATTGCCCGAGCGATAACTCGACCCAGACCAACTGGAACGACGGGAAGGTCTGCTTTGCCGGCGCCGCCCTGACCGAGGGCTACGGACGCATTTCCTATGCTGGCAACTTCGGCAATTGCGCCGACACGACGCCGCCGGGCACGGCGCCTGCGACGGCCAGCGCCCTGGAAGCGCCCCGCGAGAACACCCGTTATCCGCGCCTCGACGGCGTGTTCAGCTACAACCACGGCGATAAATTCAGCCAGATCACCGACGGCACGACTAACACGCTGCTAACGGCGGAAATCATCCCCGGCGGCGTCTGCTCAATTCGGGGCGCCTTCGCCTACGACGAAGGTCCCGTGTTCATGCAATTCCGCCTGCCCAACGACCCCACGCCCGACACGGTTCGCTGGTGCGACGCGGAAGACAAGATTCCCGGATCGCTGGCTCCTTGCCTGGACTCGCTTACGCAGCTCAACATGGTGCTCCACACGGCCCGCAGCATGCACCCCGGAATCGTAGTTACAGGTATGTGCGACGGCAGCACGCGGAATGTCAGCGAAAACATCGACCTGGTGGCATGGCGGGCCATGGGTACGCCGCGCGGCGAGGAGGTCGTCTCGCTGCCGTAGGTATTGGCCCCGTATTGCACCCTTGGCGAACTCCCCTGTCGGCTAATGAATCCCAGACTCTTATCGCATCTTGCCGTCTTCTTCGCACTCGGCTCGTGCCTGTCGTGCGGCGGTGGGTCCATCGGCGCCGTGAGCGGCACGGCGACCGTCGACGGCGTCCCCATTGACGCCGGCGCCATCAGCCTGCGAGCGGAGGGCGACGCGGGCCCCCCCGCGGGCGGCCCCATCGAGGCCGGGCAGTTCACCATCGCCAGCCGCAAGCCGCTGCCCCCCGGCACGTACTCCGTTTCCGTTCAGGCCTCGAAGAAGACGGGACGCGCGGTGAAAGATCCTCAGCGAGGCGAAATCGAAGAAATGACGCCGCTAGAACTTGCGGACTCCCCGCAGCAACTCGAACTTACCGCAGCCAACGCCGGCAATTTGACGCTTAGATTCACGACGCGACGACGATAGGATGTTCGCCGCGGCCACGACAATTCATCAACGGCCCGTTTACGAAACCCTTGCACTCACATCGCCACATCTTGTCGGGAGACGCTTCCATGAGAGCAGCCATTGTGACGTTTACTTGTACAGCGATCTTTGCCGCCGTCGGCGCGACGTTCGTGCGCGCCGCGTCGGTGCAGACCTTGGCTAATCCGGTGCCCAACGGCTATGTCAAGATCGACGGCAATCTATCCGATTGGCTCGCCATCGCCGGCTTCCCCCAAGACACGGTGGGCGACGGCTCGACCGGTCCGGCCCGGCCGCTGGACATCGACATCCTGCAAGGCGCCGTGGCGCATGACGCCAACTTCATCTACTTCCTGTATCGCAACACGGGCGACAACATGGTCGACGTTGCGTCGAACTGGATTTTCATCGATCTGGATCAGAATGCTGCCACCGGCGCCGCGTTGGGGTTTCCCATCGGCACCGACTTCAATCTGGGCGGCACCGGCGGATGGAACGCCTGGGCTAACGGAGCGTTCGCCGGGCCTGGCGCCGGCCGCACCGTCGCCGTGGGCGATTCGGACGGCTCCGGCGGAGCGGACTTCCTCGAATACGCCATATCGCGCAGCGCGGTCCAGCCGGGCGGCGGCACGTTCAATCCGCCCAGCGGATCGTTCGATCTGATCTTCATCGCCGAGGATACGACGTTCGACACCAGCCCCAACAATGGGACCGCCGACTGGTTCACCTACAACGCGACCGGAACCTACAACCCTGGCGTGCCTGGCGACGCGGACGGCGATAGTGGAATTGACATCGACGACTATCAGCTCATCCAGGCCCATAGTTTCACGGTCGTTCCTCTGGGGACGCTAGGCGACGTCGACGATACCGGCTTCGTCGATTTCGGCGACTTCCAGCAGTGGAAGACGAACTTCCCCGGCGGGGTCGAGGCGGCGGAAGCGGCGATCGCATCGCTCGTGCCGGAACCGACGGGATTCGCCTTAAGCGCACTGGCGTCGATCGCACTGGCGGCCGCGCGGCGAAAAGCTCGCCGCTAAAGAGGCCGGTCGCTTGCAGCACTGCTCGTCACTGAAGCACCCCCGCATCAATTGAGGACACGTCCATGCGCGCTTGTCGCACATTTCGATACGTCGCCGCGGCCTTGCTGGGCCTGACGGCGATCGGCGGCGTCCCCGCCATTGCTCAACAAACTTTGGTTTCCTTCAACGTCAGCGGGCCGGCCGATTGGAACGATCCGGCCAACTGGAATCCCGCCAACGTCCCCGAGGCCCAATTCAACGAAGTCGCCCTTATTGGCGCCCTCCGTCAGGCGTTCGTCGACGATACCCCGCCTGCCGTGGGCGGCATCATCATGGATTCTTCGACGCTTGAAATCCGACCCGGCGGCAACCTCGGCGTCGTCCCCGGCCCGGACGCCGGCGCCGTTCCCGGAAACATCGTGATGGGCCAGTCGGTCAACACCAGTCTCATCGTGCGCCGCGGCGGTACGCTATCGGCGCAGAACCTGACCACCGGCGGTGGCGCCGGCACGCAGCTCACGCTGGGCGAAACCGGAGGCGCCGGCGTCGCCGCGCTGTCAATCAACGGCGGGACGCTCAATCGGATCACGCGCATCGTCGGCCCAAACGTCAACTTCACCGTCTCTGGGAACTTAACCCTGGGGACGTCGCATACCCTGGTTCCGGTTATCACCGGTGCGACCCACTCGGCCATTAACGTCACGGGGACCGCAGACTTAGCCGGGGTCGTGCGGCCTGAACTGAGCAGCTTTACGCCGTCGCTAGGCGCTTCCTGGAACCTCGTAACGGCGGCCCAGGTGACGGGAACGCTCTCGGTCGACGCCTCGCAGATCGCCGACCCGCCGCGCGGCGCCCGATACTACGTCACCCAAACTGCCACCAGCGCCCGCTTGAACTACGGCAACGTGCTGATCTTGAAAGTGGACCGCAACACGGGCGCTACGATCCTCGAAAACGCACTGGGCGGCCCGATTAACTTCGACGCGTACACGATCGCGTCTCCCTCAGGGTCGCTCAGCGGCCCTTGGAACAGCTTGCAGGATCAAGGTCTGCCGAACTGGGACGAAGCCGACAATGCCAGCGCCACCCGCCGCACGGAGTTTAAGACTTCAGGCACGACCGCCCTCAACGCCGGCAGCACGCGAAGTCTCGGCGCGCTGTTCGCCCCAGCGGTTCCCACCGCCTTCGGCCAGGAGTTCGGCAACGACCTTTCCTTCAACTACTCGGTTCCCGGAAGCGGCACGGTCTCGGGCATCGTCGAGATGTCCGGGGCTCGCAACAACCTGGTGCTTACGATCAACCCTGCCAACGGCCAGGCTGCCATTCAGAATGAGTCGCCGTACTTCGACGTGAGCCTCCACGCCTACACGATCACCTCCGCGTCGGGCAAGCTGCGGACTGCAAACGGCACGTGGAACAGCTTGCAGGATCAGACCCTGCCCGCCTGGGATCAGGCCGACAACTCCGACGCTAATCGCATCACCGAGTTCAAAACGAGCGGCGGCACCCCGCTTGCGGGAGGCGGCACGGTTCTTAATCTGGGTGCACCGGTCAATACAACTGCCGGCGCGCTGGACGTCGACGACTTCGGCTTCCAGTTCGCGCTGAGCACTGGCGAAATCATGAACGGCATCGTCAGGTTCGGCCCCTTGCCGACGTTCACGCCGACGGCAGGCGACTACGACGCCAACGGCAAAGTCGACGGCGGGGACTTTCTGGTCTGGCAGCGATCGTTTGGCGCCGCCGTAACGCCCGGCGCCGGCGCCGACGGCAGCAACAACGGCATCCTCGATGCCGCGGACCTGGGCGTCTGGAAGACCCACTTCGGCGCCTCCGCAGCGGCTGCGTCGGGGCCGGCGTCTGCCGCTGTGCCTGAGCCGGCCTCACTGGCCGCCGCGGTCTTGGCGCTGGCGGGTTTGGCGTCCGTCCGGCGCCAACGCCCCGCCCAGGGAGGCAAGGCGGGGTAATGCTGGGGCTATTGACGCCGCTGAAGCTGCGGCTTGCGACGGGTTGGCTGACCGTGCTAGTAGGGGCGTCTGCGTGCGCCCAGACCGGGTACTTCGGCACGGCGACGATCAGCATCAATCCCACGACGCCGGTCATGCTGAGCGGATACGCCTTCCGTTCGTCGCTGCCCGAGTCGACCGCCATCCAGCAGAACATCGTCGCCCAGGCGGCGGCGTTCGGCATGGGGGCCGAGACCGCGCTGTTGGTGACGGTCGATTGCACCGGCGTGCCGGATAACGTCATCGATCCGCTGGCACTTGCGCTCAGCGCCGATTACGGCATCGCCCCGGAACGCATCGTCGTTTCCTCCACGCACTCGCATAGTTGCCCCCATGTCGCCGGGTATCTGTCGAACCTGTTCGATCCGCCGCTGTCGGCTGTGGAGCAGCAGCACGTCAATCGATACACCCAGGAACTCACCGCGCACCTGGAGGAGGTCGCTGGTCAGGCCCTGGCCAATCGCACCCCCGGTCACCAGTTCGCCTGGGGCTCCGGTTCGGTGGGATTTGCCGAGAATCGCCGCGGCACAATTGAGGCGCCCGTCGATCATGACCTGCCGGTGATGCTGGTGCGCGACTCGATCGGCGCACCCCAGGCGATCATCGCCAGCTACGCCTCGCACGCCGTCACCTTGAACGCCGCGGACAACGTCGTCAGCGGCGACTGGCCCGGCTATGCCCGCGAGGCGATCGAGGCGATGTATCCCGGGGCGACGGCCATGATTATGATCGGCGCGGCGGGCGACTCGAACCCCAGTCCTGCCGGCACGCCCGCCGTCGCGCAGAGTCACGGTCAATCGATCGCTGATGAAGTGCGGCGGCTGATCGATGGGCGGCTCCTGGCTCCAGTCTCGCAAGACCTGGCCGCCTTCCACAGCGAGATTGAGCTCGACTACGCTACCCGGCTTGAGCCGGGCGACCCCTCCAGCGCTCGCCTGGCGCCGGGGCCGGCCTCCGCGATGTACGGCGTCACCTCCTGGACGTTCGGCAAAGACCTGGCAATGGTGTTCATGGAAGGCGAAGTGGTGGTGGACTATTCCCTGCGGCTCAAGCAGGAGCTGGGGGACAAGCTCTGGCTGAACGCTTACAGCAACGATGTGCAGGGCTACATCCCGTCGGAGCGGATTCTGTTTGAAGGGGGTTACGAGGCCGACAGCTCGACCTATTACTATGCCGTGCCCGGCCGGTTCGCGCATGGCCTGGAAGACAAGATCGTCGCCGCCGTCCACGATCATTTGGATGATTTCACCGGCATCGCGGATCGATTGCGGCTCGTCGTCGACAGCAGCAGCGGCGGGCTGTCGATCGCCAACCTGGGCGACGAGGTGGTGACGATCGACGGCTACACCATCGCCGCTCCCAGCGGATCGCTCATTCCCGCCGCCGGCCGATGGAACAGCCTCCAGGCCCAGGGACTCCCCGGTTGGGATCGAGCGGACAACTCCAGTTCATTCCGGTTGACGGAGTTCAACCCGTCAGGGTCCCTCACCTTATTACAGGGCCAGAGCGTGTCGCTGGGAACTCCCCTGGCGGCGCCGCCGCCGGCGAAGTTCGGCGATCCCTTGCCTGAAGTTCAATTGACGTTCGAGTATTCCGTTCCCGGGCAAGGCGCCGCAACGGGGGTCGTCGGCGCCGCGCCCGGGGACGCTCCGCACAACAATCTGGTCCTCACGATCGATCCAGCCACCGGCGAGGCGGCCATTGAGAACGAATCGCCGTTCTTCGACGTCGCGATCTCGGCCTATACCATTGCGTCGGCCAGCGGCAAGCTGCTCCCTTCCGGCGGCGACTGGCGCAGCCTGCAGGATCAAACCCTCGCCGGCTGGGATGAAGCCGACAACGCCAGCACATTTCGCTTGACCGAGTTCAAGACCTCGGGCGCTACGCAGCTCGTCGGCGGCCAGACGGTTCTCGATCTGGGTTCGCCGGTCGACGTCTCCGCCGGCGTCCCGCAGTTAAGCGACCTTAAGTTTGAATTCCTGCTGAGCACCGGCGAGATCATCGAAGGCGTGATCGAATTGGGCGCGGTTCCAGGCGGGGCCTCCGCAGGCGACTACAACGGCAACGGCAAAGTCGACGGCGCCGATTTTCTGGTCTGGCAGCGAGCATTCGGCGCCAACGTCGCGCCCGGATCAGGCGCCGACGGCGATGGCGACGGCGTCGTCACCGCGGCCGATAGGATGTTTTGGTACAATCGCTTCGGCGCCGGTGCGAGTTCAGTAGCGGCTCCGGTTCCCGAGCCGACGGCGGTCTTGCTTTGCTGGACGGCGTTGGTCGCCGTAGGCGCCCGCCGCATGCAGGGCTTCTATTGATTCCTGCGCCGCTAATGAACCCGCTATAAATTTGGCTCGCGGCTAGCGGCCAGAATTGGGCTTTTTCCTTCTGGCCGTCGGCCGCTAGCCGATAGCCGACAGCCAGGCACAGTTCATTAGTCGCGCAGCTCTCAATAATGGCGAACCCAACAATTGGCTTTCCCAGCGCGGGGCCGATCAGTTCTTCAAACCGGAGGCATGGCGGGCCTGTCCATGTCCGCGCGGGCATGCTGATTTTCCGCAAAACATGGCCGCGTCGGTCGGCGTCCGTGGCCATGGGGCCTGACCAGGTTTGAAGAATCGATCCGTCCTGCTTCCCAGCGGCCAGCCATACCGGCCGACCGCATTTGCGTCGTTATCTCAAGGCAATAGAGCGATGGCACCACGTTTTTCATTCACCCTCCGTCCGTTTTTCGCAGGGGCAATTGCGCTGGCGATTTCGGCGGGAACGATTGTCGGCTCTTCGGCGAGCTCCGCTGCAGGCGATCCGCGACTCTACAACGTCGGGGTCGCCAAGGTCGACATTACGCCCGCTTATCCCATCCGCTTGAACGGCTTTGGAGGCCGCCGCGATGAGTCCGCAGGAATCACGCAGCCGATTTGGGCGAAGGCGCTGGCGATCGACTCGGGGGAGGGCGCCTCGCCGTTGGTCCTGATCACGCTTGACAGCCTCGGCATTCGCGAGCCGATGGTCGACGAAGTCGCCCGTCGCCTGGCGGCGAAAGCCGGCGTCGCGCGAGATCATGTCGTCGTCACCTTCAGCCATTCACACACGACGCCCAAGGTCGTCGGGGCGTGCGATACGATCTTCAGTTCGCCGATTCCGCCGGAACACCAGGCGCACATCGACCGCTACACCGCGGAGCTCACCGACGCGATGGAGCGCTCCGCGCTGGAGGCGCTTGCCGATCGGAAGCCTGCGACGCTCGAGTGGGCGGTCGGCTCAGTCGGTTTCGCGATGAATCGCCGCACGCCGGGCGGACCGGTCGATCACGATCTGCCTGTGCTGGTGGTAAAGTCGCCGGCGGGCGCCATCCGCGCGATCTACGTCACCTACGCCTGCCACTGCGTAACGCTGTCGGACAATAAGATCAGCGGCGATTGGTCGGGCTTTGCCCAGGATGCGATGCAGCGGAATCACGACGGCGCGATTGCGCTGGTGTCGATCGGCTGCGGTTCGGATTCCAATCCCAATTCGGGCGTTACCGGCGCCAACACCGCCGCAGCCGCCGAACAGGGCGCCCAGATCGCCGATGAAGTCGAGCGATTGCTGCACGGGGCGCTCACGCCGGTCGACGGGCCGCTTAGCGTCACGCTCGCCCACATCGATCTGCCGCTCAATCCGCCCCCCTCGCGCGCCGCCCTGGAAAAGCTGGCCGCCCAGGAAGATGCAGCGGGCTACAACGCGAAGTTCCAGCTCGCGCGGCTCGAACGCGGCGAATCGCTGCTGACAAAGCTCGATTACCCGGTTCAAACGGCGACGTTCGGCGATTCGCTGGCCATGGTATTTCTGGCCGGCGAAGTATGCGTCGATTATTCGCTGCGACTAAAACAGGAGCTGGACGCCAAGCGCCTATGGATGCACGGTTATTCGAACGACTTCTGCGCTTACATCCCCTCAGAGCGGTTGCTCAAGGAGGGAGGCTACGGCGGCGGCGCGGAAGTGGTGTATTTCGCCCTGCCCAATACCTTGGCGCCCGGTCTGGAACAGAAGATCATCGCCGAAGTCCACCGGCAGGTCCCCCAGCCGTTCAAACGGCCGGGGCAGTTCCGCCAGTCGATGTCTGAACCGCTCCCGATGGGCGAAGCCGTCGCCTCGATCCAGCCTCGCCCCGGCTTCGTTGTAGAGCTGATGGCCGCCGAACCGCTGGTCGCCGATCCTGTGGCGATCGACTTCGGCCCCGACGGGCGGATGTGGGTCGCCGACATGACCGACTACGAGCACGAGGTCGGCGACGAGTTCGAGCAGACGAGCGCCGTGCGGGTGCTGACCGATCGCGATGGCGATGGCCGCTACGACGACTCGCAGGTGTTCGCCGGCGGACTGCGGTTTCCGACTGACGTAAAGGTCTGGCGCAACGGCGTGATCGTTTGCGATGCGCCCGACGTGCTGTACTTCGAGGACGCCGACGGCGACGGCCAGGCCGAGGTTCGCAAGACGCTGATTACCGGCTTTGAAACGCACAATCCCCAGGCCCGCGTCAACAGCTTGCGGTGGGGACTGGATAACTGGCTGTACGGGGCCGGCGGCATTTTCGGCGGCAATCTGACCACCTTCAGCGGCGTCAAGGTGCAGCTTGGCGGACGCGATTTTCGCTTCAAGCCCGATACCGGCGAGATTGAAGCCGTTACCGGCCGCACTCAGCAAGGCCGCGACCGCGTCGACTGGGGCAATTGGTTTGGCTGCGACAACGGGACGCTCGTGAAGCACTTCCCGCTGGTCGACCATTACCTCGCCCGCAACCCCCACGTGTTGCCGCCCGATACCGAGCTGTTCGTCCCCCAGGCCGAGGAAGGGCAAGATCCCAGCGAACTATACCCTGTCAGCCAGCCCATGCTGTTCAAGCTTTCCGGTCCGCCAGGGCGTCCGACGGCCGCTTGCGGGCTAGGCGTATACCGCGACGAACTGTTGGGGCCCGAGTTCAACGGCAACGCCTTCACCGCCGAACCGGCGAACAACCTGGTGCATCGCCGAGTCGTCTCGCCCAGCGGCATTGCGTTCAGCGGCCTGCGGGCCAAGGGCGAAAGCGAAGCAGAATTTCTGGCGGCCATCGACGCCTGGTTCCGCCCCGTGCAAATCCGCACCGGGCCCGATGGCTGCCTGTGGGTCGTCGATATGCACCGCGCGGTAATCGAGCACAAGATTTGGATCCCCGAGGAGGAACTGGGCGAAATCGATATCTGGGGCGGCCGTCAGCAGGGACGCATCTACCGCATCCGACCGGAGGCGACGCCGGCGCGACCGATCGTGCAACTCGATCAGCTCGACGCCGCGGGCCTCGCCGCCGCCATCGACTCGCCAAACGGCCCGCAGCGCGACATGGCCCATCAACTGCTCGTCCAGCGCGGCGGCGCGGGAGCCGCCCCACACTTAAAGAAGCTTGTCGGCGCCGCCGAGCGCCCCGTGGTGCGACTGCAGGCGCTTTGCGCGCTCGACGGCCTGGAGCAACTCGACGCGCCGACTCTGCTTGCGGCGCTTGCCGATAAACACCCTGCCGTGCGCCGCCACGCCGTCCGCTTGAGCGAGGTATTCTTCGCGAAGTCGCCGGAGGTCGTCGACGCCGTGCTGAAGCTCGTCGACGATTCCGACCCGCAGGTGCAAGTGCAGCTTGCCTACAGTCTCGGGGCCGTCGACGACCCGCGGGCCGCCGAAGCCCTGGGCCGCTTGGCCTGGTCCAACCGATACGATCCCTACCTGCAGGCCGCCGTCTGGAGCAGCGCCACGGCGAAGAACGTCGGCCCGCTGGTGCGCGACGTGTTCCGGCGGGCGGACATCGCCGAACTGCCGCCGGGGCTGCTCAACTCTGTAGTGAAGATGACCCTCAAGCTGGGCGACGTGAGCTGCCTGCAAGATCTCGCCGCGGCGCTGGCGGTCGTCGACGACAGCGGTCAGGCGGCGCCCTGGCGGCTGGAAGCCGCCGCGCTGATCCTCGAACAACTCCGCGAAAAGCCGAGCGAATCGGCCGACGCGCAGGCAATCCGGCGGCAACTGGCGCCATTGGCCGCCGCCGCCCGGGCGACGATCGAGGCAGGCGGCGCTCCCGAGGGCCTGCAGCTCGCCGCCGTACGGGTCCTGGCCGCCAGCGGCGCGGCGCAGTCCGTGGCGCCGGTGCTCGCCGATTTGCTCGGCCCGCAAAGTTCGCCGGCGATCCAGCAAGCGGTGGTCAAGGTCATGGCGACCGTCGAGGGGCCGGCGGCCAGCGAGGCTTTGTTGGCGGCTTGGAACGGCTTCAGCCCCGCCACGCGGGCTCGGGCCTTCGACGTGATGCTCGGTCGCGAGGACCTGATCCTCGCCCTGCTAGACGCCGTCGCGAACGGTCGCGTGCGGGCCGCAGACCTCGACGCCTTTCAGCGCGAACGACTGCTCACGCATCGAAATGAAGCGATCAGCGCCCGAGCCGCCGCCGCCCTGGCCGGGGCGATCGACGTCAACCGCGAAAAGATCGTACAGCAGTACCTGGTCGACCAAACCCGCGAAGCCGACGCCGAACACGGCCGCGAAGTGTTCGGCAGAGTCTGCTCAAGCTGCCATCGGCTTGACGGCGTCGGGTTCTCTGTCGGGCCCGACCTCGCCGCCCTTACCAGTCGCACGCGGCAAGCCTTCACCGAGTCGATCCTCGATCCGAATCGCGCCGTCGATGAGCGCTATCAAACATACGCTGCGCTCACCGCCGACGGATTGGCCCACTGCGGCATCCTGCAAGAAGAGACGTCCACCAGCGTGACGCTCGTGGAGCAACAGGGCAAGGCCCATACGCTGCTGCGGGCCGAGTTGGAGACGCTCGAGAACACTGGGCGCTCGTTGATGCCCGAAGGGCTCGAGAAGGACCTTTCGCCCGCCGATCTGACGGACCTGGTCGCGTACCTCACGGCCCAACAGCCGCTGCCCAAATCCCTCCCGGGCAACTCCCCGCAGACGGTGACGGCCGATTACGACGGCTCGCTGTGGCTTCTGGCGGCGAACGCCCGCATCTACGGCGGCGACGTCACCTACGAAACGCCGTTTAAGAACATTGGCTACTGGCACGGCTCGCACGACTACATTCAATGGGCCGTCGAAACGCCCCGCGCAGGCGAGTACGACGCGTTTATTCATTTGGCCAGTCCCCCCGACGCAGCCGGCAACAAGGCCGTCCTGGAAGGGTGCAACCCCTCGCTAAACCTCGTCGTCCCGTCCACCGGCGGGTACGACCGCTACCAGGTGGTGCATCTGGGCCGCACGCGACTGGCTGAAGGCGATAATCGTCTTACGCTGCGCCCCGACGGGCCGCTCGCTACGCAGGCCCTGATGGATCTTCGCGGCGTCTATCTGGCGCCGGTCGGCGTCTCGGCCGAGCGCGCCGAAGCGGGCGACGCACCAGCGGGCGCCAGCGACGCCGCGACGCGAATTGCCAAGCTGCTCGACGGCCTGGCCGTCGGCGCCGACGCTGAGTACGACCGCATTCCGGCGATCTGGGAACAGGCCATCGCTGCAGGCAAACGGAACAGCGAAAACGAACTGGTCCGCGTGCTCGATCTCTCGCTGCCGAAGGGCAAGGACGGGCTCGCCGATTGGCAGGCCGTCGTCATCGGCGGCGGGCTCGTCAATGGCGTCAGCCAGGCGGGCCTCTGGCCCAAGCAGCGTTTCGCCGAGATCCTGGAAGGCAAGCCGGCGCTGGCGCAGCGTTGGGAGCGGACCCTGCAGCTCGCCAGCGCTATGGCCGACGACCCGGCGGTGCGGACCGGCACGCGGTACGATGCATTGCGTATCGTCGGCGTCGACGACTTCGACCGTCGCGGCGAGCAGCTATTGCGGTATCTCGGTTCGCATGTCCATGAAGAACTGCAAATGGGCGCCGTCAGCGCCCTGGCCGACGTCGATTCGCCGCAAGCCGCGGCAATGCTGATCGACAACTACCAGCATCTCCACAAGGAGAATCGCAACTTGGCGATTGAGGGGTTGCTCCGCGACGCGAGGGGCGCCGTCGCGTTGCGCGACGCGATCGACGCCGGCAAGGTACCGCCGCGCGATTTGGACGAGCAGCAACGTTCCAAGCTGCAGCACATGACCTCGTCGCCGTGACGACGACTGGCTGCAGAGGCAGCGGCCGCTGCGCCGACGACAAGTTTGATCACCCGCGCATGCCCCGCTGCGATGGAGGCAGACGCCGCGTTCGCTGTACCGGCGCCTACTGGTCGGTTTGGAATTGCGGTAGGATGGCCCTCTCGCTAACTCCCAGGAACGCCTATGTCGATCGTCTTCGCCGCCATAATCCTGTTGGCGCCAGGCTCAGCTCGCGCGAACATCGAATTCACGAAGGATAGTCTGGAAGTCGTTCGCAAGAACCTCGCTGCGAAAAAAGCAGTTCTTGTCGACGTCCGCAGCCAGGAAGTATGGGATCGCGGGCACATCGACGGCTCGATATTCCTGCCCGTTACGTCGCTGCGGAAGCATAGCCTTGACCCGGAGAAGTTGGCAAAGATCTTGCCCAACAAGAAAGACAAAACCATTCTCTACACGTTCTGCGTCGTCGGGATGCGCGCCAAGCAAGCCGGAATCATCTTGGAGCAGCAGGGCTATCGGGTTCGCGTCTTAAAGCCAGGGTACGAACAATTGATTGAGTCCGGCTTCAGGAAAGCGGAGTGCACACGAGCGGACGATGAAGATACGCGACAGCGGAATGCCGAGTGAAACCTACTGGGAATCGCTGTTTGACGTGCCATTGATTCTCGCTCGGTTTGACGTCAGCCGTTTTCGCAACGTGGCCGAATTAGGCTGCGGCTACGGGACATTCAGCATTCCCGTGGCGAAGGCCATCGGCGGCTCGCTCTACGCCTACGACGTCGATCCCGACATGGTGGCCCGTACCCGGGCGAGGTCCGCCGGCCTGCCCGTTGTTTGCCAGGTCCGAGACGTGGCGGCGTCCGGCTTCGGGGTCAAAGTTGACGCCGTGCTGCTGTTCAACATCCTCCATGGCGAAAATCCAGCCGATCTGCTTCGCCAAGCCGCCGATGCCCTGGAAGATCACGGGGAAGCACTGGTGATTCACTGGCGGTATGGCGAGACGCCGCGCGGACCGGATCTCAGCATCCGGCCGCGGCCCGAACAGATTATCGCCTGGGCCGGCGACGCTGGACTGCGACCGGCGGGCGGCGTCCTCGACTTGCCCCCCTGGCATTACGGTCTGCGGTTCAGCCGCGCGACTTGAGACGCGACGCGCCTACGGCTTCACAGCGTACACCTTCACGCTGGCTGCATAGTCGTTCACATCATACCGCGCGAGCAGGTCGGCCAATCGACTGTGCAAATCCGCTGACCCGCTGGAGCAACACGCGGCCCCCGGCAGCGATTCCAGGGCGGGCTTATCGCAGCAGGCCGAGCCGTCGGCAGGCTGTTCGCAGCACTGGCCCTCCGCCATCGACGGCGAACAACAGCCCGACTGGCCCTCGACCTGCGCATAGGCATTTAGGTCGGCGCCGCTGTCGATCACCTGAACCGCACTGAATCCGGCGGCTGCCAAACCGCTTTCGTAATCTTCGATCGCGATCGCCCCGGCAATGCAGCCGACGTAGGCCATTAGATCGCCGGCCACTTCCGGCGGCAGCGGCCTCTTGAGGGCGATATCGCTTACCGCCAGTCGCCCCCCGGGTTTCAGCACGCGGGCAATCTCTCGAAAGACGGCCCGCTTGTCGGGAGCCAGATTGATCACACAGTTGCTGATCACGCAATCCACCGATTCATCGGGCAGCGGCAGCTTATCGATCGTCGACTGGTAGAATTCGACGTTGGTCAGCCCGGCCCGCGCGGCGTTGGCGCGGGCCAAGGCCAGCATTTCGGGCGTCATATCGATGCCGATGGCTCTGCCCGCGGGTCCCGTTTTGCGGGCCGCCAGGAACACGTCCAGGCCGCCGCCGCACCCCAAATCAACGATCGTTTCGCCAGGCTTGATGCTGGCAAACGCCGTCGGGTTGCCGCAAGAGAGGCCCATGTTCGCTTCGGCGGGGATCGAGGCCAACTCGTCGCCCGAATAGCCAAAGGCTTCAGCGACGGCTCTTACGCCGGCATGGTTGCTGGACAATCCGGCTTTGGCGACGTCGCCATACTTCGATTGCAGGATCTGTTGCACCTTGTCTGCCATCTATCGATCTCCCTGTTGCAGTTGTTCGAATTGACGTTGATCGTCAGCGCATGCCACAGGCGGTACGGCCGCCGGCGGCAGTTGACCGCTCGCAGTTGCGAAGAATTTCCGCTGGAAGTTTCTGGCAACGCTAACAAGTCCTACCATAACCGGCACTTCGACCAAGGGTCCGATCACGGCTGCAAAGGCGACGCCTGAGCCTATGCCGAACACGGCAATCGCTACGGCGATGGCAAGTTCGAAGTTATTGCTTGCCGCCGTGAACGCCAACGTGGTCGTTTTGGAATAGTCGGCGCCGACGGCGCGGCCGAGCCAAAAACTCACCAAGAACATGCCGACAAAGTAGAGCAATAGCGGCACGGCAATCAGCAGCACATCGAACGGAATGCGAACGATCTCATTGCCCTTCAGACCGAACATCAGGAGGATGGTAAACAGCAGGGCGACCAGCGTCAGGGGGCTGATGCGCGGAATGAAGACCCCCTCATACCACGCACGGCCCTTGATCCACAGCAATGCGCCGCGCGTCGCCATGCCGGCAATGAAGGGAATTCCGAGATAGATCAGCACGCTCTTGGCAACTTGAACAATGCTCACTTCCACCACGCTGCCTTGCAGTCCAAACAGCGGCGGCAAGAGCGTGATAAAGAACCAGCAATAGACGCTATAGAACAATATCTGAAAAACGCTATTGAAGGCGACCAGCCCTGCCGCGTATTCGCTGTCGCCGCGAGCCAACTCATTCCACACGATGACCATCGCGATGCACCGCGCGAGTCCAATCAGGATCAGGCCGGTCATGTATTCGGGGTAATCGCGTAGGAACGCCGCCGCCAGCGCGAACATCAGCGCCGGCCCGATCACCCAATTCTGAAACAGCGATAACGCCAGAATCCGCCAGTGGCGAAACACGCGTCCAAGCTGCTCGTACCTCACTTTCGCAAGCGGCGGATACATCATCAGAATCAGACCGATAGCTATCGGGACATTCGTCGTCTCAACTTGAAAGCGATTGATCATCTCTTCCACGGCAGGGAAGAAGTGCCCGATGGCGACGCCGACAGTCATCGCCAGCAAAATCCAAAGCGTCAGATACCGATCGAGGAAGCCCAAGGGCTTGCGAGGGCAAGCCGCCCTTTGTCTGTCAGTGCTCATGCGCCAACTTCAAGTTTGATCTGAATCGGAAACCCGCTCGCGGGCGTTCGCGGCTAGTTCTTTAACCTTCCGGGCAATCAAGTCGCGAACCTCTCTGAACTGCTCGGGCGGCATTTCCTTGGGATCGGGAATCTGCCAATCTTCCCGCCGCTTTGCCTTGAGCGCGGGGCAGGCGTCGCCGCAGCCCATCGTGACCACGACGTCGAAAGTCTCGTCCGGCAAGTCTTCCAGCGACTTGGAATGATGGGTCGTCAGGTCGTAGCCCAACTCCTGCATGGCGGCGATCGCTCGAAGATTGACCTTGCCGGAGGGGCGCGATCCGGCGCTATAGGCCTGAACGCCTTGCAGCCGGGCGAAGGCTTCCGCCATCTGGCTGCGATTGGAGTTTTCGACGCAAACGAATACGGCTTTCATCGGTTGTCTCCCTACGATGTTTCCAATATTATATAATTATGGAAATAAGACAAGCTGTAATCGCGCTGACGGCGCTGGCCCAGGAATCCCGCCTGCGGGCGTTTCGGCTGTTAGTGCTCGCCGGGCCAGCCGGCCTGCCGGCGGGAGAAATCGCCCAGCGGCTCGACATCCCCGCGGCGACGCTGACGTTCCATCTCAAGGAACTTAGCCGCGCCGGGCTCGTGGAGTCGCGACGGGAAGGCCGGTCGATCTTCTACTCGCTGCGCTGCGCGGGGATGAGCGAACTGCTGACATTCTTGACCAAAGACTGCTGCCAAGGGCAGCCGGATCTGTGCGGCGGCCCATCCGCAGACCGGAAGCAAACCCGCAAGCGGGCCAGGTAAAATCTGCGAATGCTTTGCCCGGTCGGTCGGCGCCGGAAACTCCGCTGGCAACGCCGATCGGGCCGAACCAATGACGAAAACGAGAATCGCTACGGCTAGTTGCCGCAATGCCCGCGTCGCTGCCGTGTAACGAGTCCCTTCATGCGTCAATCACCACCCCAGGTCCTACATTAGTAGCGTGGATCTTGCCAACGGCCCCACTTTCCAAAATAATAACGCTTCCCTAAAATCCTTCTTGCCCACCGCCCAGACGGGTCGATGGCGGCAATTCCGGCAGGGTTTACGGAATTCCTGATTTCCTTCTGAAAGTCCAGTTCGCGGTCCACTGGTATCGCAGCAACCGTTGTAAGACCGGCGTTCGGCAACATAGGTTGGTGCCCGATCAGTCGCGGACGCCTTCTGAGGCGGAGTAGCTCAGTCGGTTAGAGCAGCGGAATCATAATCCGCGTGTCGGGGGTTCGAGTCCCTCCTCCGCTACTTATGACAGACAGTGAATAGGGGCCACAGACGCTGAGAAACCTCGTGGAAGGCCCGCGGGGCTGTTTTGGAATTGGCAGCCGTCGATTACGGCCTCATCGTGCGTGTATGGCTGAGTGACGTGCTTTTCCGTGTGCGACTCGGCCTTTTGAGATAGCGGCGGAATCCCTCGACTGAGCTTTAAGCGTTAGCGTCTTGCCCTTCTTGAACCTGTCGGCGAGGCCCGACTCTTGGCGTTCCGCATTGCGTTCTAGCTCGGCTGCTCGCTGGACCGTGTCGTCTTTGTCCGTGAAGCGGGGAACTCATTGCCACTCTCCCTCACAGACTTTGTACTGGACGTGCAGCCCGCCTCAATCCACTCAACGATTTCGCTGCGACGTCAGCGGACACTGCGACCAATGCTGACAGGCGTTGGCAAATCGCCTTTCGCCTTCCGTCGCCAAACCTGACGCAAGGCAGTGCAGGGCGCCTCCGCCAGCTCGCCGGCGATCATCATCGGGGCGAAGTCGAACGACTTCGCCGTGACCTTGCAGAGAACTTCGTCCTTCTTTCGCGATGTGGCAGGTGGCGGGGAATCGCGGTCCATGAGGAGTGCCGCACTTGCCCGATTGGTTCGATGCGAGGCAATATTGCAGCAATTCGCCGTTCTTAGGTCGCCGGATCGACGGGCGGCGCGCCTTCCGCCTTCTTTACCGGGAACGTAAAGCGACAGCCTACTCCCAGGCCAATTACGCACCTTGAAAATTCGATGGTCATCATGGCATTTTTCAAGGCAGCACTCGGGCATGATCCGCCGCCCTCTCCACCTCGACGCGTGAAAGGCTTCAGCGGCTTTTCGTGGCTCACGCCCCGGCAGCATTCGTTCGACATGGCGAACAACATGCGAGCCATTGTGCTGTTGCGGTTGCTCGAGAAGCGAGGGCTTGGCAATGACGCAGTTGCTACGTCTCGCCTCAGCGTGCGGCACAACGCAATCGCGACTCCCTCTTGCGCAGTACACACGGGCATCGGAACGCCCTTGCTCGCCGTCTGAAACGCCTGGCCCGCTGCTCAAGCAGATCTCAGGTCCACTCATGACGAACAAGTCTGATTTATCCGTCTCGTCGGCCATGGCGAGCGAGTCAGCCGAACATCAGTGGAATCGTCCGTAGGCCCTCTCGCCGGTAGATCTGTTCAAGCTGCAAGCGCCGCGATCCGCCCGCAGCGCAGGCGAAATACGGCCGCCTGCGCACGTGCCTGCGCCGATTGCCGCCTTCCCTGAGCGGTCGGCATTTGCTTGCGACCTCGTGCTGACTTCCTACAATCAAGGCGTCTGGCAGGCCCCCTGTCCAGAATTCGACTCTTCTGTTGGCGCGATGCGCTGGAGGCAACGATGCGACTCTCCTTCGTCCCGGCTGCGGCTCTCGTGGTTGCGATTGCTCAGCAAAGCAGCGCCGCGAATGCTCAAGACGCCAAACCCAATGTTCTCGTGATCATGGGCGACGATATCGGATGGTTTAATCCCAGTTGCTACAACAGCGGGATGATGGGCTACCAGACGCCCAATATCGACCGCATTGCCAAGGAGGGCGCGCGGTTCACCGATTGGTACGGGCAGCAAAGTTGCACGGCCGGGCGCGCGGCGTTCATCACCGGGCAATCGCCGATTCGCACGGGCCTGACGAAGGTCGGCCTGCCGGGGGCAGACATCGGGCTCAGCGCTCAGGATCCCAGCGTTGCGGAATTCATGAAACAGCTCGGCTATGCGACGGGGCAATTCGGAAAGAACCACCTCGGCGACAAGGACGAATTCCTTCCCACCAACCACGGCTTCGACGAGTTCTTCGGCAACCTCTACCACCTCAACGCCGAAGAGGAGCCCGAGAATCCGGACTATCCCAAGGATCCAGAGTTCCGCAAACGGTTCGGACCTCGCGGCGTGCTGAAGTGCACGGCTGACGGGAAGGTCGAAGACACCGGGCCGCTCACCAAGAAAAGGATGGAGACGGTCGACGAAGAGTTCCTCGCCGCGGCGCTGGACTTCATGGAGCGGCAGTCGAAGGCCAAGAAGCCTTTCTTCTGTTATTTCAACTCGACGCGGATGCACATCTTCACCCACCTTAAGCCCGAGAGCGACGGCAAGACGGGTAAGGGCTTATATCCCGACGGCATGGTCGAACACGATGGCATGGTGGGACAACTTCTCAAGAAGCTGGACGACTTGGGTATCGCCGAAAACACGGTCGTCGTGTACACGACGGACAACGGGGCGGAGGTGTTCACCTGGCCTGACGGCGGCACAACGCCCTTCAAGGGCGAAAAGGCCACCAACTGGGAGGGAGCATTCCGCGTCCCGACGTGCATCCGCTGGCCCGGCGTGATCAAACCCGGCCAGATCATCAATGACGTCTGTGCCCACGAAGACCTGATTCCGACGTTTGCGGCCGCCGCCGGCGAGCCAGACCTGGTGGCAAAGGTGAAGAAGGGCTACCAGGCAAACGGCAAGAACTTCAAGGTCCACCTCGACGGCTACAATTTGATGCCGTTTCTCCGCGGCGACGTAAAGGAGTCGCCTCGAAAGGAATTTCTTTACTGGTCGGACGACGGCGACCTGATGGCCGTGCGATACGGCGACTGGAAGCTTGGCTTTCTCGAGCAGAACACGAAGACCAATCCCGAAACCCCGATCGGCGTCTGGCAGGGCCAGTTCAGCCATCTGCGCGTCCCAAACATGTACAATCTGCGCGCCGATCCCTTCGAGCGCGGCCCGGAGAGCCTGCTGTACGGCGACTGGCAGATGCACCGCGCGTTCCTCGTCGTCCCCATTCAGACGTTCACGGCCAGGTGGCTGGAGAGTTTTCAGGAGTTTCCCCCGCGTCAAAAGCCAGCGAGCTTCAATCTCGACGAAGTCATGCAGAAGATGTCGGAGCAGCCGCACGCGAGTAAGTGAGGAAACGGGCAGTCGCTCAGCTCCCTTCATTCACAGGAGATATCCGCCATGCGATCGTTTTTCGCTCCGATGGCGTTTTTCGGGCTGCTTTGCGCTGCGCCCGCCTATGCTCAAGACCAAAAGCCGAACATCCTTGTGATCTTCGGCGACGACATTGGCATTCCCCAAATCAGCGCCTATTCTCAGGGGCTGATGGGCTATCGAACGCCGAATATAGATCGCATTGCACGAGAAGGCCTGCTGTTCACTGACTCCTACGGTCAACAGAGTTGTACCGCCGGCCGGGCTTCGTTCATTCTTGGACAGGAGCCCTTTCGCACGGGCCTGCTCACGATCGGGATGCCTGGCGACCCGCATGGCATCCCCCCATGGACGCCGACAATTGCCGATGCGATGAAACAGCTCGGCTACGCAACGGGGCAGTTCGGCAAGAACCACCTTGGCGATCGCGACGAACATCTGCCGACCAAGCATGGTTTCGATGAGTTCTTCGGCAACCTCTACCACCTCAATGCCGAGGAGGAGCCGGAAGGGTACTTCTACCCCAAGGACCCTGAGTTCAAGAAGAAGTACGGCCCCCGGGGCGTGCTCAAGGCGACTGCCGATGGCAAGATCGAGGACACCGGTCCGCTAAACACCAAGCGCATGCCTACCGTGGACGAGGAATTCCTGGCCGCGGGACTCGACTTCATCGAACGACAGCATAAAGCGAAAAAACCGTTCTTTATGTGGTTCAATTCCACCCGCATGCACGTCTTCACGCACTTGAAGCCGGAGTCGCTGGGGAAGACGGGCAAGGGCATCCATGCAGACGGCATGGTGGAGCATGACGGACACGTTGGTCAGCTACTAAAAAAACTCGATGACCTCGGCATCGCGGATAACACGATCGTGGTTTACACGACCGACAATGGCGCCGAGCTTGCGCTTTGGCCAGACGGGGCCATGACGCCGTTCCACGGCGAGAAAGGCACCACGTGGGAAGGCGGCTTTCGTATCCCGATGATGGTTCGCTGGCCGGGGCATATTAAGCCCGGCGTGAGCAACGAGATTATCTCGCTGATCGATTGGTTCCCCACACTGTGCGCTGCCGCGGGAGAAGCAGACATCAAATCGAAAATGGCCGCCGGATACAAAGGAAATGGTCGCGACTTCAAGGTTCATCTCGACGGTTACAACTTCTTACCGTATCTCGAAGGTAAAGAAGCGAAAGGCCCTCGTGATTCAATTATGTACTTCGACCAGGGCGGCCACTTGAATGCTCTCCGCTGGAACGACTGGAAAGTTTCCTTCGCTGTCGCCAGTGAAGGTAACATTGCCACGGCCACGCGCGAGGAACCATCGTGGGCCATGATCACGAACCTTCGCATGGACCCGTACGAGCGCGGCATGAAGGAGGGCGGCAAGGCGCTTGAGTTCTTTGCCCAGCAGATGTGGCTGCTTGTCCCCATCCAGCAGAAGATCAAGGATTTCTTCTCCGACTTCGAGCAGTTTCCGTACCAGACCGGTAGCTCGCTCAACGCCGCCGGCATCGGCTACGGGCTGCTGCAACAGCAAGAGGCGCTCAAGCGGCTGAAGGATTTGGAACGCATCCAGCCGGCGCGCTGAGCAAGCTAATTAGCGGTGCGGTTGCCGAGTGCAACCGCACCGACTTGGTTTCATTGGTTAGATAGAGGCGTCTGGTTTGAATGGCCGCTCGCGACTCGATTCTTGAACTCAAGCGGCGCATCGGCGAGGCCGTTGTCGGTAAAGAGGACGTCGTCGACCACCTGCTGTACGCACTGCTCACCAACGGGCACGTGCTACTGGAAGGACTGCCGGGGCTCGCCAAGACCCGGACGATCAAGACGCTGGCCAAGAATCTCGAAAGCGATTTCCGTCGAATTCAATTCACGCCCGATTTGCTGCCTAGCGATATCACCGGCACGCAGCTTTACACCGGCGAGGGCGCCGGCGGGAAGTTCGTGTTTCAGCCCGGACCGCTGTTCGGCAATCTCATTCTCGCCGACGAAATCAATCGCGCGCCTGCCAAGGCGCAAGCGGCGCTGTTGGAGGCCATGGAGGAGAGGCAGGTCACGGTCGGGGGCGAGACGCACCGGCTGCCGGAGCTGTTCCTCGTGCTCGCAACGCAAAATCCCATCGAGCAGGAAGGGACCTACCCGCTGCCCGAAGCGCAGATGGATCGCTTCCTGCTGCACGTGTTCGTGACCTACGGTACGGATGCCGACGAGCAGCAGATTCTGCACATCATCCGCGGAGAAGACGCCGGGGGCCCAGCCAGCGGCGGCGACAAGATTCCTAGTCAGGCCGTAATGGACGCCCGTCGTGAAGTGCTCGCGGTACGGCTGTCCGATGTGGTTGAAAAATACATGGTCGCCCTCGTCGCGGCGACGCGCCGGCCGGGCGATTTTGACAAGAGACTGGCCGACTGGATTAAGGTCGGCGCCAGCCCCCGCGGTACGTTGGCGCTGGATCGAACGAGTCGCGCCCGCGCTTGGATGGAAGGCCGCGACGTCGCGACGCCGCAAGACGTTCAAGCCATCGTCCACGCCTGCTTGCGGCATCGCCTCATTCTGAACTACGAAGCCGAGGCGGACGGCGTCGCCAAAGACGCCGTGCTCGACAAGCTCATAAGCGTCGTCGCCGTCCCCTAGCAGTTGCCATGCCTGCCGATTCGCCTCCCGCCGGCGTCGCCGTCACGCTCGATGAGCTGGTGCGCCTGCGGTTCCGACGCCGCAGCTTCAGCCTGCTGCCGCGGCAGCCCGTGCGGTCGCTTCTGGCGGGGCGACGCGCATCGAGGCTGCGCGGGCGAGGGCTCAATTTCGACGAGATTCGCCGATATCAACCGGGGGACGACGTGCGGCACATCGACTGGAAGGCGACGGTCCGCACCCGACAGACGCAAACACGCGTCTACACCGAGGAGCGCGAGCGGTCGGTGCTGCTCGTGGTCGATCAGCGGCGATCGATGTTCTTCGGCAGCGTGCGCCACATGAAGTCGGTCGTCGCGGCCCAGGCGGCCGCACTTGCCGCGTGGCGCGTGCTCGCGCAGCAAGATCGCGTGGGCGCCATCGTGTTTAACGACGAGCGGCTCGACGAAATCCGTCCCCAGCGGCGGCAAGCCGCCGTGATGCGACTGCTGCGCGCGGTCGTCGACCAGAATCAATCGCTCGCCGCTCGGCCTGACGGCCCGGCGAACCCGGGGAAGTTGAACGAGTCGCTGCGGCGATGCCGGCGGCTCCTTCCGCACGACGGCTTGGCTTGCATCATCAGCGACGGCGCCGGGCACGATGCGGAGACGAACCGCGTCGTTACCGAAATCGCTCGGCATAACGACGTGCTATTCGCGTTCACATTCGATCCGCTCGAAGCCGAGCTGCCCGCCGCGGGCCGGTTGGCGTTCGGCGATGGCGGGCGTCAGCTCGACGTGAACAGCGACGACGCGAAGCTGCGCGAGCAGTTTGCCCGCAGGTTTGCAGAAGAGCGCGCAGTCGGCCGGCGATTCCTCCTCGCCCGCGAGACGCCGGTCCTGCAGTTGTCGGCCGCAGAAGACGCCGCCCCCCAGCTTGCCCGGCAGCTTGGCAGGAGAAGGCGATGACCCCCGATCCCGCCAGCCTCGACCGCTTGCACGACATCGTGTCCCCGCCTCCTGCGCCTTGGTGGCCCCCCGCGCCGGGGTGGTGGATCGTCGCCGCCGTAGCCATTTATCTAGCGATCCTGGGCGCGGTGCGCTGGCTCCATGCGTGGCAACAGAATCGCTATCGCCGCGACGCACTGCGCGAGCTGCACGCCATCCGCCGCTCGGCCGTCGACCCTCCGGGGCAAACGGTCGCCGTGCGGCAGCTTGCCGAGTTGCTCAAACGTACGGCGCTGTCGGCGTGGCCGCGCCAGCGCGTCGCCTCGCTCACGGGGCTGCCCTGGCGGCAGTTCCTGGATAGTACCGCAGGCTCGCAGGCGTTTGAACAAGCAGACCTCGGCGCCGCCATCGAGCGCGGGGCCTATGATATGCGCGCGGCAGCCAGCATCGACGCTCGCCGGTGGGACGAGATGCTCGCGGCTTCAGAGCATTGGATACGACGCCATCGCCGCGAGGCCTCTCCATGATCACGTTCGCCGCACCGTGGGCGCTTGCGCTCTTGCCGCTGCCGCTGACCGTCATGTGGCTTATGCCTCCGTACCGCCGGTCGGAGTCCAGCCTGCGGGCGCCCTTCTTGAACCGATTGGCAGCGATCCTGGGCCGCCGACCGACCGACGGCGCCACGATCGCACACGGCGATTGGTCGCGGGCGGTCGTCCTGGCCGTCGCCTGGCTGGCGAGCGTCGGCGCCTTGGCACGACCGCAGATCGTCGAGCCGCCAATCGTCAAGCGCTTACCCCGGCGGGATCTACTCCTGGCGGTCGATCTCTCTGGCTCCATGGAGACGCAGGACTTCACTGACGCCGGCGGAAAAACGGTCGACAGGCTCACCGCCGTGAAGCAGGTGCTCGACGACTTTCTATCGCGGCGCGCGGGCGATCGCGTGGGCCTCGTCTTCTTTGGGAATGCGCCATTCGTGCAGGTCCCGTTCACTGAGGACTTGAAGCTTTGCCGGCAATTGCTCGATGAAGCCCAGACCAAAATGGCCGGCCCGCAGACTGCCTTCGGCGACGCCATCGGACTGGCGATTACCTTGTTCGACCGAAGTCCCATGAAGAACCGCGTCCTGATCGCGCTGACCGACGGCAACGATACGGCCAGTCGCGTTCCGCCGCGTAAGGCCTCGGAGATCGCGCGCGACCGGGGGATCGTCGTCCACACGGTCGCCGTCGGCGACCCGCGGGCAGCCGGCGAGGATGCCCTCGATGTGGCGACGCTCGAAGCGGTATCGTCGGCTACAGGCGGCCTCTACTCGTTCGCCGCCGATCGCGAGCAGCTTGCCACGATTTATGCGCGACTCGACAAGCTCGACGCCCCGCCCGCTCAAACCGTCGCGCACCGGCCGCGGCGCGATGTGTATTGGATTTTGCTGGCCGTCGGACTGGCGGCAACGCTGCTGCTACACGCCATTGAGCTCGCGGCCCGTCAGTTGAGGCACGCGTCCGATCGGCGCCGCACGGTAGCCTCGCAGGCGGAGGCCGCCGCGTGATTTCCGCGTTCCACTTCTTGCGCCCCTGGTGGCTCGTCGCGATCGTCCCCGCGGCGCTGCTGTGGACGGCGCTGCGTCGCAGCGGTAGCGGTCAGGCTCGATGGCGTTCGATCGTGGCGCCCCACTTGTTGCCGTACCTGCTCGTGGAAAGTCGCAGCCAATCGAAGTGGAATCCCGCCGACCTAGCGGCTGTCGGCTGGGTGCTGTCGATTATCGCGGTTGCCGGCCCCGCCTGGCGGCAAGAGCCGACGCCGTTCGCCGACGACGTGGCCGCGCTGGCCGTCGTCGTGCGCGTGACGCCTTCGATGATGACCGACGACGTGCAGCCGTCGCGGCTTGCCCGCAGCGTCGAGAAGATCGAAGACCTGCTCAAGCTGCGACGCGGGGCTAAGACGTCGCTCGTCGCCTACTCTGGTACGGCCCACATCGTGATGCCGACGACGACCGACGACGGCGTGATTAAGACATGTGCCCAGGCGCTCGCCCCGGCGATCATGCCGCGCGAAGGGGATGCCCCTGCCGACGCCCTGCGGCTTGCCGACGAGACGCTTGCCGACGCGGGCGGCGGCTCAATCTTGTGGATCGCCGACGGCGTCGCCCCCGAGCAGCAGTCTGCACTGGCCGCGTGGCGCAGGAAATCGGAAACGCCGGTGCGCCTGCTTGCACCGCTTCGGGCGGGCGACGAGCTGACGTCGGTTGAGACAGCGGCGCAGGTCGTTAATGCATCGTCGATTCACCTCGCCGCCGACGACGCAGACGTTCAGCAGGTCGCCCATGCGGCGCGGTTTGCGCCGGCCCTCGGCGGCGACAAGTTAACCCATTGGCAGGAGGCCGGCTATTGGCTCACGCCGGCGATCGTCCTGCTGACGTTGTTGTTCTTCCGCCGCGGTTGGATGGCGCCGGCGTCGGCCGCTTGAGACTGAATATGTTGCGTCGACAAACCCTGACGACATGCGTGCTCTTGGCGGCCGTCGGCCTCGGCGTGGCCGGCACGCTGCGCGACGCCCATTTTTGGCGAACCGCCGCCCAACAGGGCGACGCGCTCGCCCGCAAGAGCGACTACCAGGCGGCGGCGCGAGTCTACGCAGATCCCTGGCGCATCGGTTGGGCGCAGTACCGCCATGGCGACTTCGCCGCCGCGGCGCAGACGTTCGGCCGCGTTCCCGGCGCCGTTGGGGCGTATAACCAGGGGAACTCGTTGTTGATGCACGGCAAGTATGACGACGCCGTCTCGGCTTACAACCGGGCGCTCACGCTGCGCACAGATTGGCAAGCCGCTATCGATAACCGCGCGATCGCGATTGCTCGACGCGACCGCATCGCCGCCGCGAGCGAAGGCTCAACGGACGAACCGCCTGCAGAGAAGCCCGACGACATCGTCTTCGACGACAACGCTAGCGAAGCGAAAGACAAGCCGATCGAACTCGCCGGCGGCGAGCCGCTTTCCGACGAGCAACTGCAAGCGACCTGGCTCCGCCGGGTGCAGACGACGCCGGGCGACTTTCTGCGGGCCAAATTCGCTTACCAGGCGCAACAGGAAGCGACGCCGCAATGACGACTCCCGTGCATATGAGCGGGCAGCATCGCCGACTCGCGCGAGGCGCGTCTTCGGCCGCGGTCGCGCTGCTCTGCCTCTCCGGCTCCGCGGCCTGCCGAGCCCAGGACCCAATGGTACGCACTTCGTTTGACCCGGCCGAGAAGTCGCTGCTTATCGGCCAGAAAGGGACGCTCGTCGTCGAACTGCTGGCGCCGGGATACTTCTCGGGCGCGCCCGCATTCGATCTGCCTAACATTTCCGGCGCCGTGCTCGTTCCGCCGACGGGTTCGCCGGTCATTAGCAGCCAGGACGTCGACGGCGCCTCCTACACCGCGCAGCGCCACGAAGTAGCGGTAATATTC
>JADLBW010000015.1 GCA_020847515.1 Pirellulales bacterium | reverse complement strand
TTATCGTACCGCCCTATTACATGGCCCCGACGCCCTCGCAAACGATGGATCATTACCGCCGCATCGCCGACGCGGTTTCGATACCCATCGTCCTCTATCACAACGTTCCGCTGACGTGCGTCGATCTGCGCACCGAGCACCTGATCGCGCTGTTTGAGCAACGGGCCATCGGCGGCGTGAAGATGTCGAATCCCGAGCCCGATCGCATCTGCCAGCTTTTGCAGGCGACCAGGCAGGAGTTATTCGTCTACGCCGGGCTGGACACGGTCGCGTTCGAAGGCCTCTGCCATGGCGCGCACGGGTGGATCTCCGGCATTCCCAGCATGGTTCCGCGGGCCGCGCGGCAACTCTACTCGACCATCGCCGAGCACGGGGTTCTTCCAGCGGCCAGGCAATTGTGGCAAAAACTGGCGCCGCTGATGCGCATTCAATTCAGCAGCTACCTGTCCAAAGGCGAGGGGGCCCACTGGTTCAGCGTTATGAAGGCGGCGCTGAATATGATTGGCCCGCCGGTCGGCGAGGCGCAGCCTCCGGTGCTGCCGTTGCAAGATGCGTTCCGCCGGGAAATTGCCGTGCTGCTGCGAGAACTCGGCTACGAAGTGGGCGGAGCCGCTTGAGCGTCCGCTGCTAAATCGGCCTTCCTGATTTCCGCTATTGGCGCGGTCCGGGCCTGGGGAAGAGCGTTCGCCGCGGCGCACCGCGACGCAAAAGCGACTCAACACGGCGGCGGTGCGCAGGTTTGTCCTTCCCTGGCGGATAGCAGCCAGGGGGTTTGCGGCAGAAAAAAATCGACAAGTCCGTGCGCAGATTGTTGACTCTTGAGCCCAATCAAATTATCTTACAAAAACGCATTTGTCATATAATTAGCCGCATGCAGCGGCGCTGATCTGCTTCTTTTGTCATTCTCGCTTTCGACGGGCAGTGTCAGCGGCCCGCATCGCACTTCATCCGCACACGTGTGTCGGGGGCTTGCCTGGGGGGCTGGCCGATGAAGCGCAGGCGGGTCGCTGATACAAATCAGTCGTGGTTCGGCGAACAGAGAATTCGGCGCGAAGATTTTTCACCACTTGTCACATCTCCGGAGTACGTCTCATGACACGACCCACCCTGACGGTTGCGGCATCGGCTTTGGCGTTCGCGATGTTTAGCGCGAAGGTGCACGCTCAATTGCCTGCGGGCGATCTGCGCCTTTGGCTTCGGGCCGATTCGCTGCAACTGGCCGAGGATGCACAAGTCACTCACTGGGTTGATTCGTCGAGTTACGGAACCGTGTTCGCGCCGCGCACCACCCGATGGGACGGAACCACGCCGGTCGAGGAACATCCGCACTTGGAAACCGTCACTGTCAACGGCCGCACGTTTCCGACGCTGCGGTTCGAACGAGACGGCGCCCTCCCCTCCGGCGATCCGGCCGTCGATCGTTCCGGCAACACGGACCGGCTCTACCAAACCACTAACCTGGCGCCCGGCAGCGATCCCCTGGCGATCGCCGACGGGACGGCGATGACCAGCTTTACGGTGTTCAAGCCGAACGTCACCACCAGCGGGGCCTTGGGCTTCCAGGTGGTGTGGGGTAAGCGCGGCAACGACGCGTCCTTGATGCAAATCGGCATCAACGCCGCCGGCCGCCTTAACCATGTCAGCTACGACGCCTTCACCAGCTATCAGACGCAAGCGACCATTCCGGCGG
This sequence comes from Pirellulales bacterium, assembly GCA_020847515.1. Taxonomy (GTDB): domain Bacteria; phylum Planctomycetota; class Planctomycetia; order Pirellulales; family Lacipirellulaceae; genus Lacipirellula. Next base: position 16,990 of record JADLBW010000015.1, on the reverse strand, counting down.
GCAATTGGAACATCGTCGAATATTCCCTGGTCGAACAGGCCCCCAACGACGCCGTTACGTTTCGCTCCAACTCGACGGAGGACGCGCTCGCCCCGCTGGTGAACCTGCCGGTCCCCACCAACGGCGGCCTGATCGCCGACCGCAATGACGGCATCAACGAAGATCCCGCTGGTTCGCTAGAGCCGTTTGGCATCGGCGGGCACGCCCAAGATTGCTGCGGCGAGGGCGAGACGTTCGCCGGGAACATTGCCGAGATCATCATCTACGCCCGAGAGTTGTCGCCGGCTGAAAAGGATCAGGTGTACGCCTATCTGGCTGACAGGTATTTGGCCGTCCCGGAGCCGGCGTCGGTATTGGCAGGGCTGATTGGGCTGGTAGGCGTCGGCGCGTTGCGGCGCCGCGTCACTTGCTAGCGCCGGGCGCCTAAGCCATCAACCTAGAAAGCACTACTGACGGACGCGTCGCTAACCGTCGGCTCGCTTTGCGCGATCATAGTCCGGCGGCGTGCGAAACCGTCACGGGCTATGGGGAGGGCTAGGAGACAATTAATGGGAAGGTTTCGACGCGATTGACGGCTAGCGCCAGTCGCGTTCCGCTGATTGAGCGTCCCGAAGTTGACTTTTCCAACGCAGTACTAACGATTTGGAAGGACGATCCGTCATGGCATTTCACAAGTTTTTCCCGAGGATTGCCCTTGGTCAGGCGGCGGCCCTGCTGCTCGCCGCTAACGCTGCAGCCCAAGTGGCGCCCCCGGTCCTCAATACGTCAGACCCGGCGCTGCGATTGTGGCTGGACGCCGACACCCTCGCCGACGCGGGGCTGGTCAACGGCGATCCGGTGACCAGTTGGGTCGATCAATCGAGCTACGGCACCATCATGGCGCCCCGAACCACCACCGACCCCAACGGCCCCTATATTGGCGATCCTGTCGAAGAGAAGCCGCATTTCGAGTTCGTCGACATCGCCGGGAAGATGGTGCCCAGCGTTCGCTTCGATCGCGATGGACCGCCCAGCCAGCTTGGCGATCCGAACGTCGACGGCTCCGGCTCGACCGACCGGCTCTATCAAACGAATAATCTGGCGCCGAGCTTCGATCCGCTCGATATCGGCGACGGCACGAGCCTGACGACGTTCGTCGTCTTTAAGCCGTTCGTCACGACGTCCCTGAACGACCAAGGAGGACCGATTTTGGGGGCTGAAGTCGTGTTCGGCAAACGGGGCACCAACAGCGCCGTTTACGAGCTGGGCATCTGGAACTTTCCAGGCGACACGCTGGGCCTGTTCAATTATGTGACCTACGACGGCAACACCTCTTACTACAGCGGCACGCCGCCTACCGATCAGACGTGGCACGTCACGTCGTTGGCGATCAACGACATCCCCGGAACCAGCGCCGACGAGCTGCAGTTCTTCGACTCGGACGACATGGACCCGAATCAGACTCTCACGGAGTTGGGGGTCAGGCTAGGCGACGGCACGCCGGTCACCAATATCCAGAATCGCAACGCCTCGACGCCCGAACCGTTCGGGATTGGCGGCCACTCGCAGGCTTGCTGCGGCGAGGGCGAAACCTTCGCCGGCAACATCGCCCAGCTGATCATCTTCGCCAAGACGTTGACCGACCAGGAATTCGCCGACGTCACCAGCTACCTCAGCCAGAAGTATTTTGCCGGCGGCGGCGGACTGGCCGGCGACTACGACGGAGACAGCGACGTCGACGGCGACGACTTGGTGGTTTGGGAGAATCAGTTTGGAATACTCCCCGTGCCCGCAGCGCCAAACGCCGATGGCGACGGAAACGGCGTTGTGGACGGAGGGGATTTCCTCGTCTGGCAAAGCAACTTCGCTCCGCCGGCCGCTCAAGCCGTCAGCGCGGTTCCTGAACCGGCCACTGGCAACCTAATTATCTTCACCTGCGGTCTGACCGCATTAAGTCGCCGTAGGCGCGCACTGCTGTAATCAATAGGGGGATTCTCATGACTTTTCAGGCTCTGAGCAAAGCGGTTCTCGGCTGTGCCGGGATGCTCTTGCTGGCCGCCACCGCCGCGGCGCAAGCCGTGCCGCCGGTCCTCAATACTTCAGATCCGGCACTGCGGCTGTGGCTCGACGCAGCGACGCTCGCCGACGCCGGCCTTGTGGAAGGGGATCCAGTCACGAGCTGGGTGGATCGGTCCAGCTACGGCACCATCATGGCCCCGCGAACTACTTCTAATCCCTCTGGTCCGTTCATCGGCGACCCGGTGGAAGAGAACCCGCACCTTCAATTCGTCGAGATCGCCGGCAAGATGGCGCCCTCGGTCCGCTTCGATCGCGACGGACCGACGAGCCAGCTTGGCGACCCCAATGTGGACGGCACCGGCTCAACGGACCGACTGTACCAAACGAACAACTTGGCCCCGGAGTTCGACCCGCTGGACATCGGCGACGGCAGCAATCTAACGACGTTTATCGTCTTCAATCCCGACGTCACCACGTCGCTGGGCTCGACCGGCGGGCCGATCCTAGGCTATCAAGTGATCTATGGCAAGCGAGGAACCAATAGCTCCGTCTATCAGCTCGGCATTAAGAATTATCCCAACGAAGGGTTCTTTACGCACGTCTCCTACGACGGTCCGGTGGAATATCAGAGCATGGTGGCTCCCACGGAGCAGGTCTGGCATGTAACGTCGCAAGTTATAACTGATAACGAGGGCTCCGCCGAAGTAGATACGCTGCAGTTCTTCGACGCCGATGCCATGAGTCCGGATCAGACGCTTACCGAATTGGGGACGCAGCGGGTTAACGCCCAGGGGACGCCTAACAACCTGATTAACAATCGCAACGCCTCGACGCCGGAACCCTTCGGCCTCGGCGGCCACTCGCAAGCCTGCTGCGGCGAAGGCGAGACCTTCGCGGGCAATATTGCGGAGTTGATCATCTTCGCCAAGAAGTTGTCGGACCAGGAATTCGCCGACGTCTCCAGTTACCTCAGCCAGAAGTATTTCGCTACAGGCGGCGGCGGACTGGACGGCGACTACGACGGAGACAGCGACGTCGACGGCGACGACCTGGTGGTTTGGGAGAATCAATTCGGAATACTTCCCGTGCCCGCAGCCCCCAACGCCGACGGCAACGGCAATGGCGCGGTTGACGGCGGAGATTTCCTCGTATGGCAAAACAACTTCGGAGCCCCCGGCGCCGCCGGAGCTGCCAGCGCTATACCCGAGCCTACCGCAGCCGTACTATTGGCATCCGGTCTGGCAATGATGGCTCGCGTCCATGTGCGCAAGCGGACGAGGCTCGCCGCCGGTGCGGCAGCCCCGCACTGCGAAGGCGCCTGACAGGCGCACGCCATGCGAGTAGCGGCGCACCAGAGGCGGCGGCAAGCCGTGCACGCCGCCTCTGCTCGCCCGTTGTACATTGCGACGCTAGTTATCAATCGCAAGGGTCCCGCCCCTGGGGCGATACTTTCGGAGTCTAGAGATGAAGGTGCAAGGAAAGCGAGCGGCGTTCACGTTGGTGGAACTGCTAGTCGTCATCGCGATCATCGGAGTGCTGGTGGCCCTCTTGCTGCCGGCGGTTCAGGCGGCCCGCGAAGCGGCCCGACGCTCGCAATGCCAGAATCGTTTGAAGCAAATTGGTTTGGCGTTTCAGAACCATCACGATTCGCAGAAGTTCTTCCCTTCGGGCGGCTGGGGGCACAGTTTCGTCGGCGATCCTGACGAGGGATTTGGAAAGTCGCAGCCAGGCGGATGGGCCTATAGCGTACTGCCGTACATGGAGCTTGCGACGTTGCACGACATCGGGAAAGGAACCCCCGTGACCAACGGCCAGTCCAACGGCATCAAGAAGGCCACCAACGCGAAGATCGTGCAGACGCCGGCGCCTGAGTTCATGTGTCCCACCCGCGGTAGAACGCAAGTGACTGCAACCTGCTGCGGCCCGGTGAACTCTGATTACCAGACTGGAATGCCGATGGCCAAGTCGGATTATGCGGCCAATTTCGGCGATACGAGCTATTGCAACGGCAACGATCTTTGTTCGTGCATCGTGTGGCAGAAGGCCGGATCCCTTTCGAACATCGTGGTCGGGAAGAACGGCACCTTCAAGGATTGGCCAAACAACGACCGAGTTACCGGCATTGTCTTCATCCGCAGCGAGGTGACGATCGCCCAGGTGACCGACGGCACGTCGAACACCTACGCGGCTGGAGAAAAGTTTGTGAACCCCACCGGTTATGAAGACGAAACCGATGCGGGCAATGACTGGTCGATGTACTCTGGCGCGCAGGACGATACCGTTCGGACAACGCACTACGAGCCCGGCGCGAACCAGGTGTTCACGCCTATCCAAGATAACGTTCAAGCCGGGGGCTATACCAACCACAAGTTCGGCAGCGCCCACGCTGCAGGATGCTTTTTCGCCATGTGCGACGGCTCCGTACAATTCATCAGTTTTGATATTGCACCGGAGGTTCACCGTCGCTTGGGCAACCGTGCCGATGGCGAGACCGTGTCGCTGTCTGATCTGGCAGGTTCGCCCAATTCCAACGATATTGGAACGCTTCCCTGCCCGTGACGTGGATGTTCTTGGAGAATAGGAATCGAGAGGCGCCCCTGGGCGGCGACATTCGGCCGTAGCAGCCGCCCCTGCACGATAGTCGCCCGGCCGGCAGTAGGCGTCGCCAGGCAGCCGCGCCAATGCCGCACCGTCGTCGCAGGCGCCTCTTTCCGCGCAGTAAATTTCATTCGTCTGACAGCCGGCGCTACGGGCGGCTCATTTCAACGCCGATCATCCGGCGGCTTCGGCGTCGCGTAGGAGCTTGGAATTGCGAGAGGCAAACATGGCTAAAAAGGCGTGGGGCGTGGTAGGGGCCGTGGCGTTCGCGGCCATTACAGGATGTAACTCCGGCCCTCCGAAGATCGACATCCCCGTGATAGACCCGGCGCAGGCGGCGTCCGGCGCCATGGAGCTGGCGGACAAGAACGGCGACGCGGCGATCTCAAAAGACGAAGCCCTGGCCGCTCCGTCGCTATACAACGAATTCGACACATACGACGCCAACAAAGACAGTAAGCTGGACGCAAGCGAGATTGAAAGTCGCATCGCATCCTGGACGGCGCACGGCGCGAAGGTGGTGCCCATCAGCTTCTACGTCACCATGGACGGCCGGCCGCTGCAGGGCGCCAAAGTCGTTTTTGAACCCGAACCTTTCATGGGCGGCGTGCTCGCGGCGGGAGAATCGGGGGTCAGCGCCTCGGGCGCATGCGGGCCGACGGTTCCGCAGGAGCTGCTAAACAAGCAGATCAAGGTCGGCATGTTTTGCGGCCTGTATCGGATGAAGATTACGCACCCTGAAAAGCAGATTCCTGCCCGGTACAACGAACAGACGGAACTGGGGATGGAGATCGCGCCCGATTACGACTTCTTCAACCGCAAAACGTTCCAACTATCGTCGCGGTAGGGCGCCTCGATCGGTTACGCGGTTTCATGCCAGTGCGGGACGCAGTGCGCGCGGTCGTTAAGAACCGCTTGCGGGTTATATTCGCCGCCGTCGAAGACCTCTCTCATGAAGATAGTCAAGATCGAAACGCTTCGCTTCGAGGCCCAGTCCGCCGAGGCCTGGCAGGCGCAGAACAGGGTCGCCCGCCAGGCGATGCCGAACAACCTGTGGGTCCGCATCCACACGGACGACGGTTTAGTCGGCCTTGGCGAAACGTACTACACGCCGCGCGCCATCGCGGCCGTCATTCACGATACCTACGCCCCGCTGCTGCTGGGGCGCGACGCCCTGGACATCGAGAACCACTGGAACAATTGCTTCTCGCTGGCGAACTTTTGCGGCTACGCCGGCGCCGAGATGCGGGCGCTATCCGCGCTCGATTTCGCGCTGTGGGATCTCGCCGGGCAACACCTGGGCCAGCCCATTTACAACCTCCTCGGCGGTCGCAATCGGGATCGCGTGCCGGTGTACAACACGTGCGTCAGCAGCGGCGCCAACCGGGACCTCGACGACTGCATGGAGGGCCGCGCCGGCGAGGTCGCCCAGTCGCTGCTGAAGCAGGGCGTTCGGGCCATGAAGATCTGGCCGTTCGATCAATTCGGGGCGACGCTGGCCGGCCCGACGCGCCCCGGAGACGAGGTCGTGATGTGGGGCGGTAAGACGGCAGCCGGCATCCTGAGCCACTCGATCGCCAACGACGAAATCCGCCGCGGCTGCTCGATCGTCGAGGACATTCGTCGCGCCGTCGGCGACCAGATGCAGGTGGCCATCGAAGGACACGCCCGCTGGGACCTCCCCTCCGCGGCGCGAATCGCCCGCGCGCTGGAGCCGCTGGACATCATGTGGCTCGAAGAAATCATGCCGCCCGACAACGTCGACGCCTACGTGCGTCTGAAGGCCCAAACGAGCATTCCCATCTGCCAAAGCGAGCGCGTGTTCACGCGCTACCAGATGCGCCCGTGGATCGAAAAGCCGGCCGCCGACGTCATCATGCCCGATTTCTCCTGGTGCGGCGGCTTTACCGAAGGGCGAAAGATCTGCAGCCTGGCCGACACGTACTTCTTGCCGATTACCTCCCACGACACGATCGGCCCGGTCGGCTTGTGGGCCGCCGCCCATCTCATGCTGCACATCCCCAACGCCATGACGATGGAGACCGTTCGCGGCTACATCGACGGCTGGTACAACGAGGTCGTCACCGACAAGATCAAGATCGCCGAAGGACACTTGTTCCTGGAGGGCAAGCCTGGGCTGGGCACGACGCTCCGCGAGGATTTTCTCGCGCGGCCTGACGCGGTGCTGGAATCGACGACTCTAGATTCCCTCAAACGGTGGTAAGGCGGTCCATGCGCGATTTTTGCGTCCGGTATACCGGCGATTACCTCGACGTCGACGGCCAGGTAACCGTCAACGGCGGCGATATCGCCCTCGACTTGTACGAGCAAGCTCCCTGGATAGCCTGCGACTTCCTGCGCGACCAGCAGCCCCAGCGGAACGACGACGCCTACTGGGCCAACGTCTACTCGATGGCCGTCAAGCCGAACCACGTGCACCAGGCCAACGGCATCGTGATATTTCGACCGTGGGTCAAGGCGAGCGCTTTTGCCGAGGGCTCCGACAATCTCGTAGTCATTGGCCGGGCTGGGGCCGGCTGCGACAAGATCGACATGGCCGCGTGCACCGCGGCCGACGTCGCCGTGTTCAACGCCCCGGACACGCTGACCCACGCCACCGCCTCGTCGGCGTTCGTGCTCATGCTCGCCCTGGCGAAAAAGCTGCCGCAGCATCAGCGGATGGTCCGCGAAGGCCGTTGGGACCTGCAGCCGCAGATGATGGGCGACGATCTGCCGGGCCATACCCTGGGCATCGTCGGGCTGGGCAAGAGCGGCGTCGAGCTAGTTCGCCTGGTCCAGCCGTTCGGCATGCGCTCGATCGCCTATTCGCCCAGCGCCGATCCCCTCCAGGCCGCCGCAGTGGGCGTGACCTTGGTCGACAGCCTGGAGGAGCTTTTCGCGCAGGCCGATTTCGTCAGCCTTCACGCTCGGCTGACTGACGACAAGCGGGGGATGATCAAGCGGCAGCACTTGCGGGCCATGAAGCCTTCCGCCTATTTTATCAACGTCGCCCGGGGAGAGCTGGTCGACGAGCGGGAACTGGTCGAGGTGCTTCAAGAGCGAAAGATCGCCGGAGCGGGGCTCGACGTGTTCGAGCACGAACCGCTGCCGGTGGATCATCCGCTCAACGCGCTCGATAATGTGATCCTGACCCCTCATTGGCTTCCGTCGACGCGCCAGGCGGCCCGGCAAACCATGGAGGCCATGTCCCGCGGGATGATCGCCGCGTCCCAGGGAGAAATCCCCGCGAATGTTGTAAATCGAGAGGTCCTGGTGCGGCCGGGATTCCAAGAAAAGCTGGCTCGTTATGCGGTGAACCGCCGCGACGCGCTCGCCTCGTAGCGACTGGCAGAGTTGAGCCGATGACTGCGCGACCTTCTGAATCGGCCCTTCCGTCGCTCGCTCAGTCGCGCTGCTGGCGCCGGCGGGCCTTTCTGGAAGGAATCGGAGCCGCCGCCGGCGGGCTGCTCTTGTCGGCGATCCATGGCTGCGCGCGGCCGTCGGCCAATACGGCTGGCGCAGGCGAGCTTTCGGGCAAGCGGATCGGCATTGCCAGCCCGCACCGGGTCGAGATTCTGAATGATCTTTACGCAGAGATGAGGCGCGAGGCGCAGCGATCGGCCCCGGGCGTCGAAATCGTCGTCGTCGACGGCGAAAATGACCCGATGAAGCAGCTTCAGGATATTGAAGCGTTCATCGCCCAGGGTTACGACGCCGTGTTTTTCTTAGCGCCTCCGTCGATCGGGCTCGACGAGATCGTAGCGCGGGCCGTGGCAGCGGGGGTCGTCATGGTAAGCCACGGCGCCTCCCCCGCTACGGGCGCCACCCAAAACATCATCCTCGACCAGCACGAAAGCGGGCGACAGGTCGGGCTGTTCGCCGCCCGGTGGATTAATGAAAAACGCGGCGGCGCGGGCGAGGTCGGCGTACTTGGCAATTCGGCCGATCCCCTCCTGGAGGTGCGGGCCCAGGGAATGAAGGACGGCCTCGCCGAGGGATGTCCCGGCGCCAAGGTGGTCGCCGAGGTGCATGGTCATTCGATTGAGCTGGGCTCGAGCGGCGCCGCCAACATGCTGCAAGCCCATCCCCGGCTCTGCGCGCTGCTGGCCCACGCCGACGATCCTGGCTTCGGATGCTATACGGCGGCCAACGAAGCGGGGAGGACAAACCCCGACGAGTTCCTGGTCGCCAGTTGCGACGGCACCGCGATGGTCCTGGATAAGATCGCCGCAGGCGGCGTGTATCAAGCTACCTGGAGCTACCTGTTTCCCTACAGCGCGGCGGCGGCCATGCGCGACATCCTCCGCGCCCTGCGGGGCGAGACCATCCAGCCGACGCGCAAGCAAATCGGCCGGCTAGTCACGCGGGAAAACATCGCTGCGATTCGCCGCATGTGCGCGGATCCGCAGGCGGCTGACCACCAGAAGTATTTTCACGATCCTACGGTGATGATCTATAGCGACTCGCCGCTGGCTTCGCCCGCGGCCTGAGTCGACTACTGGCTCACGCTGCCCGGACAGTCCATCCGCCCTGATCCCTGTCGCTTCCGACCGACGGTCGACTGAAGGCATAGCCGCCCTTAGCGGTCTGGCAATATCGGCGCATGACCTCGCATATCCAATCGCCGGTTGTCCAGTGCATCGCCGTGAGCAAATACTTTGGCGGCGTGAAGGCCCTCGACGGGGTAACGCTTTCCCTTTCAGCGGGCGAGGTCCTGGCGCTGGTTGGCGACAACGGCGCCGGCAAGAGTACGTTGGTCAGGATTCTCACCGGGTTTTATCAGCCCGATCATGGAGAGTTGTGGTTTGGCGATGAGCGCGTCGAGCAGCTTTCGCCTCGACAAGCCCGCGAGTTGGGCGTTGAGACCGTACATCAGCATCTACTGTTATGCGACAACCTCGACGCCGCGGCTAACGTCCTGCTGGGCCAGGAGCCGACCCGTCGGCGTCTGGGGCCGCTGAAGTTCATCGACCATCGACGGGCCCGCACGGAAGCGAGCCGGCGGCTCTCGGAAGTCGGCGCCGCGATCGGGGATCTTTCGGCGCCCGTTCGCCAGCTTTCCGGCGGCCAGCGGCAGGCGATCGCCATCGCCCGGGCTATGGCTGCTTCGCCCCGGCTGGTCATGTTCGACGAACCGACCGCCGCGCTAGGGACCCGGCAGACGGAGGCGACGCTCCGACTGATCCGCGGCGTTGCCGACCGCGGCGTCGCGGCGCTGCTGATCAGCCATAACCTCGACGACGTATTCGCGGTCGCCGATCGCATTGTTGCGCTGCGTCAGGGACGCCTGGTCCTCGATCAGCCCGCCGCTCAGGCAAACCGTGAAACGGTCGTGGCCGCAATGGCCGGACTACTGGCCGAGCCTTCCGCCCCATGAATGCCAGCGCGAGCCCTGATTCCCGAGCTGTTTCCGCCGACGCGGCGCCGCAATCAATCGGCGCAGCGACCCGCCGGGGATGGAGAAACCTCCTCCGCCCGCATGCTCGTAATCTGGGCCTTGCATTGACGTTGGCGGCCGTCCTGGCGCTGCTTGGCGCGCTCCGGCCGCGATATCTCAGTCCCGAGAATGCAATTGTCGTCGCGCTGCAGATGTCGTTCATCGGCATCACGGCGATTGGCACGACCTTTCTGATCATCAGCGGCAGTATCGACCTGTCGATCGGGTCTCTCTTCGCGCTGGTCGGCGTCACGGCCGCGGTGCTGGCCCGCGTCATCCCGCCGGGGGCTGCGTTGGCCGTGGGCGTGATCCTGGGTGGTTGCGTCGGCTGGATCAACGGCGCGTTGGCATGGCGAATCAAGCTCTCGCCGTTGATCATCACGCGGGGCAGCATGTCGATCATTCGCGGGATCGTACTCTTGGCCACCGGCGGCTACTCGATCCGCGGGGTCCCCGAGGAATTCGCCCATGCCGGACAAGCGCGGCTATGGGGCGTGCCGTCGCCAATATTGATCTTCTTGCTGTTCGCCCTGGCGGCTCACATCGTCTTGTCGCGCACGACGGTCGGCCGCCACGTATTGGCCCTGGGGGCGAATCAAGCGGCTTGCGAGGCGGTCGGCATTCGCGTGCGGCGATTGCGGCTGGGAGTCTTCTTCGCCAACGGCGTTATCGTCGGCGTGGCCGGCGCGCTCGCCGCCAGCCGCTTCGGATCGGCGAGCCCTTCGTTCGGCGTGGGGATGGAGCTCGACGTCATCACGGCGGTCATCCTCGGCGGCGTCGCCTTCACCGGCGGAGAGGGAAGCATTCCCGGCGTCGTGCTGGCCGTCGCCTTGCTGGGGGTCATTAACAGCGGCCTTGTCGCGCTGGGAATCGACGCGGATTACGCCGAAGTCGTCAAAGGCGCCGCATTGATTGGCGCCGTGTCGCTCGACCAGTTCTCGCACGAAGCCCGAGAGCGGTTTCGTAAGCTGCTCGCCATGCGCGAGCGAGGATAAGGAGCTCGCCGATGCGCGACGCCGGAGTCCCAGTGCACCATCGCGGCCGCACGCTGTGTACGAACATTGGGCGAACTGACCGGCTACGAGCCGTAGCAGGGATCGCGGCCTTGGCGGCGACGGGATTCGCCGCCCTGCCGGTCGGGGCCTATGGGTCGGAATCGCAGAGCGGGCGGCAGTTCGTCTCTTGCCTCCATCCGCAGATCGTCCGTGCCCCGTACGTGTGGAAGCAGACGGGGCCGCCGACGAACGAGCGCATCGAAGCGGCCATGCCGGGGGCCTACCTCCGCGGCGCCTTCAGTGCAACGTCGCGCATCGCCCTTGTCGTCGCTGGGGAGGCGAACATCGGTTGTCCGGAAGCGTCGATGCCGATCATCGAGTTCTCGATTGACGACGAGCCCTACCAGGTTGCTGCACTGCGCCAACACGCCGGCGATTATTCGCTCGCGCTTGCCGACCAGCTCGACCCCGCCCGGCCGCATCGCGTCGAAGTGATCTTTCGGGCCGCGGATCTCACCAACGGCCGCTGGACGAAAACCTCGAGCCGCTTGAGGGTGGCTGGTTTCGCGCTTGACGATGGCGGGCAGATCGAGCCCACGCCGCGCCGGCGCAAGCTCGCCATCGGGTTCGGCGATTCGATTACCGAGGGCGTCGGCGTCGACGGCGCCTTTGCGTCGTGGCAAGCGCTGGAACCGAACAACGCCCGCGCAACCTGGCTGCCCCTGCTCGCAGCGGCGCTGGACGCCGAATATGGTCAACTGGGATCCGGCGGCCAGGGGATGGTGCGGGGGCTCGAGTTGCCCCCGCTGACTGCCACCTGGGACCGGTTTGATTCCGAGACGTCGCGCCTTACGGAGGGCAAACTCATTCCGCAGCCCGATTACGTCTTTTGCGCCATGGGGACGAACGATTTTGAGAAGGAGATTACCGACGCCTACGTCCAGTGGCTCGCGGCGGTCCGGGCGGCGTGTCCGACCTCCCGCATCTTCTGCATTGTGCCGCCGCTGCAAGTTCATGCCGGTGAGATTGCGAAGGCCGCGTCGGCGCGCAACGCTGCCGGCGACGCCCGGGTGCATTTGATCGAAACGGCTATGCTCGCTTCGGAATACGGCGTCGGTCGGCCCACGTGCGCCGCCTACGACGGCGTTCACCCCAACGTCTATGGCCAAGGCCGCCTGGCTGCGGTCATCGCGGCGAAGGCGGGCGCCGCCCTCGACCGGGAGTAAATGGCGCGGCGGGTCGGCCTGCCGACGACGCCCCGGCTCGGGACGTATAGCGTTTTTGCGCGGCTTCTCCTCACCTCGCGGGGGCTGCCGAAATGCGCTTGCACGCCGATTTAATTATCATACAATTAACCCGGTCCCCGCCGCGCTCGCTGAGCGGGCAATCGACTGTTCTTCAGATCTCCGTTAACGGAAATTCTCGACTGGAACGAGGACGCTCGCGGCGTTTGCATCATCGAGCTCCTCGCCGTCATGAGATCCATCCTCGAAGGCAACTTATGCTTACCGACTCCCCGGCATCGTTAACTGAGTTAGCAGTTCTGAAAACCTTTGGCAGTTCGCCGCTACCGTTAATCATTGAGGCGAAGCCCGCCCAGGCGGACGTTTCGCGCGAGGAGCTGCTCGCCTGGCTCAAGGAGCATCGGTCGCAACTCGACAGGCTGCTGCACAAGCATGGGGCGCTGCTGTTCCGCAACTTCAAATGCCTCCAGGGCGCCGACGACTTTGAAGCGGTCATCAAGGCGACGTCGCACACGATGCTCGATTACGCCGGCGGCACCACGCCGCGCAGCGCGATCAGCGGCAAGATCGTATCGTCGACCGACGCGCCGTCCCATTTGACCATCGGACTCCACCAGGAGATGAGCTATCTGGAGCCGTCGCCGAATTTTCCCGATCCCACGCCCGATAAGGTGGCCTTCTTCTGCGAGATCGAACCGGCCGCCGGCGGCCAGACGCCGCTGTGCGACATGCGAATCGTACTGCAAAAGCTCCCCCAGGATCTCATCGACCGGTTCGAGTCCAAAGGGCTGAGGCTCACCCGTCAGCTTCCCGAAACGAAAGCGGCAGGATACGAAGTCACCTGGCCTACGGTGTTCGGAACCGCCGACCGAAGCGAGGCGGAGGCCTTCGCCGCCAAACGCGGGTGGCGCATCGAGTGGACTGACGACGGCGGGGTGCGGGTATTCCAGCAGCCGTCGCCTTCGACCCGCTGCCATCGGGTGACGGGGGAAAAGATCTGGTTCAATCAAGCCCATCTTTTGCATACGGCATTTGCGCCCTGGACCGGGGACTTCCTCGGCCCCTCGCCCGAGGAGAAGGCCGAAGCTGATCGGCTTCGTCCCGCCATGTCGACGCGGTTCTTCTACCAGTCGACCCACGCTGACGGATCGGAACTCCTGGTATCCGACCTCGAGATCATCCGAAAAACCATTGCCGACACGATGACGATGTTCGATTGGAAGGCCGGCGATCTGCTCATTTGCGACAATAAGCTCGTGGCTCACGGCCGGCAGCCCTATACGCCTCCGCGGAAGATCCTCGCCGCCCTGGCGGCCGACGATCGACAGGCGGATCACTAGCGTGCAGCGCGGCATGCCCGAGGTCGCAAGGCGATCGACCAATCGCAGTTCACCATTCTTAGCCAAGAGAGCAGTCACGTCATGAAGGTCGCACTTGAAGGCAAGCGGGCGCTGGTCACCGGGGCCGCGCAAGGCATCGGCGAGGCGATAGCCCACGCGCTGGCGGCCAACGGCGCCCGCGTAGCCTACGCCGATATCAACGGCGAACTGGCCCAGCAGACCGCCGCGAAGGTCGAAGGCGCTATGGCCGTCACGATGGACATTACGAAGAAGGACTCGGTGGACCGCGGCGTGGGGGCGGTCGTCGAGGAGCTTGGCGGCATCGACATCCTGGTCAACAACGCCGGCGTCAACACCGCCAAGCACCGGGTCAACATCGACAAGTTCCCGCTCGAAGAGTGGCAGCGGATCGTGGACGTCGACCTCACGGGGACGTATCTGGCGACTCAGGCGGTCGCTAAGGCGATGATCGCGCACGGCGCCGGCGGGCGGATCGTCAACATCGCCTCGTCGCTGGGAATCGTTCCGGTGCGCCTCCAATGCGCGTTCATCGCGGCCAAGGGGGGCCTCGTTCACCTGACGAAGGGAACGGCCATTGAATTGGCGCCGCATAACATCCTCGTCAATTGCGTGGCCCCCGGTTCGACGCTTACGGCGGGAACCAAGGGCCTGTACTACGGTGAAAACGCCTCCGAGCGGGAGCGGGCCGAGCGGCTGCTGAGCCACGTCCCGCTGGGCCGCCCGGGCACGTGCGAAGAGACGGCCCACGCGGTCCTTTTCTTCTGCGCCCCGGAGAGCGGTTACATCACCGGCCAGATCCTGGCGGTTGACGGCGGCTGGACCGCGGGGGGCTTCTTTCGGGATTTTTGAGCCGCTCCTCGGCGGCTGCCGCTGCCTTAGGACGTACATCGGCCAACCACGGCGGCGTTGCCAGACGCCGCAGCCCTGGAAGCGATAAAGCCTACATGTCATCCCCGTTTGTCATTCTCTCCGACGAGTTTCAGCGCATCCTCGGCAGCGGGCCGAAGTTGGAATTGCTCTCCAGCGATTTCAAATTCTCCGAAGGGGTCTGCTGGGTCGAGCGCGGGCAATTCCTCGTCGTCAGCGACTTCCTCAACGACCGGGTCATGAAGTGGACCCCGCGCGAGGGTCTCAGCGTCTATCGCCAACCGGCGCAAACGGCTAACGGCAATGCCGTCGACGCCGAAGGGCGGGTCATCTCCTGCCTGACCCGCGGGCGGTGCGTCATGCGCTACGAGCACGACGGCTCCCAGACCGTGCTGGCCGATCGATATCAGGGCGGAAGGTTGACCTCGCCCAACGACGTCGTAGTGAAAAGCGACGGCACGGTTTGGTTCACGGATCCTGATTATGGCTGGCTGGTTCCCGAGTTTGGTCACGCCCAGCCGCCCGAGCAGCAGCGTAACCGCGTCTACCGCGTGGTCCCCGACACGGGGGAAATCACCGCCGTCAGCGAGGATTTTGATAAACCCAACGGCATCTGCTTCTCGCCTGACGAGCGGACGCTGTACGTGGGCGACACCGGGATGACGCACGGCGCCTTCCGGCCCCACCGGCTGATGGCCTTCGACGTCGACGCTGGCGGCTCGACGCTCTCGAACCCGCGGGTCTTCGCCGAGATCAACCCCTGGGTTCCCGACGGCTTTCGGTGCGACTCGAGCGGCAACCTGTACGTCGGCGCTGGCGACGGCGTGCAGGCGTTCAGCCCGGCGGGCGAATTGCTGGGCAAGATCCTCACGCCCGAGGCGGTGGGCAATCTCTCGTTCGGGATGGCTGACCGGCAGACCTTGTTTATCGGGGCGTCCAGCTCGCTGTGGGCCGTCCGGCTCAACGTCGCTGGAGCGAAGTGAGCGCGCTGGCGAGGAGGGCCGCCGGGACGCGAGCGGCCGCTGGGCCCTGCCGGCCGGGCGCCGCACGTTACTGCATGATTCGGCACAGGAACTTGCCGGCGATCTCGAAAGCGCTCGCCAGCGACCGCACGCGGGTCACCTGCAGGACGGCGGGCAGGATCTCGATGCCGCAGGCGCCGAAGTCGACGGCCAGGAACGGCTCGGTCAGGCGGCGGCGATGGGCAAAGGCCAGGCCGCCGGACGATAGATTGATCGTCATCACGCGGGCCGGCTGGCCGGCGACCCGTAGATCGCGCCCCAGCGGGATGATCGTCACCGGGGCCGCGACCGGGAATCGGCGCTGGCGGCGCACGTCGGTTCCGACAAACGTCTTTATCGCCAGGCACTGCACCAGCCGCTGAACGTCGCGCTGCAGCGAGGGATCGGTGCGGCCTTCGACGTGGACGTTGATGGCCTTCATCACCTCGAAATAGGAGACCGGCCGCACGCCGGTCGTGTAGGGCTGGCCCTCCCGCTCTTGGGCGCGGGCGAAGTAGACCGACCCGCAGCGGCGGCAGAGCCAGGAGCTGGCCGGCGACTGGATCGTCGGCGACTGCAGCGCCACAGGGATCGCGCAGCTACTGCAGCGCTCGATCGCGAACTCGACGTCGACGCTGCCGGAGGTCGGCTCGTCCGGCCGATCGGCGGGGGGGTCGCTGGTCTTATCGACGATGATTTCTTTGGCGGCGGAGGTCATCGGCTAGTTCTTCGGCCCGTGGCGGGCGGCGCACCAACGGCAAAGGTACGTCAGCTCAAGCCATGGAAAATCTACATGACGGCCCGCAGGCAGGTTGTGGAATGCCGCAGGAGTCGGCGCCCCGGCGGCCGGCGGCAGGGGTGCGGCTGTAACGGCATTGGGGTTTGCAAGGGATGTCGGTGGAACGCGGAACAGGGGGCGCTGGGGAGGCGGCCTGAGTTTCGGGAGCCGGAGGAGGGGGAAGCGGCGGGTTTGTGACGCGGCGCGGCGACGCGTTCGATTTTTGGCGACAGAATTCTAAGACGTGTGCGGGACGGGAGTTGCGCGGGCGGCGGCGGAATCGACCGGCGCCGGTTCGGCGACATATATCATGGCTGCTGTTCAAGCGTGATGTATTGGGGCGACAGAAATCCTCATAGGCGCTGCTGGCCGGCGCGGGGCGAGGGGTCTGGCGATGGTTTCGCGGTTTTTCCTGGCGGCTGCGGGAGTGCATTTTCGGCGACAGAATTCAAAGCTGTTGGCGGGCTGAGGGTTACGGCGAACTGCCATCGCGAAGCGCACCGGGGCGGACCCCATTTGCGTCCGATTGCCCGATGGGGCCGGTTTTTGTGCGCGCACGCCGGAGCGGAGCGGCGGTAGCGCGCAGGCCATGCCGTTGGAGGCCAGCCGGCGGCGCCTCGCCAGGATTTGAATCTAGAAGACGGCGCGGCCAATTCCTACAGGGAAACGGCGGGCGCGGCCGGGGGTGGGGTGGCCCGATTTGAGAGACGT
>JADLBW010000014.1 GCA_020847515.1 Pirellulales bacterium | reverse complement strand
CGATGGCGAACCAGGAACGAAGACCTTGTGGCGCGGCCTGCGCCGGTTGGACGACCTGGCCGCCGCCTGGCAGCTCGCCCAACACCGCCCTCGAGAACCTTCGCGATAGCATGTGTATAAGGACGAGTCCTTAAAGGGAGGGGTTAGGGAGGCAGGGCTGATCAGTTCTGTCAACCTGCAAGATTAGGGTGCCATGTCCACGTCCGCGTGGACATGCCGATTCTGACAAAGCATGGCCGCTACAGCCATCGGTTAGCGGCCGGATGACCAGTTTTCCGCCAGCCACCAGCCACCAGCCGATAGCCGCCAGCCCGGCACGGTTCATTAGCCGCAGTTATCAATACGACGCTCGCTCATCCGCGCCCATTCGCGCTATTCGCGGGCCTCTGTAGCCGCGACGCCCCCTCAATCTCCGGCGCACGTCGACCGGAGACCCTACGTTTCACGCCGCCTGCGACCAGCTATAATGGCCGGCTGACGCATTGGCCGGCCAGGTCCTCCCGCCGCTCGTGCCGCCGAGCGTCGCATCCTCGTCGCGCTAGTCCCGTTGGGCCCAGGTGCTCTCTCATGCAAGCATCACGCCTCCTCACGATTGGTTTGCGGCGGCTCGCGCTGCTGGCCATGGCTGCCCAACCGGCTGCCGCCGGCGAGGTCGATTTCAACCGCGATGTGCGGCCGATCCTCGCCGAAAATTGCTTCGCGTGCCATGGCCCCGACCCGGCCCATCGCGAGGCCGATCTGCGGCTCGACGCCTTCGCCGCGGCCAGTGACGACGTCCTCGGCGCCGAGTCGGTCGTCACGCCCGGCGATCCCGCGGGCAGTGCCCTGATCGAACGCATCACCTCCGACGATCCCGACTTGCGGATGCCTCCGACCGATAGCGGCAAAGAGCTCACGCGCGACCAGATCGAGTTGCTCCGTCGCTGGATTGCCGAGGGCGCCCGCTACGAGCAGCACTGGGCCTTCGTCGCCCCGCAACGGCCCGACGTGCCGCCGGTGAGCGATTCACCATGGGTGCAGAACCCGATCGACGCCTTCATACTGGCCCGGCTCGAGCACGAGGGCCTGCGTCCCTCGGTCGCCGCCGACCGCAACACGCTCCTGCGGCGGCTCTCGCTCGATCTCACGGGCCTGCCGCCGACGCTCGCCGAGCTGGCCGCCTACGAGCGCGCCGCGGCCGCCGATCCAGCCGCCGCTTACGCCGCCCAGGTCGAGCGACTGCTCGCCGCGCCGGCCTTCGGCGAGCGCTGGGCCCGACTGTGGCTCGATGCGGCCCGCTACGCCGATTCCGACGGCTTTGAAAAAGACAAGCCGCGCTTCGTCTGGATGTATCGCGACTGGGTCATCGCGGCGCTGAACGCCGACAAGCCGTACGACCAATTCATCGTCGAACAGATCGCCGGCGACCTGCTCCCCGGCGCCACGCAAGACCAGCGCGTCGCCACCGGCTTCTTGCGGAACTCGATGATCAACGAGGAGGGCGGCATCGACCCCGAGCAGTTCCGCATGGAGGCCATGTTCGACCGCATGGACGCCGTCGGCAAGGCGATCCTCGGCCTGACGATCCAGTGCGCCCAGTGCCACTCGCACAAATACGACCCTATCGAGCACGCCGACTACTACCGCATGTTCGCCTTCCTGAACAACTGCGACGAAGCCCAGATGTCGGCGTACACCCTCGCCGAGCAAGCCCAGTGGTCGGCGACCGAGAAGCTCATCCGCCAACTCGAAGACGAACTGAAATCCTCCCACCCCGACTGGCCCCAGCGGCTGGCCGCCTGGGAACAATCAGAACAACCCCCAGCCCGTAGCGCCAGCAAGGGCGACGGCCGTTCCGATCCCGTCTGGACCGTCGTCAAGCCCCAGCTCGACTCCAGCGGCGGCCAGAAGCACTACCTCCTCGACGACGGCTCGATCCTGGCCGCCGGCTACGCCCCCACCAAGCACGACACGGAGTTCACCGTCGAAGTGGGCGGGCCCGCCACCGTTACGGCCGTTCGCCTGGAGCTGCTTAACGACCCTAATCTCCCGCACGGCGGCCCCGGGCGATCGATCTACGGCACCTGCGCGCTTACCGAATTCCAGGTCACCGCCGCGCCGCTCGCTGCCGACGGTAAGACCCAGAAGCTGAAAATCGCCAGCGCCACCGCCGACGTAAACCCGCCCGCCCGCCCGCTGGACGCCATCTACGACGATCGCAGCGGCCAGCGCCGCGTCACCGGCCCGATTGAATACGCCAACGACGGCGACGACCTCACCGCCTGGGGCATCGACGTCGGCCCCCAGCGGTGCAACGCGCCCCACAACGCAGTCTTCGTCTTGGAGAAGCCCTTGGAAGTGCAGGGCGGCATGCGGCTCACGTTCCGGCTGGTGCAGAATCACGGCGGCTGGAACAGCGACGACAATCAAAACCATAACCTGGGCCGCTTCCGCTTTTCGCTGACCGACGCTGAAAAGCCGCAGGCCGATCCGGTTCCCGCCGCCGTCCGCGCGATCCTCGCCATTCCGGCCAGCGAGCGCACCGCCGACCAGGCTGACGAGGTCTTTGGCTATTGGCGGACCACCGTCCCGGAGTGGAGCGAAGCCAACCGCCGCCTCGAAGCCCTGTGGGAGAGTCATCCCCGCGGCACGACGCAACTTGTCCTCTCCGAGCGCGCCGCGCCGCGGAAGACCCATCGCCTCCAGCGCGGCGACTTCCTCAAACCCGCCGAAGAAGTCGCCCCCGGCGTACCCGCGTTCCTCCACCCGCTGCCAGCGGCCGAGCCTCTCGCAAACTCGGCTGAAGATCAACCAGCCTCCCCGCCCCATTCAGACGTAAACATCCGACAATCGCCTCCACAACACCCCAATCGCCTCGACTTCGCTCGCTGGCTCGCCGATCGCCGCTCGCCGACGACCGCCCGCGCGATCGTCAACCGTCTCTGGCAGGCGTACTTCGGCGCCGGCCTGGTCGCCACCCCCGAAGACCTCGGCACGCAAGGCGCCGTGCCGACCCATCCTGAGCTGCTCGACTGGCTCGCGGTGGAACTTATGGATAACGGCTGGAGCCTTAAGCACATCCACCGGCTGATCGTCACATCAGCCGCCTATCAGCAGTCGGCCGCCGTATCGCCGGACCTCTTGGCTCGGGACCCGTCCAACGAGCTGCTGGCCCGCGGCCCGCGGTTCCGCGTCTCGGCCGAAACGGTCCGCGACATCGCCCTGGCCGCCAGCGGGCTGCTGTACCGGAAGGTCGGCGGGCCGAGCGTCTATCCGCCGGCGCCCGAGTTCCTGTTTCAGCCGCCGACCAGTTACGGTCCGAAAACCTGGGCCCACGACGACGGCCCCGATCAGTACCGCCGCGCCCTCTACACGTTTCGCTATCGCTCGGTGCCGTATCCTGCGCTGGAAACGTTCGACGCCCCGCGCGGCGACGTAGCCTGCGTCCGCCGGGTGCGTTCCAACACCCCGCTGCAGGCGCTCACCACGCTCAACGAAACGCTCTACCTGGCCTGTGCGCGGGAACTGGCCCGCCGCACCGTCGCTGAAGGAGGCGACAGCGATGAGTCCCGCCTCGCCTATGCCTTCCGCCGCTGCCTCTCGCGCCAGCCGCGGCCTGAAGAACTGGCGACGCTCTCCGCCTTTGTCGCCCGACAGAAGGATCACTTCGCCAGCGAAGGCGCCGACCCCGCGGCGTTCATCGCCGACAGCCAAGAGCAGTCGCCACCCGCCGCCAACCCCGCCCAGACCGCCGAACTAGCCGCCTGGACCGCCCTCGCCCGCGTCGTATTGAACCTCGACGAAACGATTACGAAAGAGTGAAGGAGGTCCGTGGTCTGTGGTCCGTGGTCCGTGGTCAGTTGCACTCCATCGATGCCAACAAACAACTGACAACAAACAACTGACAACTTACTACAGACCATCCGCGCTGCCCTTCGATGTTGTTGCCCGCGAAACACGCGAAAGAACGCGAAAGAGAATTATTGATTCCTGCGCCGCTAATGAACCCGTTGTAGATTTGGCTATCGGCTATCGGCCAGCATCAGGCCCTTTCCCTCTGGCCGTCGGCCGCTAGCCGAGAGCCGACACCCAGGCAGGTCTCGTCAGTCGCGCACATCTCAATAGTGAAGGAGATTCCTACCAGATTTGTTAAACGAATTTCCTCCCCGCTAAATCGAATACTGATCGTAACGCTTAAAGCTCGTTGCTTCCCGCGTTTTTTCGCGTGTTTCGCGGGCAACAGAACTTCATTCGCAATTAACTCCAAATGCCATGAACTGCCAATCTCATCTCTACGCGGGCGTTCCGCCCCGCGAGCTTGCCCGCCGCTGGTTCCTCAAGGAGTGCGGCGTCGGCCTCGGCGCCATCGCCTTAAGCCATCTCGTCGGCGGCGAACCTGCCTGCGCCGCCTCGACCAATCCGCTGGCCGCGCGACCGCCCCGCCACGCGCCGCGGGCCAAAAACGTCATCTTCCTGTTTATGGCCGGCGCCCCCAGCCATCTGGAGCTGTTCGACAACAAGCCGCAGCTCGCCAGGTACGACGGGACGCTCCCCCCGGCCGAACTGCTGGCCGGCTACCGCGCCGCGTTCATCAATCCCAATTCGACCCTCATGGGGCCGAAGTTCAAGTTCGCCCGCTACGGCCAATCGGGCGCCGAGCTGTCGGAGCTATTGCCTCGCCTCAGCACCGTCGTCGACGACGTCGCGATCGTCAAATCGATGGTCACTACGGCCTTCAACCACGCCCCGGCGCAGCTCATGATGAGCACCGGTTCGCAACAGTTCGGCAAGCCAAGCCTGGGGGCCTGGACCCTCTACGGCTTGGGGAGCGAGTCGCAAAACCTGCCCGGCTTCGTCGTCTTCAGCACCGGCGCCAAGGGCCCCAGCGGCGGCAGCGCTAATTGGGGCAGCGGCTTTCTGCCCACCGTCCACCAGGGCGTTCAGCTACGCACCGTCGGCGACCCGGTGCTGTATCTCTCCAGCCCCCCCGGCGTCGACGGCCGCCTGCAGCGCGAGTCGCTCGACGCTATCAACGAACTGAACCGCCAGCACCTCGGCCTCGTCGGCGACCCGGAGATCGCCACCCGCATCAATTCCTTCGAGATGGCCTACCGCATGCAGTCGAGCGCCCCTGAGGCCATGGACCTTGCCGACGAGCCGGAGCACATCCTCAAGATGTACGGCGCCGAACCAGGCAAACCCAGCTTCGCCAACACCTGCCTGCTGGCCCGCCGGCTGGTCGAGCGCGGCGTGCGCTTCGTCGAAATCTTCCACGAAGCCTGGGACCAGCACGGCAATCTGGTTCCCGATCTCAAGAACAACTGCCAGCACACCGACCAGCCGTGCGCGGCCCTGGTTCGCGATCTCAAACAGCGCGGCCTGCTCGACGAGACGCTCATCGTCTGGGGCGGCGAGTTCGGCCGCACCCCCATGGTGCAGGGCGATCCGCACAGCCCCGGCGCCGGCCGCGACCATCACCCCAACGCCTTCACCATGTGGCTCGCCGGCGGAGGCGTGAAACGGGGCGTCACCCTCGGCGAGAGCGACGATTTCGGCTTCAACGTCGCCCGCGACCCGGTGAACGTCCGCGACCTCCACGCGACGATCCTCCACCTGTTGGGCTTCGACCACGCCCAGCTCGTGTTCAAGTTCCAAGGCCTCGACCAGAAACTGACCGGCGTCGACCCGGCGCGCGTGGTCCATGAAATCCTGGCATAAACCGGTGCTGGCGGACCGATGAAATTGCAGCCTAATCATCCCCCTCCCTCGCAGGGTGGGGCCAGGAGAGCGACTGAACCCGCACGGGGTCGGGATTCTTTTGCGACTGGAGAGCCAAATAGCAGTAAGGAGTCGCCAGTCGCAAAAGCATCCCGACCCCTTTCCGCTAACCTGGAGAGTCGGGATTCCTCTGCCACTGGGGAGCCAACCGCCAAGGTCCAACCGCCGGTCGCAAAAGCATCCCGACCCCTTTCCGCCCGACCCCTTCCCCAGCGGCTGGCGGTGCGCCCTGGGCGTCAAAAACCCCTCCGACAGCTCGCTTTCGCCATCCTCTCACCTTTGATTCTCGCCATCCCGTGCGGCAGCACGCCCGCCACAGCCGCTGCTCCGGACTTCGACCGCGACATCCGCCCGATCCTCTCCGACAAGTGCTTCCATTGCCACGGCCCCGACGCCGAAACCCGCCAGGCGGAGCTGCGGTTGGACCGTCGCGAGGTCGCCGTCGAGTCGGCCATCGTCCCCGGCAAGCCGGATGAGAGCGCGCTAATCGCCCGCATCACCAGCGCGGACGACGAGCTCCGCATGCCGCCCGCCGGGGCCGGCCTGTCCCTCAGCGAGCAGGACAAGCAGCTTCTCCGCGAATGGATCGCCGCCGGCGCCCCGTATGCTGAGCACTGGTCGTTTCGCCCGCTGCCGCGACAGGTCGACCTGCCGGAGGCGAGCGACGCCTCCTGGCCCCGCCAGCCGCTGGACCGCTTCGTGCTGGCGCGGCTCAAGCGCGAAGGCCTGCAGCCGGCCCCCCGCGCCGCCCCGCTGCGACTGCTGCGCCGCATGTCGCTCGACCTGGCCGGCCTGCCGCCCAGCGTCGAAGAGATTGAAGCCTTCGAGCGCGCGGCGGCGATCGATCTCGACGCCGCTTTGTCGGCTGCCGCCGAGCGGCTGCTGGCCAGCCCCGCTTTCGGCGAACACATCGCGGCGGCCTGGCTCGACGCCGCCCGCTACGCCGATTCGTTCGGCTACCAGTCAGACCAGCTCAACACCCAGTGGCCCTACCGCGACTGGGTGGTGCGAGACTTCAACGACAAACTGCCCTACGACCAGTTCCTCGCCTGGCAGCTCGCCGGCGACCTGCTGCCCGGCGCCACGCGGGATCAAATCCTGGCCACGGCCTTCAACCGCATGCACCGCATGACCAACGAAGGGGGCTCGATCGCCGCCGAGTGGCTCGCTGAGAACGCCGCCGATCGCGTGCAGACCTTCGGCGCCGCCATGCTGGGGCTGACCGTCGAATGCGCCCGCTGTCACGACCACAAGTACGATCCGATCCTTGCGCGGGACTATTACTCCCTGGCAGCGTTCTTCAATTCGATCGCCGAAAGCGGCATGTACGACCATACGGCCAAAGTCCCGGCCCCGTCGCTGCTGCTGCCGACGGCCGAGCAGGAGGCCCGCCTCGCCGCCGCCCAAGCTGAAGTAACCGCCGCCGAAGTCGCCCTGGCCGAGACCCGCCAGTCGGGCCGCGAGCGCTATAACCAGTGGCTCGCCGAAAGGGGTCGGGATTCTTTTGCGACTGGAGACACAGCCAGCAATACCAACCCGCCAGTCGCAAAAGCATCCCGGCCCCCTTCGCCTGACCTACTTGCCCACTTTTCCTTCGACGGCGACCCCGCCTCGCTCAACAACGACGCCCCCGGCGCTTCCGCCGTCGGCAGCGCTGCCGGCCTTACCCAAGTGCCCCGCCAAAGGGGTCGGGATTCTTTTGCGACTGGAGACACAGCCAGCGATACCAACCCGCCAGTCGCAAAAGCATCCCGACCCCTTTCGGCTGACAAAGCCCTCCGCTTCGACGGCGACCATGGCGCCGTCTTTCCTGGCCTGCTTGCCATCGATCGCTGCGACGCGCTTACGATCGACCTCTGGCTCCGCGACAACGCCGCCAACCCGCTTCCGGTGGTCGTCGCCCACCGTACCTTCGGCACCGACGTCGGTCCCAATGGATTTGACGTGATGCTCGCCGGCGGCATGCTCTCGGCCCGCTGCTACCGCGTCTGGCCCGGCAACGCCATCGGCGTCGAGGCGACCGGGCCGATCGCCAGCCGCCAGTGGCAGCACGTCGCCGTCACGTACGACGGCTCCAGCC
This sequence comes from Pirellulales bacterium, assembly GCA_020847515.1. Classification (GTDB taxonomy): domain Bacteria; phylum Planctomycetota; class Planctomycetia; order Pirellulales; family Lacipirellulaceae; genus Lacipirellula. The sequence goes on along the minus strand of JADLBW010000014.1, from coordinate 2,695 downwards.
GCGCCGCCGGCCTGAAGCTATATCTCGCCGGCCGCGAGCTGCCCGTGCGCGTCACTGCCGATCATCTCTACAAAAGCGCGGCCCTCGCCACCTACGGCGACGGTCATTTCACGCTCGGCCAGCGGTTCCGCGACCGCGGCTTCAAGGATGGCGACGTCGACGACTTCCGTGCCTACGCGCGGGCCCTGACGCCGCTGGAAATTGCCTGGCTCCACAACGACGACGCTGCGGAAGCTGCCGGCGCCGACGTGCTCGAAACATATCTCTCCGCCTTCGACGAACCTTCGCGCCAGGCGGCCGGCAAGCTTCGCGCCGCCCGCCAGAAGCTCGTCGCCGCCGAGGACGAAATCCACGAAGTCTCGGTGATGGACGAACTGCCCGACCCGCGGCCGACCTATATTCTCGGCCGCGGGGCCTACGACGCCCCCAAAAGCGACGCCAACCGCGTCACGCGCGACGTATTTCAACAGATGCTCCCGCCGTTTCCGCCGGACGCCCCGCGGAACCGCCTCGGCCTGGCCCGCTGGCTCACCGGCAGCGACCACCCGCTCACCGCCCGCGTCGCCGTGAACCGCTTCTGGATGAACTTCTTCGGCCGCGGACTGGTCGACACGCCGGCGAATTTCGGCCGTCAAGGCGCGGCGCCCACCCATCCCGAACTGCTCGACTGGCTCGCCCGCGACTTCGTCGACCACGGCTGGGACGTCAAGCGGCTCTGCCGCCAGATCGTCCTCTCGGCCGCTTATCAACAGGACTCGCGGGCCTCGTCCGAGCTCCGCGATCGCGATCCTGAAAACGCGCTGCTGGCCCGCGGGCCCAGTCGCCGCCTTTCAGCCGAGCAAATTCGCGATCTGGCCCTGGCGGCCTCCGGCCTGCTGGACCGCCAACTGGGCGGCCCCCCCGTGTCGCCCTATCAGCCCGGCGGCGACCTGTGGCGCGAGACCAACAGCATGTCGCCGGCGTATCGGCAGTCGACCGGCACGGCCTTGCACCGCCGCTCGCTCTACTCGGTCTGGAAGCGTACCGCACCGCTGCCCAACATGATGATCTTCGACGCCACTTCCCGCGAAGTCTGCACGATCGCCCGCGGCGCCACCACCACCCCGCTGCAGGCCCTGGTGCTGCTGAACGACGTGCAGTTCGTCGAGGCTGCGCGCGTACTTGCCGCGAACGTCGCTCGGGACGAGCCGGTTCTCGCCGATCAAATCAGCCGCGCCTTTCTGGCCCTCGCCGCCCGCCCGCCCACCGCGAACGAACTTGCCCTCTTATCGGACCTGTACGAAGAGCAGCGGCAGTCCTTCGAAGACGCCTCCGAACAAGATCCAGCGAAGCTGCTCCGCATCGGCGAAACCGAAACGCCTTCCGACGCCCCGGGGGCCGAGCTCGCCGCCCTGACAGTCGTCTGCCAAACCATCCTCAACCTCGACGCCGCGATCTACGAGCGATGACCAAGCGTGCCACGGGCGTCCCGCCGCCAGTGCGGAGTCGAAGTGCGCCGCCGCCGTCCGCCAGTGCGAAGCGATCGCCAAGACCCAACCGCCCCCATGCCGCCCCGCACGTACCCCCACGCCGCCGCCGTCACCCGCCGCCACTTCTTCGGCACAAGCGCCGCCGGCCTGGGCGCCGTCGCCCTCGGCTCGTTGCTGAGCGAACCAGCCGCCGCCGGCGCCCCAGCCGCCGCACTGGCCTCCGACGCCCCCTACCGCACGCCGCGCGCCCCGCGCGCTAAGCGCGTGATCTACCTCTTTCAATCCGGCGGCCCTGCGCAGCAGGACCTGTTCGACTACAAGCCGCTGCTCAACAAGATGAACGGCGAGCAACTCCCGGCGCACGTTCGCGGCGACCAGCGCCTCACCGGCATGAGCGCTCAGCAGGCGTCGATCCCGCTGGCCGGTTCGCAGTTCAAGTTCGCACAGCACGGCCAGTCGGGCGCCTGGCTCAGCGAGGCGCTCCCCCGCCACCGGCAGATCGTCGACGACCTCTGCTTCGTCAAGTCGATGTGGACCGAAGCCATCAATCACGACCCGGCGATCACGTTCTTCCAGACCGGCTCGCAAATCGCCGGCCGTCCCTCCATGGGCGCCTGGCTCTCCTACGGGCTGGGCACAATGAACGACGATCTGCCCTCGTTCATCGTGCTGGTCAGCGCCAACCAATCAGACCAACCCCTCTACGCCCGGCTGTGGGGCTCCGGCTTCCTCGACTCCAAGTATCAAGGCGTTCAGTTTCGTCCTGGCAACGAACCGGTGCTCTATCTCAGTAGCCCCGACGGCGTTTGCCGCAGCGGCCGCCGCGCGATGCTCGACAAGCTCAGCGACCTTAACCGCGACCAGTTCGAGCGGGAACTCGACCCGGAGATCGAATCCCGCATCACGCAATACGAGCTCGCCTTCCGCATGCAAACGAGCGTGCCCGAAGCGACCGACCTGTCGCAGGAACCGCAGTCGGCCTTCGACCTCTACGGCGCCGACAGCCGCACGCCCGGCACGTTCGCCGCCAATTGCCTGCTCGCCCGCCGGCTGGCCGAGCGCGGCGTGCGGTTCATTCAACTTTATCACCAGGGCTGGGACCATCACGGTTCGCTGCCCGCTGGCATCCGCAACCAATGCGCGGAAACGGACCAGGCCTCCGCCGCGCTCGTGCTGGACCTCAAACAGCGCGGCATGTTGGACGACACGCTCATCGTCTGGGGCGG
>JADLBW010000013.1 GCA_020847515.1 Pirellulales bacterium | reverse complement strand
TCTCCGTCGGGCTGGCCCAATCACTCGACCAAGACCTTGACGATTGGCTCGCGCCGGAAGAGCTGGCCCGCCTCCAAGCAGCGGCGCCACAGGTGGAGCTGGCTGTTGTGTTCCGAGAGACGCCTGACGACGGCCAGCCCGCGGCATCGATTGAATTGGTAAGCCACACAGCCGAGGCGACGCCGCTGGCCGCTGCCGGGTCCAGCCGCCTGCTGCTAAAGGTGGGAGGGACCGGGCTAGTCGTCGCCGCGTACGATAGAGCAGCCTCCGAACCGGCCCGCGATCGATCTGGCAGAACTCGGTCTCCGATCGATCGCCGCCAGGTTCGACTGATGGTGCACGATCAGTTCGACGGTCTCTTTCAGCGCCTCGACGCCGATCTGGACGGCTGTTTGTCCGCTCGGGAAACCGCCTATAGCTCCGAGCGGCTGCTGCTGGCCGACGCCAACGGGGACGGCCAGATCGGCGGCGACGAACTGCCGTATGTCCTGACGGCCTCATTCCTGCGCGGCGAGCCCGCAGCGGAGCGGTCGTTCTATAATCCGCCCCTCCAGCAGGACGCCGTCGGCGGCGACTCAGCCCCGCCATCATGGTTTCGCAATGCCGATTTCAACGGCGATGGCGATATCAGCCAGCGGGAATTCCTGGCCTCGCCCGAGCAGTTCGGGCTCCTGGACGCCAACCGCGACGGCTTCATCGAGCCGGATGAAGCCGTCCGGCCGAACTGAAGCACCCCGCCGCAGGCCCCCGCCGAGTTGCCGCGACGCTGATTGCCGTCCACCGCTTGTGCAGGGCGTGCTATCCTTTTCCAATTGGCTGGGCTGAAAGCGGGCAACGGCGTCGGGGATCTTTCGCGACACGGCCACCAGGGTCGGGAGTCTTTGGCGACTAGCGACTCCGCCGAGCGTTGAAGCCCTCCAGTCGCCAAAGAGTCCCGACCCCGGTAGGCCCCCGCCCGCCTGAAGCCCCGCAAACGCCCGCCTCTCTACCCTCCCCCCGCTCCCCATGACCGCTTCGCAAAAGCCTGCCAAAGCCGTCTGCGGTTGGCGCGAGTGGATCGCCCTGCCGGCGATCGGCATCGACACGATCAAGGCCAAGATCGACACGGGGGCCCGTTCGTCATCGTTGCATGCGTTCAATATCGAATCGTTTGAGCGCGACGGGCATGCGTGGGTCAGCTTCATCATTCATCCCCTGCAGCGCGACACGCGGACTACGCTGCGGGCCGAGGCCCCAGTCTTGGAGTACCGGCATATCCGCAGCTCGAGCGGGCACCTTACCCATCGTCCGGTGATCCTGGTCGACGTCGAGCTCGACGACCGGCGCTGGCCCATTGAACTGACGCTCGCCTCGCGGGACGAAATGGGCTTCCGCATGCTGCTGGGCCGCGAAGCCGTGCGGGGCAAGTTCCTGGTGGATCCCAGCCGATCCTACGTCGTCAGCCAGCCGCGCGTATCCAAAGCAACCATGAAGAAGCCAACGAAGAAGAAACGACGGAGACGCACATGAGAATCGCCATCCTTTCCCGGCGGCCGTCGCTGTACTCCACCCAGCGACTCAAAGAGGCCGGCAAGAACCGCGGCCACGAAATGAGCGTGGTCGATTACCTGCGCTGCTACATGGATATCACGTCGCGCCGCCCGCAGGTGGTGTATCAGGGCCAGCCGTTGCAGGTCGACGCGGTGATTCCGCGCATCGGGGCCTCCAACACCTTCTACGGCACGGCGGTCGTGCGGCAATTCGAGATGATGGGCGTCTTCGTGGCGAACGAGTCGCAGGCCATCAGCCGATCGCGCGACAAGCTCCGCAGCCTGCAGCTACTGGCCCGCGACGGCATCGGCCTGCCGGTCACCGGCTGCGCCCATTCGACCAAGGACATCGACGGGCTGATCAGCGTAGCCGGCGGGGCCCCCCTGGTGGTGAAGCTCATCGAAGGAACGCAAGGCGTCGGCGTCATCCTGGCCGAGACCAAGAAGGCCGCTCAGGCGGTGATCGAGGCCTTCCGCGGCCTGGAGGCCAACATCATCGTGCAGGAGTTTATCAAGGAGGCCGGCGGCAGCGACATCCGGTGCTTCGTCGTCGGGGGCCGGGTCGTCGCCGCGATGAAGCGGCAAGCGGCGCCCGGCGAATTCCGCTCCAATCTCCATCGCGGCGGAACGGCCGAAAAGGTAAAAATCGCCCCCGAGGAGCGTTCCACCGCCGTCCGCGCCGCCCGGACGATGGGACTGAACATCTCGGGCGTCGATCTGCTCCGCTCGGCCCACGGGGCCGTCGTGATGGAAGTCAATTCCTCCCCAGGCCTAGAGGGGATTGAGCAAGCGACGGGAGTCGACGTCGCCGGCAAGATCATCGAATTCATTGAGAAGAACGCCAAAAGCGGCAAACAGCGCGACAAAGGCAAGGGCTGAGAGAATCTTCCTCCCTCGAAGGGAGGGGCTCGGGGAGGGATGAGCCAGCCGCTGGCGATAATTCCACCAGAACGCTCCAGCCGGCACTTCGCAACGCCTCGCCTAAGCTCGCGCTTCGGGGAAGATTGTGCCTTTATCGCCGCCCGTGATTCATTCGCCTATGACCGCCGCCGCCAGAATCAAGAACCAGCCCATCGAGATCGCCGGCGTATTCGTCAATCCCGGCGAGCGGCGCCGGCTTGAAATCCCCGTCGCCAAGCTCCCCACCGGCACCGGCCTGTCGCTGCCGATTATGGTGATCAACGGCAGCAAGGCCGGACCGACCGTCTGGCTCAGCGCGGCCGTACACGGCGATGAAGTCAACGGCGTGGAAATCATCGGGCAAGTATTGGATCGCACCGAGCCGCGCCAGCTCGCCGGCTGCCTGATCGCGGTGCCGATCGTGAACGTCTTCGGCTTCAACGCCCAATCGCGGTACTTGCCCGACCGGAGAGATCTCAATCGTTCATTTCCCGGTTCGGAGCGCGGCTCGGTCGCCGCCCGCCTGGCCTGGCTGTTTATGCAGGAGGTCGTCCGCAAGTGCGACTACGGCATCGACCTGCACACCGGTTCGAATCATCGCACCAATCTGCCGCAGATTCGCGCCAACCTGCACGACGAGCAGACCCGCCTGCTAGGCGAGGCCTTCGGCGCCCCGGTAATTATGCATGCCGGCGCCATCGACGGCTCGCTCCGCAAGGCGGCGACGGCCGCCGGCATTCGCACCATCGTGTACGAAGCCGGCGAGC
>JADLBW010000012.1 GCA_020847515.1 Pirellulales bacterium | reverse complement strand
CTCACCGTCGTCGAAACCTGCCGCCAACAACAACGGCCCGTGTTCGACTACCTGACTCAAGCAACCCAAGCCCGCTGCGCCGGCCAAGAAGCTCCCTCGCTACTCCCCAGGCCGTGAATGGTTACCAATCGACGGCTGGGCCCGCGACAACGTGACGCCCAACATCACCACTCCCAGTGAATTATCACGCTACAATCTGACGCCGCCATTCTTTGGGCGCTTTCGCGCCGTGCGAAAGGGTTCCGTAACCGGACTGGTCATCCGAAGTACAGGAGCAGTGGCGTCTGGTTCGAGCATTACGGTTACTGTATTCAAGAACACCGGCGTAATAGGAGCTACGCCTGGCACAAATACCGGGTTTTCGGCAACTCTTGACGGAACCAATCCGACGCTTCGCGCCGTAACCCAGGCCCCAAATCTTACCACCTTTAACGCGGGCGACGAACTGTACCTCATGGTGACGACCAGCAATCCACTTTCGCCCACGGGTAACGATATACGCTGCGATTTGGAGATCGAGGATTAGCGAGATTCAGTTCCAACGACGGGAGGTATATCATGGCAAGGCATCAAAGAACATCGACGATTTCGATAAGCTTGGCTGTCGCGTTGGGGTACTTGGCCATCGGGTCGCCAACTCATGCTGCGCTACTAGAGGGAAAGTCGTTGTTGGTTGATTATACCTATCAGCTCACGTCGACGAGCCCTGAAAAAAATGTTGGCCCCGCCTTCGTCACCGTAGGTCCGGCGTCGAGCTTACCGGATTTGGCTTTTACGACGAGTCGGAACCGACGTCTCCCGCGCTGTTTGACATTGACTTTTCAGGCAATCAAATCTTGATTTCGTTGATTGCCGATCAGCCCCCAGCGGTTGTGCAGTACTTGCGCTTTATCGACTACACTTATACGATCCCGAGTTTTACAAATAAGGTGTCAATCAATCCAGCCACCACCTGGACGGACTTCGCCGGCGGGCTTTTACAAGATAACGGGGAACTAATTCTTGTCCATATAAGCGTGGCGCGTGGACGCGAGGGCCAATTCATCCTGCTCGACGTGGTCCCTGAGCCGGCTTCAATCGCGCTGCTGGCCTGCGCCGTTCCAGCCGCACTATTACTGCGGCGACGTCGCTAACGCCGCTGGCCTGGCTCTCTGAACCAGGGCGCGCGGCCGGAGGAGGCGGGCTAACCGGATAATATGCCTCGCCGACCGATAAGCGCCTGTGGCTGGCGCCGCCGGAGGTTAAAAGAATCGTCGCCGCCCGCGCACGCGCCAGGCCGTTCACGCTTACTCGGTCGGTGTGGTCGTGGCGGCGCCCGCCCGCCTCTCGCCGCCTAAGGCCCGCTCCAGCAGGTTCCGCGTGATTCGCTGCACCCGCTCGTCCGGCCCGTGCGGGCGCGACCAGTGCGACCACGGCAGCGTATGCCCCGGCGGCGAGCTGAGCCCCTGGGCCCAGAAGATCGTCGCCGCATTGAACACGAAATTCCCCTTCGGCCCCGGATAGATCGTCGCCGCCCAGGCTTGCGGCTTTTCGCCGCCGACCCACGCCGTCCCCGAGGCGACGACCTCTAGCCCTGGGATGTCGGCCGCGGCCCCGTGGTACTCCCAACCCACGAGCCCCGGAATCCGATCGCCCGCCTCGACGCCCGTGCCGGCGAAGATCCAGTGCTCCGGCTTGCGGACGATCCAGTCGCCGCCGCCGTTGACCGGTTCGACGTTGCGGGCGCCGATGAGCAGCCCTTCGTCCGGCCCCCGCTCAGGGAACGGCCCATGCTCCCGCTGGCGCTGCTGGGCGTAGTCGTTGTCGGCGCCGTACGGCCCGCCGCGGAAGAAAATGCGGTTGGGCCGGCCGCCCGCGCTAGGGCTGTACGGCGCCACCCAGCAGACGGCGTTGCCCGAGAGAAACAGCAGGTTCACCCCGGAATCGCGCATTTGCTCGACGCTGCGGAACTGCCGGATGTCCCAGTACTCGTCGTGCCCGACGCTGACGAAGGCCTTGCACTTCAGACCCCGCTGGGGCGAAAGCATGTCGCTGTTGGAGCAATAGGCCGCGTCGTAGCCGTGCTTCTCCAGCCAGTAGACCAGCGGAAACTCCAGCGGCAGAAACTCGCCCGCCCCCACCGTCAGCGGGTCGTTGACGATCGCGTCGAACTGCGCCTCGCGGGAGTACGGCCGATCGAAACTCACCGCGGCCCACGGACCCTGCGTTCCCTTGGGATGCGTGTAGACCGAGTAGTTGTTCGGCCAGCGATTGTACGCCTGCCAGGTGTTGTCCGAGCATTGCACGAGGACATCGGCCGGGCGATCGTCGCGGACGATGAAGATGACGTAGCTCTGCCAATAGGGCTCGTCGTCGGCCTCGGGCAGCGTGGTCAGCCGGCCGAGATAGACGCCGCTGAGCCAGTCGTCGGGAATCGTGACCCGGGCAGAGGCGGTCCAGCGGCACTCGTGGAGGTTCTTATCGCCGATCGTCGGATCGGGCTGCTTGCTGCCGTCGAACGGCCCGAGCTTCTGCATCAGCCGCGCGCCGCGGCCCCCATAATAGCCCAGGCGAAAGATCTCCAGCTCGAACCGCCGCGGCGGATCGGTGGAGACCATCACGTCGATCGTTTCTCCCGCCGCGACGCTCTGCCCGGAGCAGTAGCCCTCGATCCACGGGCTGCGGAATCGATCGGCGTCGACCCGCACGCGGGTAAGCTGCCAGTCGGACGCCCCGGAGCGGCGGTTCTCGGCCACGACCGGGTTTTCGGCCGTCGCCCCCCAGGCGGCCGTGCTCGCCGCCCAAGCCCACAGGACCAGCAGAACGTTCATTCGCGCCAAGGAGCAAGCCATCAACTTCACCGCCGAGCGTCGAGATGAGCAGCAGGGGCCAATTCGCTGCGTGCCGCTGCGCGGCGCCAGCCGGGCGGTCAGCGCTGCTGCGAAAGAATGCGGCTGCGCTCCATCGCCTCTTCCGCCAGGCGGATGTAGCCCAATTCGTTCGTACCGGCGTAGGCCCGCTGGTAGGTAACGCTCAGCGCCGTATAGCTGAACGGATCGCTCGGTTCCAGCTCGGCAACCCGCAGCGCGTGCTGAATAGCGTCGTCGTGCCGGCCTAATTGCTGCAGGACGACGGCCAGCGCCGAATGGGCCAACGCATAGTCGGGATCCAGCGCCAGCGCCTCGTCGAGCGTTTTCGCCGCCTCGTCGAGTTTGCCTTCCGACTTTAATTGGACAGCCTCGTCATAGAGTTGTACTGGCTCGGCCATGGACGGCTCCCCCCGGGTGTGCACGGCTGCTGAACGACGACGCCGGCGCGCGGGCCGGACATCCCGTCCAGCCGCGTGCGCAGGTGCAAGCACAGTGTAACGAGTTAGTGCAGAGCGCCCCAAGTCCCCCGTTTGGCCGCTCGGCCTCATTCGGGCGGAATCCGACGGGCGTGCCCCGCGGAGCGCCCTGCGATTGGGACAGTTCTGGGTGATAGCAGCAACAGGTCGGCTGCAAAATGCCCGCGTTTTGAATTGAACTGGCCGCAAACATTAAGCCGGCAGAAAACGCACAACCGATAAAATCGCAGGCGAGCTGGCGAGTCGACGGCACCGAAGCGCTCCCGCGACCGAACCGCCGCAGCTCGATCGGCCAGCGGCGACGCGCGCCGCTGCCGACTGGCCCCCCTTTTGTGGCGTCGCGCCATCCGAACTTCGAGGAGCCCGCACGTGAAGATCCACTCCACCGCCGTCGTCAGCCCGCGGGCCACCGTCCACTCCAGCGTCGAGATCGGTCCGTTTGCCGTGGTCGAGGCGGAAGCCGTGATCGGCCAAGGCTGCCATCTGGCCGCCCGTTCGAGCGTCAAATCGCACACCGTTCTGGGCCGCGACGTGGTCGTCGGCGAAGGGGCCGTGCTGGGCGGCATGCCGCAGCACATCTCGCCGCCTGAGGACGCCGGCCGCGTCGTCATCGGCGAGCGAACCGTCATTCGCGAAAACGTCACCGTCCATCGGGCCATGAGCTGCCAGGGCGAAACCCGCATCGGCGCCGATTGCCTGCTCATGGTCGGCGCCCACGTCGCGCACGATTGCACCGTCGGCAACCGCGTCATCCTGACCAACAACGTCTTGCTGGGCGGCCACGTGCAAGTCGGCGACCGGGCGGTGCTCGGCGGCGCCGTGGCCGTTCACCAGCATTGCCGCATCGGCCGGCTGGCGATGATCGGCGGGTGCGCTCGCATCGTGCAGGACGTGCCGCCGTTCGTGCTCGCCGACGGCGAAGGGGGCATGATCGTGGGCCTCAACCGCATCGGCATTCGCCGCTGCGGCATGGACCCGGCCGACGCGGCCCAATTGAAGGCCGCCTATCGGCTGATCTATCGCCAGGGGCTGCCGTTCGACGAAATGATCGCCGCCCTGGAGCAAGCATTTCCGTCCGGCCCGGCGTTGGAGTTTGCCGCCTTCTTCAAGAGCGGCAAGCGGGGCTTCGTTCAAGAGCGCCGCTGCCCGCCCAAGGCGGCCATCCGTCTTCACCCGGCGCCCGAAGACCTCGGCGACGAGGCCCCCGCCCTCAAACGCCTGGCGGGTTGAAAGCGGTCCGCCGGCAACGAGCGCAAAAAGATAGCCGGGCCATCCTGGCCCGGCGTATCTGCTGGTTCTGGACGCAATCACACCGGCGACGCGCAGGACAACTGCGTCCGACGGCGCCGGCCGTGTCGGCCCGCCTATTTACCGTTGGCAAGCGCCGCCTGGGCGGCGGCCAACCGCGCAATCGGTACGCGGAAGGGACTGCACGACACGTAATCGAGCCCCGCCTTGTGGCAGAACTTGATCGACGCCGGATCGCCGCCATGCTCGCCGCAGATGCCGCACTTGAGCTGCTTCTTTGAGGTGCGGCCCTTGGACACGCCCATCTGCACGAGCTGGCCGACGCCGGTCGTGTCGAGCGACTGGAACGGGTCCTGCGCGAGCAATTCGTGCTTCAGGTAGTCGGGCAAAAACGTGTTCACGTCGTCGCGACTGTAGCCGAAGGTGATCTGCGTCAGGTCGTTGGTGCCGAAGCTGAAGAAGTCGGCCACCTCGCCGATCTCGTCGGCCGTCAGCGCCGCGCGCGGCACTTCGATCATCGTGCCGACCATGATGTTCAACTTGCCGGCGAACTTCTTCTTTTGCTTCACGGCCTCGATGGTCGCCTCGGTTTGTTCGCGAAGCAGCTTGAGCTCCTTCGCCGTCCCGACCAGCGGAATCATGATCTCCGCCTGGGCGTCGACTCCTTTCTCGATGCATGCGATGGCGGCCTCTACGATCGCCGTCACCTGCATTTCCAGGATCTCCGGATAGGTGACCGCCAGGCGGCAGCCGCGGTGCCCGAGCATCGGGTTGGCTTCGTGGAGCTGCGCGACGCGGACCTTCACAAACGCCGGCGATACGCCCAGTTCCTGGGCCATTTCGCCTTGGCTCTTGGCATCGTGCGGCAAGAACTCGTGCAGCGGCGGGTCCAGCAGGCGGATCGTTACCGGCAGGCCCTTCATCGCCGTAAAGATGCCGACGAAGTCCTTCCGCTGCAGCGGCAACAGTTCCTTGAGGGCCTTCTTGCGATCGTCGGTATTGTCCGCCAGAATCATCGCCCGCATCGCCAGGATGCGGTCGCCTTCGAAAAACATATGCTCCGTGCGGCACAGGCCGATGCCCTCGGCGCCGTACTCGCGGGCCCGCTTGGCGTCGGCCGGAGTGTCGGCATTGGTGCGGACCCTGAGCGTCCGGTATTTGTCGGCCCATTTCATGACGGTCTCGAAATCGCCGGAGAGCTTAGGCTCCTGGGTGGCGATCTCGCCCTCCATCACCTCGCCGGTCGAGCCGTCGATCGACAGCGTATCGGCGTGCGTGAACGTCTTGTTGCCGACCTTGATCTTGCGGCCCTTTTCATCGATGTGAATCGCTCCCGCGCCGGCGACGCAGCAGCGGCCCCAACCCCGCGCGACAACCGCGGCGTGGCTGGTCATGCCCCCGGTGCTCGTGAGGATGCCGGCGGCCAGGTGCATGCCGTCGATGTCTTCCGGGTTGGTCTCTTTGCGGACCAGCAACACCTTCTCCCCGGCGTGGGTCCGTTCGACCGCCTCGGCGGCGGTAAAGGCCAGCTTTCCCACCGCGGCGCCCGGCGACGCCGGCAGACCGGTCGCCAGTAGTCGGCCTTCCTTCTTCGCGGTCGCCTTAGCGGCCGGCGCGAAGCTCGGCAACAAAAGCTGCGTGAGGTCGCCCGCCGGAATTCGCTGCACGGCAGTCTTCTCGTCGATGAGACCTTCCTTCACCAGGTCGCAGGCGATCTTCACGGCGGCGGCGCCGGTGCGCTTGCCGGTGCGAGTCTGCAGCATGAACAGCGTGCCCCGCTCGATCGTGAACTCGATGTCCTGCACCTCGCGATAATGCTTTTCGAGGATGTCTTTGATCTCGAGCAATTGCTTGTGGACGTCCTTGTTCCACTTGGGCATCTCCGCCACGGGCAGCGGCGTGCGGATGCCCGCCACCACGTCTTCGCCCTGGGCGTTCACCAGGAATTCGCCGTAGAACTTGTTCTCGCCGGTCGACGGATTGCGGGTGAAGGCGACGCCCGTGCCCGAGTCGTCGCCCATGTTGCCGAACACCATCGACTGGATGTTCACCGCCGTGCCCAACAGCCCGGTGATGTTTTCCACCTGGCGGTACTTCACGGCGCGCGGCTGCATCCAGCTCTTGAACACCGCCTCGATGGCCAGCTCGAGCTGCTCCAGCGGGTCCTGCGGGAAGGGCTTCCCGTGGTGCTTCTGGTAGACCTTCTTGTAATCCTCGCAGAGCTGTTTGAGGCCTTCGACCGGCACGTCGGTGTCGTTCTTGACCTTGTATTTGGCCTTTACCTTGTCGAAGGCCTGTTCGAAGTGCTCGTGATCGACTCCGACGACCACGTCGCCGAACATGTTAATCACGCGGCGATAGGCGTCGTAAGCGAACCGCTCGTTGTCCGTCGCCTTGGCCAGCCCCTCGACCGCTTCGTCGTTGAGGCCCAGATTCAGAATCGTGTTCATCATGCCCGGCATCGAGGCCGCGGCGCCGCTGCGGACGGACACCAACAGCGGATTATTGGTGTCGCCGAACTTCTTCCCCAATTCCTTTTCGAGCGTGGCGACATCCTTGCGCACCTCGTCCATCAGCCCCGGCGGCAGCTTCTTGCCGTGCTTGTAATAAAGGTCGCACACCTCGGTCGTAATCGTGAAACCCGGCGGCACCGGCAGGCCGATGCTGGTCATTTCGGCCAGGTTGGCGCCCTTGCCGCCCAGGAGTTGCTTCTGGTCGCCCTTGCCTTCGGTCTTCGTCTTGCCGAAGTAGTAGATCATCTTCGTCGAGCCAGACGCGTTCTTTGCCATCGTCCTGTGATTCCCTGTAAATCGATATTGATCCGCGCGGGCTGGATGCGGGCGCGGCGGGTCGCTCTATTTGTCTCTCGAAGCGGCCTAAAACAAGCCGTAAAACTAGCCCTACTGTTCCAGAGCGTCAAGGCGGCGGCGTGTTCCCGCGAGCCGCTGCGCACTTCCGCCAGCCCCGTGCACGCCTATGAAACCTCACGCCCGCGTCGTGCCGCTGGCAGTGCTGTTCGAGGGCGCCTTGGGCCTGCTGGCCGCCGCCCTGGCCTGGTGGTGCGACGTGCCGATCGCTTCGCGGCTGCAGATTTCCTGGAGCGCCGCTGCCCGCGGCTGCGCCGCCACGCTGCCGATGCTCGCCGCCTTGGGGTGGCTGATGCACAGCCGATGGGCGCCGATCGCCGATTTGCGAAATCGCGTCGCGCCGCTGGCGGCCGAGCTGTTTCGCGGCGCTACCTGCCTGGAGTTGGCCGCGGTCGCCATCGCCGCCGGCGCAGGTGAAGAGCTGCTCTTCCGCGGCGTCTTGCAGCCCCTGGCCGTCGGCTGGCTAGGCGCCGCGGCCGGCCTGGCGGCCGCCAGCCTGCTGTTCGGGCTGCTGCATGCGCTGACGCCGACGTACTTCGTGCTGGCGACCGCCGTTGCGCTCTACCTGGGCTGGCTAGCGCACGCTTATGACGACCTCGCGGCGCCAATCATCGCCCATGCAATGTATGATTTCGTCGCCCTCAGAGTGCTCCTATATGGCACGTCTCGCAGAGCGTTTGCGTCGCCGTCATGGGCGCCTGAGGATGCGCCCTAGGTTTCGCCGGTCGGTTGTGACGCTGTATTGGCTCCGTGGTACAATTATCTTCGACGCCCGCCGCTGCCCACAGGCTATAGGTCCATGTCCAGAGCCCGAACTTATCACCGCTTCTCGCTCGCTGATTACGATCAGATGATCGATCACGGAATCCTGGTTGAGAATGATCGCGTCGAGCTCATCCGCGGGGAGATTATCGAAAAAATTTCCATTGGCGAGTGGCATGCCGCATGCGTCCGGCGATTGACACGGATCTTTAGCGTCCGGCTAGCAGATCGCGCCGCCGTCAGCGTTCAGAATCCCGTGCGATTGAGCGATAGTGAACCGGAGCCGGATATCTCCCTGCTCAAGCCGCGGACAGACGATTATGTCTCGTATCATCCAACCGCTGCAGACGCCCTGCTAGTTATCGAGGTTGCTGACGCGACATTGGAAATTGACCGGACGGTTAAGCGCGAACTTTACGCGGAGAACGGCATCGCCGAATACTGGATCGTTAATCTGTGCGACCGGACAGTCGAGGTCCATCGCGAGCCGCAATCGACCGGCATGTATGCCGAGATCCGCGTATACTCGGCCGATGATCAGATCGAACCTCAACTGCTACCGAACGCGCGATTCACAGTGTCGGAACTCCTTCCGCCGATGCCGTAAATCAAGCTCCCAGTATTCAGACAACGCTATCCCGCGCGTCAACGTTCCTCTGGGGTTTGCTTACGCTGGCCGGCCACAGCGCCTGTAGCAACGTTCCGCCCGCCGCCTGATGCGCCCGCCGCGTCGGCTCGGGCAGCCGGAAGCCGCGGCAGCACTCCAGCGTCAGGTTAAGCGCCGTCGGCAAGTCCACTTTATGGCCGATTGAAATATAGAGCGGCCGCACGTGCGTTCGCGTCCGCAGCACGCCGCCGATGAGCTCGTCCTTGTCCCACAAATCGGCGTAATAACCCGCTTCGTGATACGGCTCGTCATGGGCGCCGATCAGCCGCGACTTGGCGCAGCCGATCGTCGGCGTATCGAGCAGCACCCCCAGGTGGCTGGCGATGCCGATCCGCCGCGGATGGGCGAACCCCTGGCCGTCGACCATCACCAGGTCCGGCCGCACCTTGAGCATCGCCATCGCGGCGAGGATCGCCGGGCACTCCCGAAACGTCAGCAGTCCCGGCACGTAGGGAAACGCGATGGGAAGCTCGACGACCGCCAGGTCGACCGTTTCCATCGAGTCGAACTCCAGCACCGGCACGGCGGCGACGGCCCGCTCGTTCCGCATCGCGCAATCCACGCCGGCGACATACCGCAGCCGCTTCAGCTTCGGCCCATTTCGCTGGGAAACCCGCGAACGGATTTGCTCCTGAATCTGCCGCGCCTCTCGGGGCGTTACGTCCCAGCGGTGGGGCGCCGGCGGCGGCCAGTTGTCAGCCATCGGGATCGTCCAAGAGGGCCTGCAGGCGAGCGGCGAGTTCGGCGCGGAAACGTGCAGGCCAAGCGTCGTCAATCAAGCCGACGTCGATCAGGTCCCGCAAATGCATTCGATCCTTATCACGATACGACGTCAGTTTCATGCGCACCAGCGGTTCAAGTGAAACAAGCCGAAAGGGCACACTCCAGTCAGTTTGCACGATTTCCGTTTCGCTTACGTCTGCCGCCGGCGCCAGATCGCCTTCTCGAACCTTCTCTGCGGCTAAAATCACATGAACGGCGTCTCGCGCCTTGGCCTCGGGACCGTCTAAGAACATGTCGAGGCTCTTCGCATGTCGGAAGACAAAGCCGGATTGAGACAGCACTGACTTAGCACGCTCCAGATCATGACGGCGCAGTAGAATATCGACGTCTTGTGTATTGCGAACCGCCGACTCGTCAACGCGCGACACCCAAGCGGCCACCGCATTGCCGCCTACTACCCCGTACGGAATGTTCGCGGCGTCTAGTGCAGCCGCCACGCGGTTCAATCGATCGCGGACCTTCTCCACGGCGCGAACCATCCTTTCCCAAGAGACCGGTCCTAGTTCAGTGGGTGGCATTGTACTGCTCCGATGGCCCTCGACGCCCGCGAGATACGCCAAAGGACGCGAAAGAGCTGGATCCCCGAAAGTCCCTATCTGAACAATTGACCGACGGGCGTTCTGGCCGTGATGCACGAGGTTGATTCGGCACTTTGGCGTCTTTTCGCGTATTTCGCGGGTGCCCTCGTCACAACGCCTATTCTACCCTCCGCGCAACAAAAAAGGCGGCCCGACTCTTGCGAGCCGGGCCGCCCCAAACCGTCATTGACCAAGCCTTACTATCGACTCAGCGGGCGAGACCTTCCGAGTCTCGGTCAATCTCAGTTGCAGCACGTGTCCGCGGCGCCGCAGCTCGGCTCCGCACATCCGCAGCTCGGTTCGCACGGGCAGCAGACGCAGACCGGAACCTGCTTGCACACGACTTTCGGGCAGCAGATCGTCTTGGTATAGCACTCCTTGCGCGGAACGCACTTGAAGCACTTCACCGTCTTCTGCTCGCACACCGGCTTGCAGACCGTATAGCACACCGTCTTGGTCCGTTGCTCGGGCACCATCTTGCAGACCTTGTAGGTGCAAGTCCGCTGCTCTGGGACCATCTTGCAGACCTTGTAGGTGCAAGTGCGTTGCTCAGGAACCATGCGGCACACCTGGTAGTTCACCAGCTTGGTGCAGTGCTCGGGCACCATCTTGCAGACCTTGTAGGTGCAAGTCCGTTGCTCGGGCACCATCTTGCAGACCTTGTAGGTGCAAGTCCGTTGCTCGGGGACCATCTTGCAGACCTTATAGGTGCAAGTCCGTTGCTCGGGCACCATCTTGCAAACCTGGTAGTTGCAGACGCGTTGCTCGGGGACCATCTTGCAGACCTTGTAGGTGCAAGTCCGTTGCTCGGGCACCATCTTGCAGACCTTGTAGCACACAGTGCGGGTCCGCTGCTCGGGGACCATCTTGCAGACCTTGTAGGTGCAAGTCCGTTGCTCGGGCACCATCTTGCAGACCTTATAGGTGCAGGTCTTGGTGCGGGTCTCGCAGACCGTCTTGCAGCACTGGATCTGCTTCTCGATG
>JADLBW010000011.1 GCA_020847515.1 Pirellulales bacterium | reverse complement strand
CTTGATCTCGTTGTAGAACCGGCGGATGACCTCGTTGTGGTCGTCGGAGACGAACTGCTGGCGGATGACCTTCAGCGCGCGGAGGCGGCCGAATTGCAGGTGGCGGGCCTTGTAGACGTCCCCCATGCCGCCCGAGCCAATCAGCTCCTCCAGCTCGTAGTTGCCGACGCGGCGCAGGGCGGCGCCGCCCAGGGTGGCGACGCCGAGGCGGCTGGCGGTCTCAAAGCCGTGGGTGGGGATGACCGTCCACTGGCGCTCGACGGCCTTGGGCTGATTGCGCATGGGGCGCGGGCCGTGCTCGTCGTAGAGCAACTCGTGGATCTCGACGCTGCCGATCCCCTTGAGGTTCCGCCGGCCGTGCATGTGGAGCCGCACCCCTTCGAGGCTCACGTCGTCGAGAATGGCCATCACGCTGCGGCTGACGAGGATCTGCCCGCCGGTGGCGTAGTCGTTCAGCCGGGCGGCGTAGTCGACCGTCTTGCCCACGAAGTTGTCGGCGTCGGCCGGATCGATTTGCGGCACGCCGACGTGCATGCTCATGCGGATCTCGACGGCCTCGCCGCCGGGGGTGAGGATGGGCGTAGCGCGATGGCTTTGCTGGACGGCGATCGCCCACTGGGCCGCCTGCACGGTGTGGTCGAAGACGAGAAAATGGCCGTCGCCGGCCGTGGAGACCACCCGCCCCTCGAACTCCGGCAGGCGGGACTCGATCCGCTCGCGGTGGGGGGTGAGGATCGACGTAATGAACGCCTGATCCCGCTCGGTGGCGCTGCGTCCCGCCATCTCGTCCTTGAGACGGACCGAGCCGCTGATGTCGGTGAAGACGAAGGTTTTCAGCTCGGCCATCGAGGCGCGCGGGAGGTAGGAGCTACACCGGGTGAACCACTGGGATTCTCGCATCGGGGGCCCGGCCGTCAATGATTCGGGTCGTCCGGCCGCGGCGCGAGCGCTAGGCTGGGGCCGTTGCGTCGCGTCGGGCAGTGCGGCGCCCGCGGCTTGCGGCCGACGCGCTGCCGCGCCGATGGCTTGGGATGTAGCAGCGGCGTCGCGGCGTCGTCGGGGCGGACCGCCGTTACCAGCGGTAGTAGACCGGGCCGGCGTACGGGTAGCGGACTACGGTGGTTGAGGTCAGCGGTCGATACCGCGTGACGGCTGGCGCGTAATAGCTTGTGTAGGTCGGGTAATACGTCGTAGCGGGGTAGTACGAGTAGTAGGTCGTCGGCGCCGCGCGGTAGTAGGAGACCGTCGGCGCGGGCGCGACGGCCACTGGCGCCGGCGCTAGGTAGGCGGTCGTCGCTGGCGGGGCGTAGTACACGGTCGAAGGTTGGTAGTAGGCGACGTACGGAACCTGGGCCTGTGCGGCGAAGGGAGTCAGTGCAAGCGCCCCCGCTACCCCGAGAGAAAGGATGATGCGTCTCATGGTTCTGTTCCTCGCTGGCATGGCCGGCCGTGCGGCAACAGCCAGCGGACGCCTAATAGCTAAGCGCAGCACGCCGCAAAATGTATCCGGGGCAATTTCGTCGCCGAGTATGCATCGGCAGCGGGCCGGCGAGCAAGGGTTTGCTCGGCCAGGGATGCTGCGACCGCAACTCGCTGGGGGGAGAGCCGTTTCGCCGACCGCCGGGCCGGCGCGGCGGGCCGGCGCGGCCGGCCGCAAAGGCGGATCAAATGCCCAGGTTCGCCAGCGCCGCCGCCACCTGATTGACCGCCCCGGTGATTTGGGGGTGTTCCGTCTCGAACCCCAACAGCGCCCCCTGCAGTCGCCCCGACATCGACGCCGTTTGTTCGCGCCCGAGCTGCTCGTCGCGCTGCAACTGCCGCTCGACGTCGGCCGCGGCTTGCTCCAGCGCGGCCCGCGACGCGGGATCGAGCTGGGCGTCGGCCAGCTCGACGCGCAACGTATCGAGCGCCTCAAGCACTCGCTTCTTATCCATGGCATAGTTCCGCAAACGACCCTCCGCCGCGGCGCTGGCGCATCGCACGATCCGCGCGGCGGTTCTCGGCAGTCCATTATAGCTTGCGGAGGCGAATATTTCGCCAGCGGGTCTTCTTGCCTTCGGGGTAGCTTTGACCGCCGTGGACCTGCACGGCGACATGGCCCTCGGCACCCAGCAGCTTGGCCACCTCGTCGCGATTATAGCCGTCGGCCTGGGAAGTCGCGGCGTCGAACACGCCGACCTGCAAGCCGTTGATGTTGGTGGTGATCCGCGGATACTTGCCGCCTTCGACGCGAATGAGCGCGGTGTTCCAGTCGTCGATCTTCCAGGCGTCGAGCCACTCCTGGGGCTGACAGGCTTCGACGAGGCCGACTTCCTGCGGCGGACGAACGCCGGTCGCTTCGAGCTTGACGAGCTTGCCGTCTTCTTCGATCCCCTTGAGGCTGAAGGTGCGGGCGCCCCAGCCGCCGGTGGCCTCGCCGTAGAACTGGCCGACGTTGCCGCCGTTGTAGTAGTCGACCATCATCTGGATGCACTGGCCTTTATCGGTGCAGCGGAGAAAGACCCCCGAGTCGACGCCCCAGGAGGGCTTCAGATCGAGCTGCAGTTCGAAGTTCTCGAACTTGCGGTCGGTCAGCAGGATGCCGCCGTTGCCCGAGCCGGGCGGGTCCTGCTCGCCGGCCAGGACGCCCCCCGCCTCGACATGCCAGTGGCCGCCCGTGCCGTGGCCGATCTTTTGGGGGTTCTTGTGCCAACCGTCGAGCGACTGGCCGTCGAAGAGCGTAATCCAGCCTTCTTTGTCCGCTTTCGTATCGGCGGCGGAGAGGCCGCGGCAGGCGCCGAACATAGCCAGTCCGCCGGCGGCCCCTATGCTCGATGCCAACATGCGCCGCCGATCCAGGGAGTTGCCGTTCATCGATCAGTGCTCCGAAAAAGCGGTTGGATTGCAGGTAGGGCCGTGGAAGGGTCGGGAGTCTTTGGCGACTGGCGACTCCGTTTACAAAAATACCGATCAAGTCGCAAAAGACTCCCGACCCCGCGAGCGGCGGGCCTCGCACGACACCGGTACTCTAAACTGCGGCCGCCTCCCACACCAGTCGCGGCGGGACGCCGATCGACGCGACGTGCACCTCGCCCAGAAACGGCCGCGCCGCCGGCTGCAGAAAGCCCGGTTTCAGCGCCACAAACGTGCAGGTCAGGTCCGCCCGGACCGTTGCGCTAGCCGGCGCCCCGGTATCGCAATCCAGGCCGCTGGGCAGATCGATCGCCAGCCGCCGCGCTGGATGGCGGTTCATCCAATGAATCGCCGCGGCGATCGGCTCCCGCGGCTCGCCCGCGGCGCCGGTGCCCAGCATCGCGTCCACCAGCCACGCCGTATCCCAGGCGTGCTCCTGGAGCGAATCCCCCACGCGATGTGCCGAAAGCTCCACGATCGGTGCATCGGCGCGACGCAGTATCTCGTAGTTCGCCCGCGCATCGCCGACCAGCTCGTTCGCCGCGAACAGCAGGCAGGCTTTGGCGCGAACGCCGCGGATATGCAGATGGCGCGCGAGCACCAGCCCGTCGCCCGCGTTGTTGCCCTTGCCGCACAGGATGGTGACAGGGCATTCAAATCGCACCGGCGCTTCGCGGGCGCTGTGCGTCAAATGGACGCTGGCCAGCGATGGAGCCACCGCGGCGAGCGCGTCGGCGACGCCGCGGCCGGCGTTTTCCATCAGCACCAGGCTCGACATGCCGTAGCGCTCGACGGCGAGCTGATCAACGCGGCGGACCGCTGCGCGCGAGAGGACCGGCGGTAGGTGGAGCGGCTGCATGACCCGAGTCTAGCGGCATGCGCAGCCAATTTCATGCGGAATGTTGCCGAGGGTCGGGATGCTTTTGCGACTGGAGAGTTTACTAGCTACTCAAACCCGCCAGTCGCAAAAGAATCCCGACCCGGTTAAGGTACGCAGCGCCTACGGAATCGCGACCGCCGTACCGGTGACGGCGCCGGCTTGGAACGCCGCCGCCCGCCAGGTGAACCCCAGCGGCTGGACCATGTACGGGGCGCAATTGCCAGGCCGATAGTACCCCAGGGCGTAGACGCATTCTTGCGGCGTCTGCAGGCCCATCTTGTAAGGCAGGATGGGCAGCGTGCCGAAGAAGTGGGCCCCCGAGATGATCGGCTGCAGGACCGGGCCGGCGTCGTGGCCATAGCGTTCCAGTTGGACCTGCTCGAAGTAGAGGGGCTTATGGCAGAGGCCCGAGGCCTTCCACAGGTAGGTGATCTCCGGCCAGGCGCGCGCCTGGAAGCTCCGCGGGGTCGTCGTGCATTCGAACGGGAAGTCTTCGCCGGCCGAGCCCTGGACGCGGATGTCCAGGCTGATGTTCTTGATGCTGTCGCCGCGGACCGCGTTGAAGAGCTGCTCGCACTCGGCCTGATGTTCGAGCCGTTCCTCCTCGAGTTGACGCTGGCGCTGCTGCTGTTGTTCGGGGGTGAGCTGCAACTGGGCTTCGGGGCCGACCTGCAGGTCGAGGTCGTCGCCAGGCTGGGGACCGAACTGGTCGAGGAGGTCCTGTTCCATCTGCTGCGGGTCGTCGGCCGGGGGCACGACCTCGTCTTCTAATTGCGGGGCCTCCTCGGCGGGCGGCTCCGCGGGCGCGGTTTCTTCGGTCGGCGGCGATTGAGGCGGGACGAGCTCCTGGGCGGCGCCCGACTCGACGTCGCGGCGCATGATTTCCTCGTCGATCGCCTCGCGGGCGGCGTCGAGCTCTTCGGCGCCAGCCGACGGTTCGTCCGCGGCAGGCTCATCGAAGGCGTCCTGCATGGCGGTCAGATCGGCGGCGGTCGACTCGTCGGCGGCGTGGTCGAGCGGTTGGTCGGCGTTGGCCTCGTCGGCGTTGTCCTGGTCGGCGTCGAACGGATCGAACGGCGTCGGCGCGGGCTCGGCGGCCGGCATGGGGGGCGCGTCGTCGAGGTCGGCTTCAAACGGGTCGAAGGGCGGCGGGGCTTGCGCGACGCGCGGCGCGTCGCGGTCGACGAGCACGCTATGGTCGGGGCCCTCGGCGGCGGGCAGCGCGTGCGCGGCCGGGGCGAGGTCGGCGTCGCGTCGCAGCGGGGCGCCCGCCGCGCCGGCCGAGGCGCTGCGCCATTGCAGGGCGGCGGCGAGGGGCGTCGCGGCGGCCGCGACGGCCAGCGCGCAGGCGGCCGCCGCGAGGCGGCTAGTTGACCTCGGTCGCCTTATACTCGGCGGTGTAATTGGGCGCTTCCTGCGTAATGGCGATGTCATGCGGATGGCTCTCCCGCACACTGGCCGGCGTGACTTGGATAAATCGCGCCTCCGTGCGCAACTCGTCAATGGTTTTCGTGCCCGCGTATCCCATGCCGGCCCGCAGGCCGCCAATCAATTGATACAAAAACGGACTTAGCGATCCTTTATACGGCACGCGGCCCTCGACGCCTTCGGGGACGAGCTTGCCGTTGGAACTTTCTCCGGATTGTCGATAGCGTTCGCTGGAGCCCTTGACCATGGCCCCCAGCGAGCCCATGCCGCGGTACAGCTTATAGGTGCGACCCTGGTACAGCACGCGTTCGCCGGGGCTTTCGTCGAGTCCGGCCAGCAGGCCGCCCAGCATGACGACGCTGGCCCCCGCGGCGATCGCTTTGGTGATGTCTCCTGAGTAGCGGATGCCTCCGTCGGCGATGATCGGGGTGTCGGAATCGGCGGCCGCCCGGGCGGCGTTGTACACGGCGGTGATCTGCGGCACGCCGATGCCGGAGATCACCCGGGTGGTGCAAATGGAGCCGGGCCCGATGCCGACCTTCACGGCGTCGGCCCCGGCTTTGATCAAATCGCGGCAACCCTCGGCGGTGGCCACGTTGCCGGCCACGACGTCGATTGTCCAGCGCTTCTTCAGTTCGCGAACGGTTTCGATGACGTTGGACGAGTGACCGTGCGCACTGTCGACCACCAGGAAGTCGACGTCCTTTTCGATCAGGCTGCTGGCCCGCTCGAAGTCGAACACGCCGATGGCGGCGCCGACGCGCAAGCGTCCCTGGGCGTCCTTCGACGCCTGCGGGAAGCGGCGCATCATGTCGATGTCTTTGATGGTGATCAGCCCGGTCAGTTTGTAATTTTCGTCAACCAGCAGAAGTTTCTCGACCTTTTTTGCCATCAAAATCTTCTCAGCTTCCGCAAGCGTTACAGTCCCGGTGGCCGTAACGAGCTGCTCGCGGCGGGTCATCACCTCCGAGACCGGGGTGTCGGAGCTTTCCAGGAACCGCAGATCGCGGCGGGTGATGATGCCCGCTAGCTTGCCGTCGCCGCCGACGATCGGGATGCCCGAGACGTTCGACTGCTGCATGGTGGCCCGCGCGGCCGCCACGCTAGCACTGGGGGGAAGGGTGACCGGATCGACGATGATGCCGTTGGCCGAGCGTTTGACCTTGTCGACCTCCTCGGTCTGGGCGGCGATCGACATGTTCTTATGGATGACGCCCAGGCCCCCTTCCTGGGCCAGGGCGATGGCCATCGCATGCTCGGTGACGGTGTCCATGGGCGAGCTGATGATCGGCGCCCGCATGCCAATCCGCCGGGTGAGGCGGGTGGCGACGCTGACTTCCGAGGGGACGACTTCGCTGTAGCGGGGCTCGATCAGGACGTCGTCGAAGGTGAGGGCGGTGGCGGTCAACTTATCCTGCACGGGGACCTCCAGCAGCGAACGGCCAAATTCAGAGGAATCCCGTATTATCCCGCGACTGCCTCAAAGTGACAAGCGCCGCCACCGCTCGGCAGCGTCCTAATTTAACTGGCGTGCAAGGCGCCATCCGCTCGTCACCCGCCTGGTCAGGCGGGGACATACGTCAGGCGGATCGTATCCTCGCCCACGGCGTCGGCCGAAACTAGCCGCAGCGGCGGCCGCGGGCCGGCAAAGTAGGGCTTGCCGCGACCGAGCACGACGGGATGGAAGTAAAGGCGATACTCGTCGATCAGACCAAGGTTGGTGAGGAATTGCGCCAGGTTCGGTCCGGAAACTGCAACCTCGCCAGCGAGCTGCGACTTCAGATCGCGCATCACCGCCTCAACGTCATCCGATACAAGCGCGGCATTGGGGCCGACTGACGTCAACGTCCGCGACACGACCCACTTCGGTTGCCTCCGCCACGCCGCCGCGAACTCCTGTTGATCCGCGCTCCACTCCGAGCGGTCGTCGTCCCAATAGCGCATCAGCTCATACACGCGGCGACCGTACACGCTGCCGGTCAGATCGCGGACGTGCTCAAGCCAGTGACGAAACAGCGCGGGCCCCGTCCGCATTTCCAAGTGGTCGACATAGCCGTCCAGCGACTGGTTCATTCCGAAGACGAACTTCGCCATGCGCTCACCCTAGAACATCAAACGAGGACGCCTATCAACCGCTCACGCGAACCATGCAGTTTCTCCCGACGGCAATGTGGGCGCCGCGTCCGCGCGGACATGCTGAGTTCCCGCACCAGCCAATTAATAGCCGCGCAGCTAATGAACCGCGCCTCGCTGGCGGCCCTCGGCTGGCGGTAAGATGGAAAAACGGCACATGCTCGCCCGCGAGCCGATGGGCCGAGAGCCGCGAGGCCCATTGTACAACCGTTCCTTAGCGGCGCAGCACTCAAGTATCTCCTTCGAGGCGCCTCGCGGCCATGCCGCCCGACCTCTCATTCGAAACTGAGGCGCCCCAACCAGTCGCGTAATTGCGTTCGCCTTACCTCAGTCCCGTCTCCTGAACTACGCCGCGTGTCGGCGCAAGTTGGTTCGCACGTCGTCGACTTCTGCAAGGCGCGGTCGTCAACGATGCCGAAGTTCCCTCTGAAGGACCTCCGGTCATATGTCGCCCAGCGGGACGCGGCGGTAGCGCCAGATTCGCCGAGCCGCATCCTGCGGGCACTGCGCGACGCGGGCCAGGTCGATTACGTCGTCACATCGCGGCCAAAGTCGGAATACCTCATCCGCGGCGTCGCCGCGTGACGGCGGACTGCATCAGCACGACCGCCATTCCGCAAAGCATCGCGCTGATCGTAGTAGGCTCAGGCACAGCCGCAGCACTCGGAACTGCCGCCGTCGTGCCAAAGTTCTGCTGCCAAGCCAGGAAGTCGGCCCCGTCGCTGTCCCCGTCGCCATCGGCGTCCGCGCCAGATCCAGTGCCGAAGCTGCTTTTCCAACCATCCAGATCATCGCCATCTACGTCGCCATCTTCATCGAAGTCGCCCGGAGTGATGGTTGGAACAAATGGGTTCCCGTACCACCATGCTAAACCGAAGTCCAGTTCGCTTTCGGGCCCGCCCTCAACCTGTCTGATAACGATATCGTAAGAGCCGGTTGCCGGTACCTTGGCGAAAATATGCTCGACGTTCTGTTCCGTAGCTACCGACCTACGGGTATTGAGCGCGTTCGGGCCAAAGTCGTTCGAGCCTTCCGGGACTAGAAAAAGATCGAGGTTACTGAGCCCGTTACCCGCGCCCACTGTAAAAATGTCTCCTGCGGCATAAGTATTGTCGCTGCCGGTCTTGGAAACCTCTCGATCCCATGTCAGCGTGATTGCAACCCACTCGTCCGTGGCCAAGTCGTTTTCAAAGTTATATCTAAGAGTCGTGCCGACGCCGCCCGTCTCGCCTAAGTCCCACCCAATATAGGGAATATCTTCTCCGCCGTCCCATTCGCCGGGCCCCATCTGCACTACTGCGCGCAACGCATTCAGATGGCCGGCGCCAAATTGAATATCTAATGGCTGGGTATCATCGGTGTACGCTGGCGAATTTTCCCAGTTGTAGCTTCCTGTGTCGTTTTTCGATATGACCGTTCTTGGCGAACCATGCACGCCTAGTAATTTGTCTGCCGAATTGAGTAGCACTGCCTTCGATACTTCATGCTCGACGTGGTTCCCAGAACTCCAGTGCGGCCCGCCAACGTCCGCTGTGTTTCTGTTGCCCAACTCCTGTATCAGCGCGACCGTAGCAGTGACATGCGGAGCCGCATAGCTTGTGCCCACCGGATGCGGCGGGGTAGTCGAAGTTGATCCGGGATTGGTCATAGGGTAACCCTCTCCCGGCGCGATCAAACCGATCGCGGTTCTCATTTGCGTAGGCTGGTTGTCATAGGTGTTAAAGTCGCTGACTCTGCGAAAGTAATCGCCTCTCGCGAGGACATCCCTACAACTAATCCGTTGTAGTTGTCCTTCGGCAACGCGCCGCCGCCTTCCTCAGTTCCTGAGACAACAAACAGTGTGTTGTCATACGCGGTGGCCATCCAGTCAAAGCCCCGTGTGAAGTAAGCGTTGCCGTCCGTTGATTCAAGTGGCCCTAGTGACGCACCAAAACTCATGTTTACCGCACGCACGTCGCGTCCGTTTCGTGATGCGACATGGTTCATAGAAACCAGCAGATTCTGTTCATTTCCGCCGGGACTAGCGGAGGCATGGAGCGCCGCCGAGGGTGCTACACCGACTAAATCGCCGGTGTGCTTGGAGATCATTACGCCAGCCACATTAAGAGCATGCTGTCCGGGGAATCCCACCGCGTCGGCGGTATTGGGCGGGCCGCTGTAGCGGTACACGGCGGCTGGATCAACGTCTTGATGCAGGTTCGCCGGCGCGTCAACCCCCTCCATGCCAGGCCTGCCTGTCTCCACTTGGCCGATAGTGACGTTTGTTCCTTTCAGGTTCAGGTCTGAATGGAGTCCAGCGGCGTTAATTCCAAACTGACCGATCGACAAAGCTGCTAGCCGCCGTTGTTTCTGTAAGCAAGCAAAAACAGCACACCACTCGAACTACCATGGCGCTTTCCTCCGTGTATTCAGTCCACTTCAAACTCGAAAGACGAACTGACAATCAGTTCTCGCCGTTCGTCATCTACTTCCTCAAATCCTTTGTCGATGAGCTTCTTAGACATCGATTTGCCGATGATATTTACTTCGTAGACGCCGGCTGGTAGGGGTCCAAGTGGAATCAATGCGATGTGTGAGGTTAGGTCGTCGGTATGGTGCGGAGTCAACTCGTATTCAACACGAATCGCATTCCCATCCCTGGCTACGCGGGCAAGGTGGACGTAATAGTGCGAGTAATGGGTGAAGAACACGATAGAGGCTTCGTGGCCGCCGCGCAAAGGCTTGAGACTCCACTTCGGCTGCCCCGTGATGACTCGGAACGCAGCGTCTAGCGCCTCGCGTCCTGTTCCGGCAACAGCGAAGGCTTTGCCTACTTTCCTCCCATATCGAGCGTTAATCGCTCGCCCGATGATGGCCATGAGCGAGTTGTCGGCGTCAGGTTTCGGCTCAAGTTCATGGATGTCTCGCGTGCCGGGCATGTTGAGCGCCCAGATTTCCTTGAGCGGGATTTCCTCGGCAGTAGCCGGGAAGTCGGCAAAGGCGGCCAACACAATCGCCAGAAAAAGACGAGCCATGAGATTACCTCCTATCAGCGCCCCGCCGGGCATTGTAGCGGAATTTAGCACGCACCGCGCGACGACACAGCAAGTTGTGGTGTGCCGGCCTGCGGCGCTAGCGTCACGGTTAGCGAATTCCGGCCGCGTGGCTAGTCGCTCTACCCAAGCCGCTGCAGTGGTCCTCGCGCGGGCGAACGCGGAAATCGGTCAACTCCGGGTTGCTGTGACTATACGACAGGTACGCGAGCGGCGCGGGGGTGGGGTCCGGGCAAAAAAAAAACTGAACGCCGGTACGCAGACCGCCCCGGCCGATTTTGTTCGCCCGTCCGCTGTCCCAGCCCGTGCGTCCTGCCGACTACCAGGAGACGCACCAGGATGCCCCAGGATGATCGCCGAGCCACATCCCTGAGTCAGGCGTCCAGCCACAGACGACGCAAATGGGGTCATCCTGCGCGTTTGGATGGGGAATTGTCGCTGCGGCGTTTGCCTGTCCGCATCGTGTTGAAAATCGGCCGCTATTGCACCTTCCACATCGCAAAAATTAGTTGTGGAATTTGCGCCGCCGGTTCTGGGATACTTGCGCGCGTGACCGCCAGATTCGTCCCCGATCCTTGGAGGCCGTGCGATGCCCCGCGCCCGTTCGCTCACGCCCGAAAAACAAACGCAGCTCTGCGCCCTCGTCGCCCAGGGCGCCGCCGTTGAACAGGCTGCCGACGCCGTCGGCGTCACCCTCCGCACGGTCCAGCGCGAGGTCTGCCGCGACGAGGATTTTGAGCACGACCTCCGCCTCGCCGAGCTCGCCGCGCCGGTCGACCCGCTCAAACTCATGCACCAGGCCGCCCGCAGTCATTGGCGGGCCGCCGCCTGGATGCTCGAACGTACTGACCAACGCTACGCCAAGCGGAAAGCCCATACCTGCACCGCGGACCAGTTTCAGGACGCCCTGGCCGAAGTCATCGACGCCGCCGTTAGCGTCGCGTCTCCAGATCGGCAACACGCCGTAAGTCGCCAGGCTCGCGCCGCCGCCCAGCGGGCCGCCGGCCGTCTCTTCCCGGCAGCCGGGGCTTCCGACCATGCGCGGGACGCCCGGGAAAACGACCTTGACCCGCCGAGCCTCGAACCCGTAGCGCTAACAGCATCGAACACGCCCCTCGAGCCTCGGCGGGATCCCCCTCCGCGCGGCCAGGACCGCGCGACGTCGACTGCATTGGCCCGCGCCGGCTGTAAGCGTCATCCGCCAGCGACCCAGCCGATCGCGGCGGATCCGGCCCTGTCCCAGGACAAAACGACCGACCTGGCTCCGACTGAGGCCGAGTTCGACGAAATCCTCAATCGGGTCTTCAGCGGCCGTTGCGAGGGGGGATTTGATTTGTCGCCAAAAATGCACTTCGCGACCCAACGGCCAAAACCGACCAGCGGATCCCGACAGCCGCCGGATGCACGAGCTGCCTGACATCGACTGAAGCCGCGGCTCTGGCGAGCCGCCGGAGCGTTCACAATCAAAAAAAACCGGCGGTGCGTTCTCTGTCGAGAAGGCAACCGCCGGCGAAGGGGATTGGTCTAAAGCTGTGAGCTGTGAGCTGTGAGCTGTGAGCTCAATACTACCCGCTACCCGCTACCCGCCACCCCCTACCCACTAATAGGTCAGAATCACGTCGACCAGGGCGGTGTCTTCGTCGATGCCTGCGCCGGGGGCCCAGTCCTTGCGGATTTCGGGTCGGAACACGAGGTTGTCGAGGGCGTGGATGTTGAAGCCGCCGGTGACTTCGTTGTAGGAGACGCCGTCGGCCTTCCACCATTCGGCGCGGCCGCCGGCGCTGACCAGGTCGCTGATCTTGTAGATCAGGTATTGGTTGAGGCCGACCGTGTCGTACTCGCTCACCCCGGGGTTGGAGGTGTCGACCATGTCGGTCTGGGCGATGTACTGCAGGTTGTCGGTCAGGGCGGCGGTCAAGACGGCGCTATGGCTGTAGCTGTTGTCGTCGCCGCCGTCCCGCCAGCCGAAGTTGCCGTAGGTGTTCATGTAGGTGAACGTCACGGCGTCGGAGATGTTGTAGGCGAAGCCGCCGATGGCGATGTTGCCGCCGTTGAGCTGGTCGAAGCCGGTGTCCCAGCCCAGGGCCCAGCCGCCGTAGAGGGTGAGGTTCTCGTACCCGCTGTAGGTGGCCAGCGCGCCGGTGTGGGTGAACGGCTCGCTGTTGAACATCGTGTAGCTGTGCGAGCGGAAGAAGTTGCCGGTGACCGGGATCACTTCATAGCCGATCGGCGTGAAGAAGTGACCGACCTTGACCGCCAGGTCGCCCGAGCCCACTTCCAAGTAGGCCTGCGGGATGGCCCAGCCGTACTCGCCGTGGTCGAGCGAGGCGTCCCACGTGCCGGTGTTGGGGGCCCCGGTCAGGCCCGGAAAGGAGCGGGGATTGCCGAAGGCCTGGGTCTTCTGGGCGTCGGTGCCGTAGACCAGGTCGACCCGTCCGCCGAGGTCCCAGCCGGCCGAGCCGTCGATCGTGCGGCCCAGGTACAGCCACTGCTGGCCGACGTGGAAGTGATCGGGGACGTCGTCGAAGGAGGCCAGGTCGTTGTAGGTCTGCGAGAGGGGGACGTTGTTGTCCATGTAGACCCCCTCGGTCCAGCCGCCGATCTGCCAGGGCGAGCACTTGCCGATCCCGACCAGGCTGGCCAGCGAGAGGTCTTCCAGGGCGCCTAAGTAACCGCCGCGGCAACCGTCGCCGCAGGCGACGTCGCAGGGGTCGCTGCAGGAGACGTCGTCGCCGCAAAGCACGCTGGCGGTCTCCGGAGCTTGCTCCGCCGGCTGCGCCTGCGCCCCCAACGACGTGAAGTTCTCGTCCCCTTGACGGTAATAGCTATCGTATTGAAAGGCGCTTGGCCGGACGGCGCCGGCCGGGGCGCCCGATGCGCTGGGGCCGCCGGCGACGGTCGCGCCTGCGATGCAAGCAAATATCAACTTCCGCATCCGTATCAGCTCCTTCTGACGGAACGGCGCGACGCCGAGCGTCCTAACCGCGGAGTGCGACCGCGCCGCTGCGGGCGCAGGCCGATTAGATTGCTATCGTCCGCCGCCCGCGGGCTCGACAAGGCGAATCGCCCCGCGTTTTCCGCAGTGCGCGCACCAACGCGCGAAACTGTGCCGGCTATGGAAAGAAATGCGCCGGTTCGCGGTCCCCCCGCCAGCCGGTGCTACCGCCCGGGGCCGATGTCGTCAAACAGGGCGTCGACGAACTCGTCCGGCTGGAATAGCGCCAGATCTTCGGCCTTCTCGCCGACGCCGACGTACTTCACCGGCAGACCGACCTGCTGGCGAATCGCCACCACCACGCCCCCCTTGGCGGTGCCGTCGAGCTTAGCCAGCACGATGCCGGTGCAGTCCACGGCTTGAGTAAAGTTCGCCGCCTGGCTGATGCCGTTCTGGCCTGTGGTCGCGTCGAGCACCAGCAGCACCTCGTGCGGGGCCTCGGGCACGAGCTTGCGGATCGACTGCTGGATCTTGGTAAGCTCGGCCATGAGGTTCTTCTGCGTCTGCAGCCGGCCCGCCGTGTCGACGATGCACACGTCGATGCCGCGATCAACGCTTTGCTCGACGGCCCGGTAGGCGACCGACGCGGGATGAGCGCCGGGCTCGCCGGTGACGATTTCCGACTCCAGCCGCTTGGCCCAGATCGTGAGCTGCTCGACGGCGGCCGCGCGGAACGTATCGCCGGCCCCCAAAAGCACGCTCTTCCCCTCGGCCTTGAACATTGCCGCCAGCTTGGCGATGGAGGTCGTCTTGCCGGCGCCGTTGACGCCGCAGACCATGATGACCGTCGGCCCGCTCTGGGCGTAGCGAATCGGCGAGGCGTCCTGGGCCATGAGCTCGCGCAGCTTCGCTTTCCAGGCGGCGACGACATCCTCCAGTTGCACTACCCGGCCGCGAAAGTTCTTCGCCACCTCGGCGACGATCTGCTCGGTCGAGTCGTAGCCCATGTCCGTCTTGAAGAGGATCGCGCGCATCTCGTCGAGGAACTCCTCGTCGATAAGCCGACCTTCGCTCTTGAACAGGTCGCGAACGTCGGTATTGAGCACGCGGTAGGTCTTTTGAAGACCTTGCTTGAATTTATCGAACAGGCCCATGGCAAGGGGGGGGATGATAAATGTTGGATGTGAGAATGCGGATGTGAGAGGGCAGGTGCTAGAGGGCGAGTTGAGGGGCAGTCTTGTATTGTACGGCGATGGAGGGCTGTACGGAACGCGGTGGTTCAATGTCGATTGCTCGCAGGCGCGAGCGGGAAGCCATCTCGCGCTTCGAACGGCGCCGTGGGATGGGTGCCTGTACCCGCTTCCGAGCCCCGACTTAGCCAGGTCTGGGCTGAAGCGCGTACACGCTTCGCCCCCTTCCATAGCCCTCGCCGCACGCGAAACGATCAACCTCGTGCGGTTTGCGCCGCCCCGGTAGTGCGAAGACGCCAAGGCTGGGGCGCCCGTTCAAGACGTGGATCGATGGCTCTCCATCGAGGGATCAGGTATAGTCGGCCAACGTCATCCTCAGTGATCAGTTTACGAAACATTGGGTTCCATGCCGCTCTCCTGGAATGAAATACGCAGCCGCGCGCTCGCCTTCTCCAAAGAATGGGCCGACGAAACGCGCGAGCACGCCGAAGCCAAAACCTTTTGGGACCAGTTCTTCAACGTCTTCGGCATCTCCCGCCGACTGGTGGCAAGCTTCGAAGAACCGGTCCGCAACCTCTCGGGCAGCTTTGGCTTCATCGACTTGTTCTGGAAGGGTATGCTTCTGGCCGAGCACAAGAGTCGCGGCAAGGACTTGGGCAAGGCGCACGCCCAGGCGATGGACTACCTTCAGAGCCTCGCGCGCGAAGGCCGTAGCGACGAGTCGCCGCGATACGTGATCGTCTCCGACTTCGCGCGGATTGCACTGCATGATCTCGAAGAAGGAACCAGCCGCGAATTCCCGCTCGCTGACTTCCACAAGCACGTCAACCGCTTCGCCTTCATCCCCGGCTACAAGCAGCACTCGCTGCAAGCCGAAGACCCCATCAATCTCAAGGCCGTGCAGATCATGGGCGATCTGCACGACGCGCTGGAGGAAGGGGGCTATGCGGGTCACGAGCTCGAACGCCTCCTGGTCCGCATCCTGTTTTGTCTGTTTGCCGAGGACACCGGCATCTTCGAGCGCGAATCGTTTACGCTCTATCTGCAGAATCACACCAAGCCCGACGGTTCCGACCTCGGGCCGCAGCTTGCGCAACTTTTCCAGGCCCTGAATATTCCCTCTGAGCGGCGGCAGCAAAACCTGCTTGATGACCTCAAGTCGTTTCCTTACGTCAACGGCGCGCTCTATGCCGAGTCCCTCAGCTTCGCGGCCTTCAACCGTGACATGCGCAACCGGCTGGTCGCCTGCACGCGGTTCGATTGGAGCCGCATCTCGCCGGCCGTGTTCGGAGCGTTGTTCCAGGCCGTCATGGAGCCCCGCGAACGGCGGCAGATCGGCGCACACTACACCAGCGAGCGCGACATCCTCAAGGTCATCGCCCCTCTCTACCTCGACGACCTGAAAGCCGAACTGGAGCGGGCCGGCGGCGACAAGCGAAAGTTGCAGGCGCTCCACGAGCGATTAGGCGCGATGCGGCTACTCGACCCGGCGTGCGGCTGCGGCAACTTCCTGGTAATCAGCTACCGCGAACTGCGGCTCTTGGAGCTGGAAATCCTGCGGCGGCTCCTCAAGAAAGGCGAAACGCAAAAGCTGACCGACGTGAGCACCGTGCTGCGGCTCGACGTCGACCAGATGTACGGCATTGAAATCGAAGAGTGGCCCGCCCGCATCGCGGAGGTGGCGATGTTGCTGATGGACCACCAGATGAATCAACGCTTCAGCGAGGAGTTCGGCGCCTACTTCGTCCGCCTGCCGCTCAAGAAGAGCCCGCACATTCACCACGGCAATGCCCTGCGGATTGACTGGAACGACGTGCTGCCGGCGAGAGAGTGTACCCACGTGCTGGGGAATCCGCCCTTCGTGGGGAAGCAATTTCGAAGCGACGCGCAAGTAGATGATATGCGAATAGTCTGGGGGGATGAAAATGGCGGTAAGGTTGTCGATTATGTCGGCTGTTGGTATCTGAAAGCCATCGAATACATGAAAGCATCGCGGATACGCACCGCATTTGTATCGACCAACTCAATCTCCCAGGGTGAGCAATGCGCCGTGCTATGGCGAGAAATCTACCGCCGCGGCCAGCCTATGATTATATTCGCTCATCGCACATTTCCCTGGGAGAGTGAAGCCCGCGGCCGTGCACACGTTCACGTAGTGATCATCGGCTTCACCCTCAGCAATGGAAACAATAAACGCATCTTCGATTATGAAAGTGGAGATGGTGAGCCCACGGCAACGCGGGCTTCGAACATCAATCCATACCTTGTGGACGGCCCCAGCGTTTTAGTCGAGTCTCGAAGTATGCCGATCTCGACCGTACCCGTCATTGTGTTTGGCAGCATGCCGAACGATGGTGGCCATTTGCTGCTCAATCGCGAGGAACGTAGGCTCTTGTTGCGCCAAAGTCCGGAGGCCAAACGATACGTCAAACGTAACCATTCACGGCCTGGGGAGTAGCGAGGGAGCTTCTTGGCCGGCGCAGCGGGCTTGGGTTGCTTGAGTCAGGTAGTCGAACACGGGCCGTTGTTGTTGGCGGCAGGTTTCGACGACGGTGAG
>JADLBW010000010.1 GCA_020847515.1 Pirellulales bacterium | reverse complement strand
TGGAAGGCTGTTGCTCTACCATTGAGCTACACCCGCAAATGCATTTCTGATTTCAGATTTATGATTTCTGATTTGCGGTCGCCGCTCGTTGGTTCGCACCCTTTCACAAAATCAGAAATCCGAAATCTTAAATCAGAAATCCTCTCAGTGGGGAGTGCAGGATTCGAACCTGCGAAGGCATAAGCCAACAGATTTACAGTCTGTCCCGTTTGACCGCTTCGGTAACTCCCCGACGTCTGCCGCCGGGCGCGTCGTCTGCCGCTGGCCCATCGGCGCGCCGAAACCGTCGCCCGGTGCCGCCCGCCGCCGCTTGTGGCTTACGCCCGCGCCACGCGCTCCGCAGGCCTGCCATAGCCTTTCGGGCAGAGCTAGCGGAGGGACTTGAACCCACAACCTGCTGATTACAAATCAGCTGCTCTGCCAATTGAGCTACGCTAGCCTGAGGTAGGGCGAGCTTGTGCGAATCAACTAATATACCGAACCGCCTAGGGGTGACAAGGCCGCACGCCGAGCGAATTTCGGACCGAAAACCAGGGGTGAGGCCTGGGCTCCGGCCGACATCCGGCACTCCTCCCCATTCCCGCCGTCGTTCGCCGCCGCCAACAAGCGGTAGCCCCGGCGGCACTAGGCCCATGCGGGCAAAAAAGCAGCCGTTCCCTACCCGGTAGGGCTAGCGTCCTGCCGCATCGCTCCCGATCCGCCGGGCTGGAAGCCCGCAGGCCCGGTGCGCTTCGGTGGACGGGCGGCTGCTATATTCAAGGGCGTGGCGGCCGGACCCACGCGTCCAAGATCCGCTATCATAGAGTTGCTTTCCCCTGCCTCGCAAAGCTTCCGTCGATGAATCCTGCTGATCGGACAGTTCGAGCGACGCTTCTTCTCTTGGCCGCCGCCCTAGGATCGGCCGGGTGCCATGAGCAGAGCCCTGGCTTAGCGGCGGCAACGGATCAACCGCCGAAAGCCGCGCCACAGACGGTCATGGTGATCAACGCCGGTCTGGAACCATGGCCCCGCACCGTTACGCTGCAAGGCAGTCTGCTGCCGCATGAAGACGCGATTGTGGGGTCGAAGATTGCGGGTCGAGTGGAATCGGTCGCCGTCGACCTGGGATCGGTCGTCAAGCAAGGCGATCCGCTGGTGCTGCTGGACTGCAGCGAACTGGATCTGCGGGTCGAGCTGGCCGAGGCCCAGCTCAATCAAGCGACTTCGGCCATCGGCCTCACCCCGGCCGACGACGAGTCGAAGGTTCAATATACCAATTCGCCGCGGGTGGAACTGGAGCAGGCGCTGGTCGACGAAGCACAGGCGGCCGTCAATCGCGCTCGGCAACTGCTCTCGACCCGCGCGGTCACCGGGGCTGAATATGACACGCTGGTCGCTCAACTGAAGGCGGCCCAGGCCCGCTATGATTCGGCCGTAAACGCCGTTCGCGAACAAATAGCCGTGATCGGCGTTCGCCGCAAGGAGCTCGCCTTGGCCCGGCAACAGGTGGCCGACGCCCAGATTGTCGCCCCGTTCGACGGGGTCGTAGACGAACGGCGCGTGGCGCCGGGCGAGTACGTCCAGCTCGGCCAGCCGGTCGTTACGCTGGTCCGGGCGGATCGCTTGCGATTTACGGCCGGCGTGCCCGAGAGCAAGGCTCGGCCGATCGCCCACGGACAGCGGGTCGAGATTCGCGTCGCCGGACGGGATGAGCCGATTTCGACCACCGTTACTCGCGTCAGCCCCACCGTCACGCAGACCAGCCGCGCCGTGCGGATCGAGGCCGACGTGCCGAACGACAATCTCGCCCTGCAAGCCGGCCTGTTCGCCGAGGCCGATATCGTCGTCGACCCCGGGGCCCAAGCCCTCTCGCTGCCGGCGTCGGCGGTATCGCGATTTGCCGGCGTTCAGAAGGTGTGGCTGGTGGCCGACGGCCAGGCCCGGCAGCAGACAGTCCGCGTGGGGCGGGAGGAACCGGGGCGAGTTGAAATCATCGAGGGCCTGAAGGCCGGCGACGAGGTCGTCGTCGACGCCGACCAGGGCCACGACGGCCCGGTGATCGCCATGCACCAGTCGGCGGCAAGACCCGTCGAGGTCGGTTCTGCTGGCGTCAGCGGAACCGGCGGGCTCTAACGGCCCTCGCTTCGTCCGTCCATCTACCCTTCTCGCCGCTTAGCGCCCCATGCAATGGCTCGCCCGAATCTGCGTTGAACGCCCGATCTTCGCCCTGATGTTGATCGCGGCCGTCGTGGTGGCTGGGGCGGCGTCTTACCCGCAGCTCGGCATCGATCGCTTTCCGAACATCGATCTGCCGATGATCCGGGTGTTCACCAGCTACCCGGGGGCTGCGTCGGCCGAGGTCGAATCCGAGGTGACGCAGGTGCTGGAAGACGCCGTGGCGACGGTCGCGGGGCTCGACGAGCTGCGGTCGTTGACCAACGACGGCATCTCGATGCTGATGCTCACCTTTCGGCTGGAGCAAGACATCGGCGTGGCGGCCCAAGACGTCCGCGACGCCGTCAACAGCGTGATCAATCGGCTGCCGCCCGGCATCGATCCGCCGGTGGTCCAAAAGCAGGACCTCGACGCATCCCCCATCATGTCGCTGGCGGTGTCGGGCCCCCGCGAGACGCGCGAGCTGTACGTGCTGGCGGACCGGTTCGTCAAGAGCGTTATTGAATCGGCCCGCGGCGTCGGGCAGGTGATGATCGAAGGAGCGACCGACCGGGCGGTGCAAATCAATATCGACGCCGACCGGCTCGCCGCTCACCGCGTTTCAATCATGCAGGTGTACGATGCGATCTCGGCGCAAAACGCCGAGATTCCGGGGGGGCGGGTCGACGCCGGCGACCGGGAATTGAGCCTGCGGACGCTCGGCAGGCTGCCGCAATCGCGGGCCTTCAACGACCTGGTCGTCTCGACGGTCGACGGCGTGCCGCTGCGAATCGCCGACCTGGGCGAGGCAGTCGACCTGACCAAGGAGCGGCGCTCGCTGGCCAGTTTTGACGGCAGACCGGCCGTGGTGCTCACCGTTCAGCGGCAGTCGGGTATGAACACCGTCGAGGTAATCGACGCCGTCAAGCAGCGGCTGGACAAGGCCCGCGAGCTGCTGCCGACGGACGTATCGGTAGAGGTTCTGCAGGATCAATCCCGTTACATTCGCGCGGCGCTGCACGAGATTCAGAACCACCTGGTGTCCGGCAGCATCATGGCCAGCGTCATTGTGCTGCTGTTCATGCGGTCGTGGCGATCGACGATCATCGCCGCCGTGGCAATACCGACGTCGATCATCGGCGCGTTCGCCGCGATGAAGGCGCTCGATTTCACGCTGAACAACGTCACCATGCTGGCGCGGGTGCTGATGGTCGGCGTGGTGATCGACGACGCCATCATTGTGCTGGAGAACGTGTTCCGCGTGATCGAAGAGAAGGGATTGTCGCCCATCGAGGCGGCGATCGTCGGCACCCGGGAACTCGGCCTGGCGGTGCTGGCGACGACGATCTCGCTGGTCATTGTGTTCCTGCCGGTGTCGTTTCTGTCGAGCGTTACCGGGCGGCTCCTCTACGAGTTCGGCATAACGGCGACCGTGGCGGTGATGATCTCGATGCTGGTCAGCTTTTCGCTGACGCCGATGATGTGCAGTCGGATGTTACGCCCGGCGAAGAAATTTCCGGCTCCCTCCCCCTCTGTGGCGAGGGCTGGGAAGGGAGGCGAAGCGGGTGCGCGCGCGGAACGTGAACGGGGTCGGGAGTCTTTTGCGACTGCCAGCGTGGCTGACAATGGAGAGTCGCCAGTCGCAAAAGACTCCCGACCCCGTTCGGCTTCAAACGGCGACGCGAGTACCCAGCGCCACGCTCCTCCCCGTCAAGGGGAGGGGGGCGGAGGTGCTCGCGCATCCGAGGTTGCCTCGCGGCGCGGGTTTTACCGCTATATCGACAGCTTCTACATGGGCTGCCTGCGGTTCTCCATGCGGCAGCGCTGGCTGGTGGTCGGCGTTTCACTGGCCGTGGTCGCCGCCAACGTGCCGCTGTATCACCTGGTCAAGCAGGATTACATTCCCACCGACGTCGACGAGGGTGAATTCGAGGCCCGCATCTCGGCCCCCGAAGGGGTAAGCATCTCGGCCATGGAGCGGATGATCAAAACGGTCGAACCGCAGGTCCGCAAGATTCCGGGTGTCGTCCATGTGCTGTCGACCGTATCGGGCAGTTCGCCGCGCGGGGCCAGCGCCGCCAGCATGTATGTGCGGCTGGAGGACCTGGAAAGCCGCACGTTTTCGTGGGGCCGATTTGCCCGAGCCCTGCTGGCCGGGGAACCGGGTCGGGCGTTGGAAGGCAACTTCAGCCAGCGGGACAAGATGCGCCAGGTCCGGGACATCATCGCTCAATATCCTGAGCTACGGGCCTCGGTTCGCAATCTCACGTCCTTCCGCCAGGGGGCCCCGGTGGACATCGACTTTGTCGTGACCGGGCCTGATCTTATGGAGTTGGCCGCGTTCAGTTCGAAACTCCGCGACAACGTGGCCCAGCTTCCGGGCATCATCGACGTCGACACCACCTTGCGGCTGGATAAGCCGAACCTGCTGGCCCACATCAATCGCGAGCGGGCAGCCGCGCTGGGGGTCGACGTCCGCGAGATCGCCGAAACGTTGCGCATCGCCGTTGGCGGCGACGACCGGGTATCCCGCTATTACGACGCCTCGGCCGACGACGCTTATGACGTAGAGCTGCGTCTGGTGGGGGTCGATCGCGCCGACCCGCAGAGCATTTCCCAGCTTTACATTCGCACGGCGGCGCCGCGGGACGCTCAGGCAGGCGCGGGCCGCGCCGCGACCGCCCCGGGACCCAGCCTGCCGCTGCTGGCCGGGCTGGGTTACGAGCGCGGCGCCGTCCCGCTGACCCGCATTGACAACGTCATCAGTTTTGAAGAGGCGTACAGTCCCTCGCGAATTGACCGCCTCGATCGCCAGCGGATGGCGGCGGTCCGGGCGAACCTGGCCCCGGGGTTCGCGCTGGCGGACCGGGTGCGAGCGGTGCAGACGGCCGCCGAGGAACTGGGCATTCCGCCGGGTTACTCGACCCGCGTCGTCGGCGGGGCGAGAGAACTAGAGCGAACGCTGGGGGAGTTCATTTGGACCTGCGGGCTGTCGTTCGTCTGCATGTACATCGTGCTGGCCGCCCAGTACGAGCACCTGGTGCATCCGATTACGATCCTGCTGTCGCTGCCGATCGCGGTGCCGTTCGGCCTGCTCAGCCTGTGGCTGGGCGGAGAGACCCTGAACCTCTATTCGGCGCTGGGCATCCTGGTGCTGTTCGGCATGGTGAAGAAGGCGTCGATCCTGCAAGTCGACCACATCAACCAATTGCGCCGGCAGGGACTTTCGCGGTACGAGGCCATCATGCAGGGCAATCGCGATCGCCTGCGGCCGATTCTGATGACGGCCATTTCATTCGTCGCCGGCATGCTGCCGCTGCTGATCGCCACGGGCCCGGGCGCCGAGGAACGCCGCTCGATCGCCGTGCTGGTCTGCGGCGGGCAGGCGCTGTCGCTGCTATTGACGCTGCTGGCGGTGCCGGTGATTTACTCGTTGCTGGACGACGTGGGGGCGCTGTTCGCCCGGCGGCAGGCGGCGGAGCCCGTCGCCGCAGTGCGAGAATTGCCTGCCCGAGAGCCGGCGCCGGCGTAGCGCGAGCAGTCGTTGGGGGATCGGCCTATAATCTCCTTATGAGCCGCACCATTCCTTAAGGAATTCGCCTGGGGGAAGACCGCATAACTTATCGTGGACGCATCAAGAACGGCGTGATCATGCTCGACGAGTTGGTGACGCTGCCGGAAGGCGCTGCCCTGACGATCGAGTTGGTAAGCGAAGCGCCAGAAGGCGAAACCGTATTCGACCGGCTTCGGAAGTTTGCCGGTACCGTAGCAGGGCCGGAAGACTGGGCGAAGAACCATGACCACTTCATTCAGGGGACTGCCAAACTGCCATGATGCAGTTCGCGGACCCCTTCTGTTTTCTGGCGCTGCTCAATTGGCGAGATAACAATCATGCGGCCGCGCTTACGATCGGAGCTGGCGGTAGGCGTCTTCTCACCACCGAGTACGTGTTAACCGAGCTGGCCGATGCTATGGCAGTTCGTACCAAGCGTCGGGCGTTTGTTGACCTGTTCAGATCGATAAACGTCGACGCTGATATCGAAATAATTTCAGCGACGCCTGAGCTATTTGCCGCCGGCATTCAGCTCTAC
The DNA here is from genome assembly GCA_020847515.1 of Pirellulales bacterium. Taxonomy (GTDB): domain Bacteria; phylum Planctomycetota; class Planctomycetia; order Pirellulales; family Lacipirellulaceae; genus Lacipirellula. The sequence goes on along the minus strand of JADLBW010000010.1, from coordinate 18,471 downwards.
GCAGATTGATCGGACAAAGACTGGTCGCTAACCGATTGTATTTCGTTCGTCGTGAGGCAACGCCGCCGCGTAAGTACGGCCTTGACCGGCGACCACCACTGCGAGCAAGCCGGCTTTACAATCCTTTTCAAGGGCGTTTAACGCTCATTTGAGGCGTCGCCGCTTGCCCTTCTCAGAGTGCCGAATTAGGTTGTCAGGCTCGCATCCGCTTCTTCTATTCTCCAGGAATCACGCCATGAGACTTTCGCTCGCCCTCGCGACGCTGCTGCTGTTGGCACTGCCCGTCGCCGCCCGCGCCGCCGATGCCGACGCCCCGCAGCCTGACAAGGACGGCTGGTATCAGCTCTTTAACGGCAAGGACCTCGCGGGCTGGAAGCTCAGCGAGGAGAACCAGGAGAGCATCCGCGTTGAGGACGGCGCCATCGTCACCAACGGCCCGGTGTGCCATGCCTTCTACGACGGCCCGGTCGAGGACCATGACTTCACGAATTTTCAGTGGAAGTGCGAGATCATGACCAAGCCGAATTCCAACTCCGGAATGTACTTCCATACGAAGTATCAGGCCCAGGGTTGGCCGAAGCAGGGCATTGAAATCCAGGTGAACAACACCCACGGCGATCCGATCAAAACCGGCAGCCTCTATCGTCTCAAGAACGTCATGAACAACTCGCCGGCAAAGGATAACGAGTGGTTCGCCCAAGAGGTCATCGTCAAGGGGAACCACGTGACCGTGAAGGTCAACGGCAAGGTCGTCAACGAGTACGAGCAGCCCGCCGATCTTAAGCGCGAAGAAGGCTGGGAAGAGGCCGTCATCGGCAGCGGAACGTTCGCCCTGCAGGCCCACGACCCCGGCAGCGAAGTCCGTTACCGCAAGGTCATGGTTAAGCCGCTGCCGTAACCGCCATAATCGTCGCCGCCCTACGCAGCCCGGCCATTCTGGCCGGGCTTTTTCATGGGTTGCGGTCATTGCTGCGGCGAAACCTTGCGGCCTGCGCGGAGTTGAATTGGTAGAAGCGCGGCTTCCCCGGCTGCAGACGGCGACGCCAGCGTTGCTTTACGGGACAGATCGACGACTACTTTTCACTCGACGAGGCGATTTTGCCATGAGTTACCTGAGACCTTTACATGCCGTGCTGCTAGCGGGGCTGCTTTCCGGCGTTGCGATGGGCCAAGAGACGAGCGACGACCAGGCGAGCGACGACAAAGCCAAGGACAATCCCCCGGCCGCCGCGGGCGATGAAGCCGGACCGCCCCGCGGCGAACGGTTTCGCCAGTGGCTGCTGGAGCGATTCGACGAAGACAAAGACGGCGAGCTGAGCGACGCCGAGCGCGAAAAGGCCCGCCAGATCCGACGCGAGCGGATGGAGCAAAGCGATGGCGACCAGCGCGGTCCGCGCCGCGCCGATGGCCGCGGGCCGGAGGGTCGCGGTCCGGAAGGCCGTCGAGGCCGCGGGCCTGACGCGCGTCCGCAAGGCCCTCCGCCGGGAGGTCCCGGCCGCCCAGGCGGACCTGGCTTCATGCCGAATCCGATGCGGCTGTTCAACGCCTTTGACGAGGATAAGAACGAGCAACTCAGCAAACACGAATTCGAAAAGCTCATCGGCCATTTGCGGCAAATGCGCGGCCCCGGCGGCCCGGACGGCCCTGGCGCCGGTCCCGGTCCCCGGCCTGACGGCCCGCGCGGTCCGCGCCCGAGGCGCTGGGAAGGTCAGCGCGGCCCCAATGGGAGACAGGCTCGCCCGCCGCGAGACGACGAACGCCCCGACGCTGACGACGACGATGATCGCGACGATCAGGTCGAGTCCGGCGCCAGCGACGACGACCAGCACGGCGACGACCAGCACGACGGCGGCCAATCGGCCGGGGCTGCCGCCTAGCGCCGCGGCCGCCAGAAACACCCACCGTTTGGCCCCGCGTACTGTCCGTTTCGACGGCGGTCCGCGGGGCCAACGCGTTTGAAAAAGGTCCGTTTGTGCGGACCGATCTAAATGGTCGGGCTATGCAGGGCCAGACGACTCGTGCCCGGCTGAACAGCCGCGAGCGGGCCAGTTTGCCTATGAAAGTAGGTCGCACGTTCCGCGAGCGGGGAAGCCGTCTCGCGGAGCGGGATGGCTACATTGGACTAGCCCGCTGCCCGGCGTCCGCGAAGTTTGCCCCTCGGCAGCCGGGGATTTATACTGCAATGACGCCCACAGACGGTTCCCGCGCGCCGTGGCAACGGAGGGCTTTCGCAGCGATGGGCCGCAGTCGAGACTCACCCGCGGGTCGCCTCACGAGTACCTCATGCGCAGCAATCGGCCGTTTCTGTTCGTACTTTGCCTGGGCTTGGGCGTCGCGCCATTGGGACGCGTAGCGACAGCGCAGCAGCCCGCAGCCGGCCCGTCGGCGGCAGCGCCCGGCGCGTCGCCGGAGGCAGCCGCCTCAGTCGCCCAATCGCCGCCCGGCCAGTTCGCCCCTGGCGTGTTGACGGTGATTGCCCCTGACGTCGATCGGGGGGACGCCTTCAGCGTGCACGATCTGGTCGCCATCCGGGCCAATAAGAACCTTCAGTGGACGCCTTCATCGCTGTCGAAGAGCCGCACGTTGTACGAGATGGCGGCTAGCGCCGCATTTGTGCAAGACGTGTATTGCCTGGAGCTGGCCTTCAAGCCGCTTCGCATGATCGAAGTCGACGTGCCGCAGCCCAGCGGGCGACTGCAGCGGAAGCGGATCTGGTACATGGTCTACCGCGTGCGGAACACGGGCGCCGGCATTAGCTCGAGCATCCAGCCCGACGGAACCTACGTCACCGCGCCCAAGGGCGCCGAATCGGTGCGATTCATCCCGGAGTTCGTACTCTCCAGCAACGACCGCTCAGGGGGCGAGCGAGTCCGCAAGGCGTATCTCGATCGGCTCGTGCCGACGGCGCTGGAGCCGATTCGCCGCCGGGAGTTCTCGCAGGGACGGTTGTTGCCAAGCACTGAAATGCCGCAGCACGAACTGAAGAGCGAATCGGGCCGCGCTCAGCAGGGGGCCTGGGGCGTCGCCATGTGGAGCGACGTCGATCCGCAGATCGATTTCTTCTCGGTCTACGTCCGCGGGCTGACCAACGCGTACCAATGGAGCGATCCGCAGGGCGCCTACAAGCCGGGCGATCCGCCGGGCGCGGGGCGGCGGTTCACGTATAAGACGCTGCAGCTCAATTTCTGGCGTCCGGGCGACGAGCTGGAAGAAGACGAGCGGGAGATCCGCTTCGGCGTGGCCCCGGGGCAGGGGGCCCTCTACGATTCGCCCGAAGGCGTTGCCTACCGCTGGGTGTACCGCTAAAATCCGGGATTCGCAAACAAAAGGCTTGAATCCTGCGACCTGTTGCGCGAGCCCCGAGGTCGGCGCCAACGGCCTTCGGTCGACGGCAGGTCGTATTCAGCCTCATGTCTCAAGCATCAGGTTTCGGGCAATGGCACATAAAAAAGGTCAAGGTTCCAGCCGCAACGGTCGTGATTCCAACGGGCAGCGCCGCGGCGTCAAGCGTTTTGGCGGTCAGCTCGTCAGCGCCGGCAGCATCATCGTCCGCCAGCTCGGCACGAAGTTCCGCCCCGGCAAGGGAGTCGGGCAGGGTAAGGACTACACGCTGTTCGCCCTGGTCGACGGGCGGGTGAAGTTCGACCAGGAGGGCCGCCGCGTCAACGTCCTGGCGGAGCCGTCGGCGAACTAGCAGCTGCATTCGCACGTATTACAAGCGAGGGATGCGCCATCGCGGTGCATCCCTTTTTTATTGCAAATTGGCCACGCGCAATTTGCTGTTTCAAATGTTCCGATGGCCGTTGATGAACGGCCAATTCGCAATTCTTGCCATGCCCTTCGTAGACCGCGTCACCATCGACGTTGAAGCCGGCCGCGGGGGCGACGGCTGCCTCAGCTTCCGACGGGAGAAATACGTACCGCGGGGCGGTCCCGACGGCGGGGACGGCGGCGACGGCGGCAGCGTGATTGTCGTCGCCGAGCCGGGGGTCGATACGCTCGCCGAGCTCGTCCACCGCAAGCACTGGAAAGCCAGACGGGGCGAGCACGGCCGCGGCGCGAAGTGCCACGGCGCCAGCGCCGAAGACCTGCTCATCCGCGTGCCGCCGGGAACGCTGCTGGTCGACGCCGAAGGGGGGTTCGTGCTGAAGGACCTCAATGAGCCGGGCGCTCGCGTGGTCGCGGCCCGCGGCGGCGCCGGCGGCAAGGGGAACGCCCGTTTCAAGACCGCTACCAATCAGGCCCCCCGCGAGCATACCCCCGGCGAGCCCGGCGAACGACGTCGCATCACGTTCGAGCTCAAGGTGATTGCCGACGTCGGCCTCATCGGCAAACCCAACGCCGGCAAAAGCACGCTGCTCAGCCGCGTGTCGCGGGCCCGCCCCGAGATTGCCGACTATCCGTTCACGACGAAGATTCCCAATCTCGGCATCGTGCAGATCGATATGGATCGCTCGATGGTCATGGCTGACATCCCTGGACTGATCGAGGGGGCCCACGCCGGCGCCGGGCTGGGCCACGAGTTTCTCCGCCATGTCGAGCGCACGCGGGTCCTGCTCCACCTAGTCGAACCGTCGCCCGCCGACGGGACCGACCCGATCGAGAACTATAAGGCCATCCGCGCGGAACTGACGCAGTATGACGTCGATTTGGCTGACCGGCCGGAAGTGGTCGCCGTCAGCAAGGGCGAGCTGCCCGGGGCGGAAGAGGTTCGCGAGCGTCTGGCCCAGCAGATCGGCCGCGAGGCGCTGCTGTTCTCGTCGGTCACCGGCGCCGGTCTCAATGCGCTCATTTCGCGAACTTGGGGCGCGCTCGATCAAGCCCGCCATGCGGCTGAGTCGCCGTCGCCGACTTCGCCGCGCAACTCGGCCGCCTTGGGATCGTGATCCGGGCGGCGCTGGCGGCTTCGCGGGCGAAGTCTTCCAGGGCGGCGCAGTTCGATCGCTGCGCGTTACTTCACGCCGGCTTCTTCAAGCTGCTCTTCGGAAGCCTCTTTGGCTGCTTCGGCGTCGGGGAGCAAGCGCTCGCTGGAGACCTTCGGCAGCTCGCCGGCGAGGCCTTCGGTCATGAACGCGACCAGGTCCTGTTTGTCCTGATCGCTCAACTCCAGTTTCTTGATCTTTTCGCTAAGCCATTGATTCGGGTGGCCCCCTTTGGCGTACCACTCGACGACTTCTTCGAGCGTCTTCTGCGAGCCGTCGTGCATGTACGGCGCCGTCTGGGCGACGTTGCGAATGGTAGGCGTCTTGAAGGCGCCACGGTCGGCCTCCTGCTTGGTGATTTCAAACCGGCCCAGGTCCGGCGTTTCGGCGTCCATGCCGACCCCCAGATTGTGATACTTCTCGTCGGTGAAATTCGCCCCCAGGTGGCAGGCTGTGCAGCCGGCCTTGTCGCTGAAAAACAGCTCGCCGCCGCGAACGGCGCTTTCGCTGATCGGCTGCTTCTGGGACGCTTGTTTGATGGCCATGTACTCGGCGTACAGCTCCGGGTCGCCCTCCTTGAAGGCGTCCAGGTCTTCCAGGTCGGCGGCGTAGCCGGTCTCGAAAGTCTTAAGTTCCTGGTAGCGGTCCCAGGGCGCGGGGCCGGTGACGATCACCCGCTCGAAACTGGCAATCGCCTTGGCCACGTTGTCGATCGTCAGGCCGTCGTTGAAGATTTTATTGAACTGTTTGACGTATCCGGGAATTCCCTTGAGGCACGCAACGCACGCCTCGTGCGTGTTGGACATCTCGATAGGATTGGCGATTGGTCCCTTGGCTTGCTCTTCGAGCGATGCCGCCCGCCCGTCCCAGAATTGGGCCCCGCTCAGGATGCGGTTGTAGGCGGTCGGCGTGTTGCGACCCCCCTCCTGGCCGCCGACGCCGATGCCGAAGCGGGAATCGAAGGCATAGCCCTTTTCGGGATCGTGGCAACTGGCGCAGCTAATCGACACGTCCGAGGAAAGGCGCGGATCGAAATAAAGCTGGCGCCCCAGTTCGATCTTGGCGCGGGTGAGCGGGTTGTCGTCGAGGCCTTGAATCTCGGCTTCGCCAGCTTTCAGCCCCAGGGGCAACTCGGGCTTAAGCACCACGTGGTTCTTGGGGTCCGCCAGCCATTGGTCAAGTTGCTCGTCAGTGAGATTGCCCTCGCCCGGAATGCCCGCCGTGAGCGACGGATCGCCAAGCTGAACGGTTTCGGTCGGCAGCATCTTGCTGACGTCTTCGCCGGTGACCTTGGCGTCGGCCGCGGCAGCCAGCTTCGGCTCGACGCCGGCTTCTTGCTGCAGGTCGGTGGCGACGTCGGCCGAGGGCGCGGCTTCGGCGGCCGCCTGCTCGCCAGGCGTTACCGGAGGCTTGGCGGCGCCGTGGTCTTCCTCAGGTGCTGCGTCCTCGTCAGCCGTCGAGGCTGCGTCGGCCGCGGCCGTCGCCTCGGCGGCGTCGTCGCTGGCCCCCGCACTGGTCGCCTCCGCCGGGGGGACGTCTCCTTTGCCGATGAGATACTTGTTCGCCAGCCAGGCGATGCCCAATAGCACAAGCACGACGACAATGAACCTTGCCATGGCGCTGGACCTCGTTGGAGTTCAGATGGAGTAGCTGCGACGGTCAGGTTTTCGCGGGCTGGGCGCAGATAGAGCAGGCTCTGTCGCCGGCGTTCGGGGGACGAGTTACGCCCGCCCGGCCCCTCGGGCGCGGCAAATCGCGGCCTACGCGTTGGCCTTTTGGAAGTACTCGCGGCTCTTCTGGGGATCGGGCTTGATGGTCAGGCCGCCCTTCTTCCAGTTGGCCGGGCAAACTTCGCCGTTTTGCTCGAAGTACTGCAGGGCGTCGACCATCCGCAGGGTTTCTTCGACGCTGCGGCCCAGCGGCAGGTCGTTCACCACCTGGTATCGCACTACGCCCTCTTTATCGATGAGGAACAATCCCCGCAGGGCGACGCCCCCTGCGGTGAGCACGCCGTACGCCTCGCCGACCTGGCGGTTGACGTCCGCCAGCATGGGGTACTGAATGTCGCCCAAGCCGCCTTCATTGCGGGGCCGTTGTCGCCACGCCAGGTGGGTGAAGTGGCTGTCGATCGAGCAGCTCAGCAGTTGCACGCCGCGGTCGACGAACTGCTGGTTGGCGTCGGAAAAGGCGATGATCTCCGTCGGGCAGACGAACGTGAAGTCCAGCGGATAGAAAAACAGCACCACGTACTTGCCGCGGTAATCTTCCAGCGACGCTTGCTTGAACGAGCCGTCGGGCATGACGGCCTGGCAGGAAAACGAGGGTGCGGGCTGCTGTACGAGCGATGACATGGCGGGGATCCTCAGGCGGGATTGGTGATCGACTTGTACCTGCGCGAGCCCGCGGGCGACTCGCATGGTTGACGCGGCGTTGGTCGCGGCAAGGTCCCCCCGACGGGAGGCCGGTTCGGTCTCCGGCGAGCGTCGCCAGACGCTCGCCCACTCTAGAGCTGGGACTTAAGGGCCTGTAGCGCCGCATCGTAGTTCGGCTCGCTGGCGACCTCGGGCACATACTCGGCGTACGTCACCTGCCCGGCCTTATCGAGTACGAAGATGGCGCGGCACATGATCTTCAGCTCTTCGATCAGCGTGCCGTAGCTATTGCCGAAATTGCGGTCCTGGTAGTCGCTCGCCGGGCGAATGTTCTTGACGTTTTCCGCCCCGCAGAACCGGTTCTGCGCAAACGGCAGATCGAGGCTCACCGTCAGGGCGTTGATCCGGTCGCCGAACTCGCCGAGCGACTCGTTGAACTTCTTCGTCTGCATCTGGCAGACCGGCGTATCGAGCGACGGCACCACGCTGAGGATCGTGGGCTTGCCCTTGAGGTCGGCGAGCTTGATTTCTTTAAGGCCCCCTTCGAAGTAGTGCAGCTTGAATTCGGGGGCCGCCTGCCCCGGCTTCAATTCCTTACCGGCCAGCGTCAGCGGAGTCCCCTTGAACGTAACGGCGCCTGAACGGGACATAAGAACCTTTCTATTGGATGCGGTGTTGCGCGGCGGGCCAGACAGGGGGTCGGGACTCTTTTGCGACTGGTTGCCGTGTTAGCAACTTGACTCGCTAGTCGCAAAAGAATCCCGACCCTGAGCGCGCGACTTGAAAGCTTTAGTATCGAATTTTGCCGGCCAGCCGCAAGGGTTAACGCCCGGGCCGAAAGCCCTGGAAGGCCCACGGGGCGGGGCGAAGGGGGGTCGGGACTCTTTTGCGACTGGCGAGTTAGCTCCGCAGAAAATAGCAACCAATCGCAAAAGCATCCCGACCCCGCGCGCGTCGTCCGCTATGTACCGGTCGCGCTGCAGTAGCAGAAATCGAACAGGGCTTCCCACTCGGCTTGTTGCACTCGCCGGCAGAACTCTTGAGAAGCGCCTGGTGCGCGGACCGACTCTTGGCAGGCGTCGACCATCGCAAACGGGTCGTAGACGCCTCGCGGGGCGATTCGTGCGGCGAGGGCCGCGGCGTTCAAGGCGGCGCCAAGCTCCTGCGTCGCCGCCCCCAGCCGATCGAGCACGGCATGCGCTCCGACGCGTCGAAACCAATACTTGGCGTTCGAATAGTCGCCCTCGCGGCGATGCATAACGCCGTGCCAAAAGCTGCCCGACGGCGTTTCGACATCCTGGCTGATGCGGTGCGATTCGTCCAGAAAGTCGTGCAGCAGCCACAGGCCCGCCCGACAGCAGTCCGCCATATCGCCGTCCACGATCGTTGCCGGCGAAAAGGCCCCAGCCGACGCAGTCTGCTCTAGCCGAGCTCGACGCGAGGCGTCCGGCCTGCCGGCGTCTAAGGGCCGACGGCGGTCAACGTCAACCAATTGCGACAGCGTCGGACCATAGTCGGACGGCGTGAACAGGATCATGTCGGCGTCCCCCCGGGGGTGTTCTGCTGATGCAGACCACTCTATTGATTCCTGCGCCGCTTATGAACCCGTTGTGAAGTTGGCTATCGGCTATTGGCTATCGGCTAGCGGCCGGAATGAGGCCTGTTCCCTCCGGCCGTCGGCCGAGAGCCGATAGCCGAGAGCCGATAGCGCACAGTTCTCAATAAAAGGGAAACGCTCGGACGGGAAAGCCGCTGGGGCCTTGGCAGGGGTGCACGCACGTCGCGGGCCCAGGCGCCGGGTCGTTTATCTCCGGCGAACGCCGCTATCGCCTGCCACTCCTTGGCGATCGGCGACGCGGGCCGACGATTTGGCTCGACCGCCTGCCTGCCGGCCCCCCGACCGCTGGTCGGCGAGGCGCGCCGGTCCTGTGGCTTTGGGCGCCGCCAACTCGTCGGCGACTCCCAGGGCCTGAGTCATAGCCGCCAGATTGTTTTGCGGGACGGCGCGCGAGTTTTCCGGCAGCACCCCGTCGGCCACGCCCTGTTCGATCATTGCGGCGCCGGCTTTGGTCAACTCGTACGCCCGCTCGCGGTTGCCCGTCTCCCAATAGGAGACGCCCATGCTCACCAGCGAGTCGCCGTACTGACCCGCCTGGGCGAGGCTTGCCGGCGTCGCCGGCAGCAGCAACTCGGCCGCCCGGTCGTACCACTGGCAGGCGGCGTCATGGTCTTGCCGGTGTACGGCGTGGACCGCGCCGATCTGGAAATAGACGCGGCCCAGCTCGTAATCGGTCTGCGGCAGCTCCGAGCGCCGGCTTCGCAGCGGCGTCATGTGGGCGTCGGCGTGCTCGCCATATTGAAGCGCCAGTTCCGCCTGGCCGCGGCGATGCTGGATCTCGGCCGCGACCGAGTACGTCTGACCGAGCCGCCAGTGAAGCGCCTCGAGCGCCAGGGAGTCGTGAAGCTTCGGCTCGACCTCGGCGGCGGCTTGTTCCGCCTCGGCCACCCACAGCGCCGGGTCGAGGGGCGGATTTAGGCGTCCACCCGCGGCGAGTGCTTTAACCGCCAGCGTCACCCGTAATGAAACGTCGGCTTCGCCTTGGGCGATCATGTGCTCCGCCAAGGCCGAGGCTCGACTCAACCACTGCTCGACCGCGTCCGATTTGTTCTGAAAATCGCCGCCGGCGATCTGCTGGCAAATTCCTAAGTGGGCCTCCAGCAGCACGCGGTGGATCCGCCGCTCGTCGCCGCTGCTGTCCTGCGCCGCCAACTCGTCTGCCAGCTCGATGGCCTTGTTATATAGGGAAAGGGCCCGCGGGCGCTGGGCGGCTGGGCCTTGGGCCGTCAGTTGGGCGAGAGTTTGCAGGGCATCGGCGCGGACGAGTTGCGTAGCCGTTGTGCCCTCGAGCACGGCACGGGTCTGCGCGGCTGCCTCGTCGCCCCGTCCGAGCGCTTCGAGACACTTGGCCCACTGCAGGCGATAATCGTCGTTGGCCGGCTCCTGGTCGACTGCCAGACGGGCTAGGTCCTCCGCCTCGAGCGCCTGGCCGACAGCGAGTTTCGCCTGCGACAGCAGCACAGCGGCACGCGCGTCCCTGCCGTCGAGATCCAGAGCGGTCTGCAAATCGGCGATCCGCCGGCCGTAGTCGTCCGTCGCCGTCGCTTCGGCCCGCCGCAGAAACGGCGCCGGCTCGATCGGCCGCATGACGAGCTCATGCACCGTTTCGCTGCCGTCGGCTGTTACCGGGGCGTCGTCGGAGGCGACCGCCGCGCCGAGTCCCGGCGTGTGGCCGAACGAGACGCCGCGTTCAGGATATGTGGTCGATACCACGTAGTGCTCGTCGTCCTCAACGCGCACGGGTCGATAGGCCGCCAGGTTCAGCTTTTGGGCCAGCGCGTCGGCCGGCGAGGGAGTCGACAACTCGACGCGAATGGCCGCCACGCGATCTTTGTTGAACGTCAGCGTGACGTTCTGGAAGCCCTCAAGGTCAAAGGTCAGCGTCTTGCCGGCGGTATTTTTTTCGAGCGGCCGGCCCCAAGCGGCCAGTACCTCGCTGCGGGTACTCGCTCCGGGAACGATGCCGTTGAAGCTCGCCGCCTGGAACATCTCGGTCGACGTGCTTGCCGCCGCGCCTGCCTCGTCGTCGAGCGACTTCCGTCCGGCGGACGGGGAGGTCGGCCCTGCCGCATCGCTGATCTCAGCGAACGCCGGCGGCGCGTCGTCTGTCGGCTCAGGCGGATCGGCAAGCGTCGGCGTGGGCGGCAGCCGCGGATCGTCGGCCAGGTCCGGCGCTGGGCCGTATTCGGATGAATCGGCGATCGGTTCCAGGGCGTCAGCGGAACGGTCGGTGGCCAGGGCGACCTCCGGGTCGCTGCCGGTCGCCTGGGCGGCGTCGATGACGATGGACCGTTCGCTCGGCCCGCCAGTGCGCTGGCCGCCGCTCGCCGCGACGACGTTCTCTTCAGGCGGGTCGGCGATGGATGCCGCCGGCGCGGCCAGCGCGAACCATCCGCTCAGCGCCACGGCGGCCCATAGGCGGGCGCACCGGCGGTGCGCTTCCTGGCAATTCCCCCCTGCCATGGTTTGATCCTCCTCGCCGCACTCTTAAAGCGCAGCGGCATGTCATCGGCATCGTTGTGAATTTTGGGCCGTAGGCGAAAAACGCCGCCCCAGCGACGGTCGTCGCTCGTCGCGGCGCCCGCGATGCGTGCGCGTCCAATCCCGCGCGGCATCGCACCTAAGTCCCTTATCGGCGGCGCCGGTTGCACTTGATACAGAAAATGTGCCGGATGCGCTCAAAACGTCGCTTCGGCAAAAAGTGCGACTGCAATGCCAGCGAGTCAGAAGGGCGCGTCTACGTCGGCCGCAAGTCCCCGCGAGCGCTAATCGAGAGCCTCATGGCCTCCAGGCGCCGCAGGTGCCGCTCGGTGAACGGCACGGCCTCCCCCGGTTTCGGCGGATCGGGCGCGAGCCGGCGTCCAAGAAGCGCCAGCAGGCGATCCAGCCCTTGCCCCGTAAGCGCCGACACGAACGCCTCGCCCGACGCCGCAGTGCCAGGCGCCAGGTCGATCTTGTTGACCACTCGCAGCACCTTTTCGCGAGGCAGTCGGTCCAGCTCCGGGGGCAATTCTAGCCCTGCCGGCTCGGGCGGGGCGGTCGCGTCGTCGATCCACAGAGCCAGATCGGCGGCCTGCAACTGCTGACGCGCGAGCGCCACGCCCTGCGATTCGAGCGGGTCGGACGTCTCGCGAATGCCGGCAGCGTCGATGAGCCGCACCGGCCAGCCGTCGATGGCGGTCTCGGCCGTCAGCACGTCGCGGGTCGTGCCCGGCTCGTCGAACACGATCGCGCGCTGGTAACCGAGCAGGGCGTTGATGAGGCTGCTCTTGCCGACGTTGGGCCGGCCGGCAATGGCGACCTGCCAGGGCCGAGCGAGGTGCAGTCCCAGCGGCGCACGGGCGAACAAGGGCGAAAGCATGCCCCGCGCCAGGGCCAAATCTCCGCGGGCGAGGGCCTGTTCAATGGCATCGAACGCCCGCTGCAGGGCGCCGGCCCGCTGATCAAGCAGAATGGCGGCGCAGCGCAAGGTCGTCGCCTCCGCCAGCGCGACGTCGGCTTCCGCGGCCACCTCGTCCTCGTGCTGGCGGGCGATCCAGGCCGTCCAGGGCAGCACTTGGCAACCGGCCCGTTGCAGCGCCTCCAGGATCCGCTCTGCCGCCGCAGCGCCGCCGTGGCAATGAATCTCCAGCGAATCGCCGTCGCGAACGAGCAGCACCTCTTCGCGATGGCCGTCGCTCGTCCAGCAGCCAAATGCGATTCGATCGACCGGTATCGCCTCCAGAGGCTTGCCGCTTGCCGATTCGAAATGCCGACGGGCGGCCCTCTCGGCGGCTGGTCCCGCGGCGGCGATCACGGCAACGGCGCCGCGGCCTGCGGGCGTCGTGACGCTAGCCAGATTGGCTGAGCGGTCGATCATGTCGCCAACAACGATGATTCGACGGCGAGCCGGATGCCCGACAGCACCAAGTACGGCTCATAGCGGGCGCGAAGCCCGCCCCGGCCAATCCGAGGCGCGAACGCCGCCGCGGCTCCGCCAGTGACAAACGCCGCGCTTACCGACGGCCACGCCTCGGCCATCCGCCCGATAATCCCTTCGACGGCGCCCAACGTCCCCCAGTAGGCCCCCGAGGCCATCGCTTCGGTCGTCGATTTGCCGACGACTCGCGGCAGTTCGGCCATCGCGTCGGCGTCGAGCCGCGGCAGCGTCATGGTCCCGCCGTGCAACGCCGCCAGCGAAAGATAGGGTCCGGCCAGGATGGCGCCTCCCTCGAACGAGCCGTCGTCAGCCACCAGATCGATTGTTATCGCCGTCCCCATATCGACGACGATCGCCGGCGACCCGGCGGGCTTCAAACGGCTCGCCGCCAGTGCACCCAACAAGCGATCGATCCCGACGCGGGCCGGCTCGGCGACGCGGGCTATGATCGGTACGTCGCTGTTCACCAGGCGCCACGGCGCCGCCGCGCCATGCGAGCGCAGGCCCTCTTCCAGGGCGTCGGCCGCCGCGCCATGAACCGAAGCGACCGCGCAGATCGCGCCGCTGCCGATCGACAGCCCGTCGGTCCAGCGTTCGATTTCCGCCAGCCAGATCTCCGGGGAGCGATCGCGATGCTGCGATTCGAACACCTCCTCGGGCCGCGGCAACTGCGCAGCGGCGATAGGAAGCTGGCCGAGGGGCTTGGCGTCGGCGCTGGTGCAAATCCTCGCCGGCGGAAACCAGCCGAGCTTCACGCAACTGCTGCCGACGTCGACGGCCAACAGGCCGGCTGCGGGGTTCATTGATAGGCCTTCAGCGGTCATCGTGCAGGTTCGCGTCGCCTCGCGGACATTCACTCAGTCGTCAATCACGCGGGTTTCGATCACCCGCGCGTCGATGACCCGCGCGCCGCCCGGGGGACGGGGCGGGTGCTGGCGGCCAAAACCCATCCGCCCGAGCGTCGAATTTCGCGTGAAGTGCGACACCACTGCATGCCGCAGCACCGCCCGCGTGGGCGGGAACAGCAGCGCCAGTCCGAGCACATCCGTTAGCACGCCCGGCAGTATAAACAACACGGCGGCGAGGGTGATGAGCAGGCCGTCGCTCATTTCCTTCGAGGGGACCACGCCCTGGGCCATGCGGTCCTGAGCTTTGAGCGCCGCCCGCAGTCCCTGCTGGCGGGCGATCCACATGCCGACCACCCCCCCGCCAAGCACTAATAAGATCGTTGGCAGCACGCCCAGGCGCCGACCGAGCACGATGAGCGTCGCCATCTCCGCCGCCACATAGACCAGCAACAATAGCCCGATCCGCCGGAGCATAAATCCCTCAAATTCGCCGCTTCGTCTCCACCGCTCCGCCCGCTGACAGCGGGTCCCGCCGCCTGCGGCCCGCATACGTTTGTACCTTGGCCGCCAGGTCCGTTGTACTCTGTACTGTACGCATGTATAATATTGGCCTGCCGTGCCGCAGGGCTCCGTAGGCCCGGAGTTCCCTCGGACGCCGTTACGTTGACAATGTTGCGCGGGTGTCAATCCGCCGGCTCCTTCCCCCTCGCTTTCCATCCCTCCCCACGAAGGGGCCACGGAGAGTAAGGGGGCGGGAACGTGCACGCGCATCCGGCTAATCGGCAGCAGGTGCTGGTCAAACTCATCGCGCTACTGGCGATCGGCGAACGCTTCCCCTGATGTCCGCTCTCAACCCACGACCGACGCTTCACGGCCGCGGCGCCGGCATTCAGCCGGATAACCCTTATCTCAGCACGCAGCAGGTCGACGACTTCGAGCAGGTAGAGGGGGACGAGGAATTCTTCGCCGCCCTCGGCCGCCCGCCAACCGTTTATCTGGACGACGACAGCCAATCGATCGTCGCCACGAACGACAGCCCGGACGTCGGCTTTAACTACAGCGTCAATCCCTACCGCGGCTGTCAGCACGGCTGCAGCTATTGCTATGCCCGCCCGGGGCACGAGTACCTGGGCCTCAGCGCGGGCGTCGACTTTGAAACCAAGATTTTAGTAAAGCGCCGCGCCCCGGAGTTGTTTCGCGAGTTCCTCGCCCGGCCCAAGTGGCGGCCCGAGCCGATCGCGTTTTCCGGCGTCACCGATTGCTATCAGCCGATCGAGCGCGAGTTGCGGCTGACCCGCGGCTGCCTGGAAGTGGCCGCCGAGTGCCGCCAGCCGATCACCGTCATCACCAAGAACGCCCTGGCGACCCGCGACATCGACCTGTTGGCCCCGTTAGCCGCGCACCATGCGGTGCGCGTGGCGCTGAGCATCACGTCGCTCGATTCGCAGCTCGCCCGCGTCATGGAGCCGCGGACCAGCGCCCCGGCGGCTCGCTTGCGGGCCCTGGCGGAGCTGTCGGCCGCGGGCATAGAAACGACCGTGATGGTGGCGCCGGTGATCCCCGGCCTCAACGACAGCGAGATCCCGGCGATTCTCGAAGCCGCCCAGGCAGCCGGGGCCCGCTACGCCGACTTCGTCCTGCTGCGGCTGCCGACGACGGTGGCCGAGGTGTTTCTCGATTGGCTGCATCGCCATCGGCCCGACCAGGCGTCGAAGGTGGAGTCGCTGGTGCGGGCCAGCCGCGACGGCAAGCTGTACCGGTCGAACTGGCGCGAGCGGCAGCGCGGCAAAGGGGCGCTGGCCGACCAGATCGAGCAAACCTTCCGCGTGTTCGCGAAGCGCTACAAGCTGGACGGGAAAGCCCGCAGGCTCAACTGCGACGCCTTTCGCCCGCCGCACGGGTCCGGAGGCCAGCTTTCGCTGTTTTAGCGCGGAGTTTCGTCCCGGCGACAACCAATCTAATGCGGCAGCGCCGCGCTGCTGCGGCTGAACCGTGAGGCTCGGTGGTTGCGGTTGCCCCGTTCTACAAAGGCAAGCGGCGCCCATACGGCTGTCGAGCGGTCCTCGCCCGAAAACGCCAGAGCAGCCGCGTTTGGCAGGGCGGCCATTGAGCAAAAAATCGCTTGACTGATTATATTCTATTTCGTTAGAATTAGTGCCAATGGCGGAGCCGGCGGCTGCCTTAAGGCCGCTGCGCGTGCCGCAGAAGAGGCAAGGGGGGAACATGGCGCGACCAGCCAGTCGGCACCCTACGGACGGCGAGTTGGAGATCCTGCGCGTGCTCTGGCACGCCGGGCCGCTGGCGCTCAGCGCCCTGTGCGACGAGCTGCGCTCCGGGCGCGACGTGGCCGTGACGACCGTCGCCACAATGCTGCGGGTGATGAGCGACAAGGGCCTGGTAAGACGAACCGGCAGCGGCCGCGGGGCGACCTGGAGCGCCGCCGTCTCGCAAGAGAAGACCGAGCGACGCATGGTCCGCGCCCTGGTCGAGCGGGTGTTCGACGGCGCCGCCGATCGGCTGGTCGCCCACCTCGTCGAAGGCGGCCAGCTCACCGCAGCGCAACTGGCGGAGCTGCGACGATTGATTGACGATAAAGACGCTGCGCCGCGAAAACGAAAGAAGAGTTGATCGATGTTTGCGGTCTTTTGCCCGCGAAATTCGCGAAAGGTCGCGAAAGAAGAACAGCGAAGAACGTACTCGATTTAGTTCCATTCACGCTGGCGGCTAAGCTCCATCCGGCCGAGGGCCCGATAGCTGCCGGCCGATAGCCCTATGTAGTAGTCGCCTCTGACGCCGATAACGCCTGGCCAACATCGCCGCTACGCTTTTCATCGAGATCGGCGAGTTCGAGACTGGAACCATTCCACGTCAGCAATCAATCGACTTTTCGCGCCCTTTCGCGTGTTTCGCGGGCACTGGTCCGAGCTCGCCTGTTTCTGTGGTTGGAGTTCAACCATGACTTCATGGCTTCCACAAATCGACGCCCTGTGGCCGTTGGCGGGGTGGACGATGCTTCACTTTCTATGGTTTGGCGTTGCCGTGGCGGTCGCCGGCGGCGGGTTGCGCCTGGCGTGCCGCCGGGCTGCGCCGAACGTGCGTTACGCGGCGTCGCTGACGACGCTTGCCGCGCTGGCCGTCGCGCCGGCGATCATCGCCGCCTGGCTGCACGTTCACGCCCCGCCGACGGCCTGGCAGGGCCGGGCTCTGCCCGGGGATCACGCTGCGTTGGGGCAAGGCCTGCGCTATTTGGAACCGACCCCCGGGCAGAGCCCGGCCCTGCCAGGCGCAGCGCCGATAGTAATTGATCTGGCCCGCGAGGCGCCGTTGGCCAATCCCGCTTCTCCGCCCCCCTCCCGTCGACGGGGAGGCGTCGGGGGAGGGGTGAGCCCCGCGGCGGATATTGCCATGAACCCCGCGCCCTCAGCCAATCCCTCCCCTGGCCCCTCCTTGCGAGGGAGGGGGATTGTGGATGCGGTTATCCTGTTTCTGCCGTGGATCTGGCTCGTCGGCGCCCCGCTGACTTTTGCGCTGCTGGCCGCCGGACTGATCGGGTCGGACCGGCTCCGCCGCCGCGGGACGCCGATCGTCAGCGGCGCCCCCTATGAGGCCTGCCAGCGACTGCAGACCGCGCTGCGCATCACGCGCCGCGTGTCGCTCGCGGCCTGCGACTGCGTCGCCCAGCCGGTGCTGATCGGCATCGTACGTCCGCTGGTGCTGCTGCCGGCCGCGGCCCTCTCGGGCTGGACGCCCGAGGAGCTCCAGATGGTGCTGGTCCACGAGCTGGCTCACGTCCGCCGCTGGGACAACCTGGTCAACCTTGTGCAGCGGATCATCGAGTCGCTGCTGTTTTTTCACCCGGCGGTATGGCTCGTGAGCCGGCAGGTGCGGCGGGATCGCGAGGAGTGCTGCGACGCGGTGGTGGTGCGACACACGGGGCGGCGCCGCGAGTACGCGGAGCTGCTGTTGGGTATCGCGGCGGCGGTCCCGCGGGGACAAGCCCCGCGGCTTACGAGCGGGGCGTTTGCCGCGTACAGCCCGATGGCCAGCCATCCGCTCGCGGGGCGGATTCGACGCATTCTAACAATCGAGGAGGAACCGATGGGAATCACTCGCCGTACGCTGGCCGCGATGATCGGCCTGCCGCTGGTGGCCGTCGCCGCCACCGTCTACACCGCCGCCGCCGACGAGGAGGCAAGCAATCCCCCTCCCTCGAAGGCAGGGGCCAGGGGAGGGATTGCAACGCCGGCGGCGGCTCCTTCGCCGACAGAGCAACCCAAGCCCGCAACACAACCGGAGCCCGCGGGCCAGCAGTCGCTAAAGACGCAGTATTTTACCTTCACTCAATCAACGAAGAACAGCGATATCGACAAACTAGCGCATGAACTTCACGTCATGGGCAAGCAAGTCGAAATCCGTATGAACTCGGACGACGGAACCGTAACGCTTTTGGTTAAGGAGAAGATACCGCCAACCCCGGCGGACAAATCGCAGGCGACGAGCGGGCGGGCCGCTGCTCAGCGGCAATTATCCCCCGAACAGCGCAAGCAGTTGGAGGAATTAGCACAACCTGGCGACATTCCAGCGGCAATAATGCTTTTCCCAGTCAGTGGTGAAGAGGTGTCGCGCCGCATTCGCGAGCTTAACTTACTCGGGCACGCCGTGCGTGTAAGCAACGGAGATGGGTTTACTGTCCTGTTTATTAAGGATTACGAGGCTACAAAACGGGTACTCGCACGAAATGCACAAGCCAAAAAGGAATTACAGACGCTACTTGATCAGTTCAGAGAATTAG
>JADLBW010000009.1 GCA_020847515.1 Pirellulales bacterium | reverse complement strand
TGGAAGAGGTCGACGGCCAGCAGCGGGCCGCCGACGGCGGCGCGCTGTCGGGAGTCGATCTGGATTCCGCCCCTTGGCGAATCACGGCGCCGGTCGAGGGGCAGCCGATCGCCGACAAGGTGACGTTTGAGCGCCGCGTCCCGAAGTATGGACTTGTCGTTTCCAAAACGTACCGTCTGAGCCAACTGCCGGCCGACGCGGCGGGCGCGCCGAGCGAGCAGGCCCTCGACAAGCCGGCGTTCGACCTGACGCTGGAGGTGGCCATTCGCAACGACGCGGAGACGAAGCGCAGCGTGTCGTATCGGCTGGACGGTCCCAACGGGCTGCCGATCGAAGGCTGGTGGTATGCGACGAAGATCGGGCGCAGCGGCGCGGTGGGACTGCGCGACGTGGTGGGGCGCTTTTTTACGGGCGAGCCGCAGCAGTTTGGCGCCGCGGCGATTGCCAAGGGGGACGCGAAGGACTTTGAAGGGAGCGGGCTGGCCTACATGGGGGTCGACGCGCAGTATTTCTGCGTGGCGCTGGTTCCGCAGGTCGGCAGCCCGGAGGAGAGCTGGATTCCGCGGGCCAGCAGCGTCGTCGCCGGGACGCTGCCCGATCTGGCCAAGGGACAAGGACGGTTCGCCAACGTCACCTGCCGGCTGTTCAGCAAGCCGATCGATTTGCAGCCCGGCGAGTCGGTAACGCACGCCTATACGGTGGTCGCCGGGCCCAAACGGCCGGACTTGCTGGCGAAGTATCAGGCCGCCGATCTGCCGGCGTATTCGCTGCGCGATTACGTGTACTACGGCTGGTTCGGCGCGGTGGCCCAGTTGATGGTCGGCCTGCTGCACGTGTTTTACAGCATCGTGCACAACTACGGCGTCGCGATCATCATGCTGACGGTGCTGGTTCGCGGCTGCATGTTTCCGATCAGTCGCGGCCAGGCCAAGAGCATGGCCAAGCTGCAGGAATTGCGGCCGGAGATGGATCGCATCAAGGAGAAGTACAAGGGGGATCAGACGAAGCAGGCGCAGGCGATGCAGGACCTGTATCGCAAGCACAAGGTGAACCCGCTGGCCGGCTGCCTGCCGATGCTGATTCAGCTTCCGGTGTTCATCGGGCTGTATCGCGGGCTGGCGGTCGACGTGGAGCTGCGGCAGGCGCCGCTGCTGTCCGAGAACATCCGCTGGTGTTCGAACCTGGCGGCGCCAGACATGCTGCTGGACTGGTCGGGCTTCATGCCGGCGATGATCACCAGCGGCGAAGGCTTTTTCGGCTTAGGGCCGTACTTGAACATACTGCCGCTGGTGACGATCGTGTTGTTCTTGCTGCAGCAGAAGCTGTTCATGCCGCCGCCGACGAACGAGCAGGCGGCGATGCAGCAGAAGATCATGACGTACATGATGATCTTCATGGGTCTGTTGTTTTATAAGGTGCCGAGCGGGCTGTGCATCTACTTCATTGCGTCGAGCCTGTGGGGCATTGCCGAGCGGAAGATGGTCCCGCCGCCGGCGGCGGGCGGCGTGGCCGGGGCGCCGTCCGATGGGCCGTCGGAGCGTCCTGGCCGATCGGGCGGCGGGCCGCGCGACAAGTTGGGACGGAACGGCGACGCGGGCGGCAAGGGTCGGGCGAAATCGAAGCGCCGGCGATAAGCTGGCGGCGCCGCACGGACGCCCGCCGGATGGGTCGCAGGTCTGGCCAAGCGCGGCTATGAGCTTTCACACCGAAGATACGATCGTAGCGGTCGCCTCGGCGCAGGGCGGAGCGGCGCGCGGCGTACTGCGACTGAGCGGGCCGGCTGCCCTGGATTGCGCCGGCGCCTGGTTCGTCGCGGAGGCGGCTGACGTTGATTTAGGGCGGCTGAGGGCCCCGTCGCGGGTGCGCGGACTGGTGCGGATAGGGCGCCGCGAAGCACATCCGCCGCTGTCGATTCCGGCTGAACTGCTGGCGTGGCCGTCGTGCCGCAGTTACACGCGTCAGCCGTTGGCGGAGATCCACACCATCGGCTCGCCGCCGCTCGTGGGCGCTATCCTGGATGAAGCGGTGCGCTGCGGCGCTCGCCTGGCGGGGCCGGGGGAATTCACGCTGCGGGCCTTTCTGGCGGGGCGGATCGATTTGACTCAAGCGGAAGCGGTGCTGGGGGTGATCGACGCCGGCGAGCGAGCGGAGCTGGATGCGGCGCTCGATCAATTGGCCGGCGGCCTGTCTGGCCCGCTACATGCGCTGCGCGAGAAGTTGTTGGGACTGCTGGCCGAGTTGGAGGCCGGGCTTGACTTCGTCGAGGAAGATATCGAGTTCATTGATCGGCGGACGTTGCAGCGTCAATTGGCCGAGGCGCAGAACGTGGTGGAAGCGGCGCTGTCGCAATTGAGTCGTCGGGATCAACGCGCGGAGCTTCCGCGAGTTGCGATCGTCGGCCCGCCGAACGCCGGTAAGAGCAGCCTGTTCAACGCGCTGGCGGAGCAGTTTGGAGCGGCGCCGACGGCGCAAGCGATCGTCTCAGCCACGGCCGGCGCCACGCGGGACTACGTCGTCGCCCGCGTGCGGTTCGATGGAGTGGCGTGCGAGCTGATCGATACGGCCGGCGAGGGCGACCAGGGGTTAGACGACTTGCAGGCGGCGGCGCGCCAAATGACGCAGCGGCAGCATCGAACGGCTAGCCTGGTGGTGCGATGTACCGCGGCGGCGGGCGCCGCCGCGGGCGGCGCGGAACTGGCGCCGGAGGAATTGCATGTCGTAACCAAGTCGGACTTGCTGCCCGAGGGGTCAACGACTCACGCCGACAGTGGAGAGCAGGCAATCGCATTGGGCGGGGCGATTGGATGCAGCGCCTGGACGGGCGACGGGCTGCACGAGGTGGCGGCGGCGGTTCGCGCTCGTCTGCGCCGCGCGGCTAACGGGGCCTCGGCGGCGGTGGCCGCTACGGCGGCGCGGTGCCGGGGCAGCCTGCGGACCGCCGAGCAGGCGCTGGATGCGGCGGCGAAGCTCGTCGATCGAGGCGATGACGAGCTCATCGCGGCGGAGATCCGCATCGCGCTGGACGGCCTCGGGGAAGTCGTCGGGGGGGTATCGTCGGAAGACGTTCTCGATCGCGTCTTCAGCCAGTTTTGCGTCGGGAAGTAACGCGGGGCGGCGCCGACTGCGAAGCGTGTCAAGACTGCGCGGAAGCGGCTCCCGGAAGGGACCGGCGAGGCGGGTGGCGGCGGGCGGCCATTTTGGGCGTTTCGGGGCGGGAAGCGATTGCGTTCGTCGGGGGTCGCCGTATGCTTGCGGCATGCAGATTCCTGTCATAATCCGGCGTTGCGCGAAGGCCCTGCTGTTGGCGATCGCACTGCATCCGATCATCGCTGCTCGCGGGCTGGCGGCCGACGCCGCGGCGCTGGAAGCGGCCTTGGCGACCGTCACCGCGGGCGAACTGAAGGAGCACGCCGGATTTTTAGCCGATGATACGCTCGAAGGCCGCGCCGCCGGCAGCCGGGGCGGCCGCGCGGCGGCGCATTACCTCGCGCTGCGGCTCAAAGAGGCGGCCTTGCAAGGGGCCGGCGACCGCGGCGGGTACCAGCAGCCCTTCAGTCCCGGATACGTCAATGTGCTGGGGAAGATTGCGGGCGCGGACCCAGAGCTCAAAGACGAGTGCATCGTCGTCGGCGCCCATTACGATCATGTGGGCTACGGCAGCCGCCAGAACAGCAACGGCCCGATCGGGTACATCCACAACGGCGCCGACGACAATGCCAGCGGCGTGGCCGCGGTGCTGGAAATGATCGACGCGCTCGGCCGGACCCACTGGCGGCCGCGCCGCACGATACTGTTCGCCTTTTGGGACGGCGAGGAGATCAACCTGCTGGGTTCGCGCCACTGGGTGCGGCAGCCGACCGTGCCGCTGTCGTCGGTGCGGTTGGCCGTCAACGCCGATATGGTCGGACGGATGACCAAGGGTCGTTTGGAGATCGAAGGAACGCGGACGGCGCTGGGGCTGCGGAAGTTGCTCAGCAGCGAGCGGCTGCCGGCGGATATGTGGCTCGATTTTACGTGGGAATACCAGGAGAACAGCGATCATTGGCCGTTTTTTGAGGCGGGCATTCCCTCGCTGCTGATCCATACGGGGCTGCACCAGGACTACCATCGCCCCAGCGACGATCTTGAGAAGCTGAACATCGCGGGTTTGCGGCAGGCAACCGCCTACACGCTGGAGGCGGTCTGCAAGGCGGCCGACGCCGACGCGCTGCCGAGCTTTCGACCGGCCGCGCGGTCCGAAACGGCGTACACGCGGAGCCAACGCGAGGCGCCGCTGGGGCCGACGCCGCCGCGGCTAGGGTTGCGGTGGGACTGGTCTGCGGGACAGGCTGAGGGAGACGAGCCTTACGCGGTTGTGACGAGCTTGACGCCTGGCGGCGCCGCCGAGCAGGCGGGCGTGCGCGTAGGGGATAGGATCGTGGCGGTGGACGGCGCGGCGCTCGAGGTCGAAACGCTGCTGCCGGCCGCCGTGTTGCGGGCAAGAGGCGAAGTGACGCTGCGGATCGTCCGGGGCAGCGACGAGCCGCAAGACCTGGCGGTGCCGCTGGCAGGTCGACCAGTCGAACTGGGCCTTTCGTGGCGCGAAGACGCGGCGGCGCCTGGGGCGGCGTATGTGACGCGGGTCGTGCCCTATTCGCCGGCGGCGCGGGCGGGACTGGCGGTCTATGATCGCATGTACGCGGTCAACGGTGAGCCGTTTGCCGACGGGCGGGCCCTCATGGCACGGGTCGAGTCGCTGCTGGAGGCGGGCGCCGAGTCGATCCAGCTCGAGATCGAATCGTTCGGCCATATCAAGTCGGTCGACGTCGATCTGCGGCTGCCGAGCGGCGGCAATGCCGATGCGACTTTGTAGGTTCTCATCGTGGCGGAGCCTTATGCTCGATCGTCGCCGAGGCGCCTCAGCCGCTGCCATGTGTAGAGTCCCGAGGAGTGGCCGTCGGACCACTGGATCCGCACCGCATAGTTGCCGACCAGTTCCATCCGCACGATAGCGACGTCGGCGGCAATGGAAGCCGGATCGAGCATCCGCTGGCCGGTCCACTCGTTGACGCACTGGGCGCAGCCGCACTCGGTGCGGAGATAGTGGAAGGGGAGCCGGTCCTGGCGGTCGGGCCAGGAGACCAGCAGGGCCGACTCGCTGCGGAGGGCCTGCAAGTCGCGCGGCGGCGGGCTCGAGCTGGCGGGGGGCATGGGGCGTTCTCGGGGCCTGCGGCGGCGAACATTGGCCGGGACTTCCACTGTCGTTAATTCCGGCGGCCTGGCAAGTGGCGCAGCGGTTGAAGGCCCTGTCCTGACAGCGGAGGGGGTCGCTGACAAAAGGGTAGTCCGCTCGCTCGGCGAGCGGAAAGCCATCTCGCGGAGCGAGATGACTGCACTTGCGGATCGAGGGGACGGCGGCTCGGTCGCCTAGGCGGGGCCTGCTGAGAGCGACTATACTTGGTGAGCGTCAACGCTCGTCGACGCGGCTTGGGGATGTGGCGGAATTGGCAGACGCGCTGGATTTAGGTTCCAGTTCCTTCGGGAGTGCAGGTTCGATTCCTGTCATCCCCACTTGGCGGGCGTGAGGGGTTGTAGGCTGTGGACTATAAGCTGTGGGCTATAAGCTGTGGGCTATAAGCTGTGGGCTGTGGGGACGGGCGGGGCTTTCAACCTGGTGGGCGCCGGGGCGCGGGGATTTGCGGACGGGCGCCTAGTCTTCCGGGTGGCAGCTTGCCCATGCGGGCATGGTGCGCTGTGTAGATGCTATTTCCTTGCGGGCTGGGGCCGTTAGGCTGTTTTGTCACCTGGAATTCGCCGCCGCTGGGTTATTCTCGCGCTGATCTTCAGCGCGCTGGTGCTCAACTACGTTGATCGGCAGATCGTTTCGATCCTGAAGCCGACGCTCAAGCACGAGTTCTCGCTCGACGACAGCGGCTATGCGCTGGTGGTGAACGTCTTTACGGTCTGCTATGCAGCCGGGTATCCGCTCGCCGGGTGGCTGGTCGATCGGTTTGGGGCGCGGCGGCTGATGTTCGCCGGCGTCTTGAGCTGGTCGCTGGCGTGTCTGGGCGTCGGGTTCTCGCGAACCGTCGGGGCCTTCTTGGCGTTTCGGGCGATGCTGGGACTGGCCGAGCCGACGGCCTTTCCGGCCCAGTTGCGGGTGGTGACCATCTGGTTTCCAGGGAGGCTGCGGGCGACTGCCAACAGCCTGTGCGTGGCGGGGACGTCGATCGGCGCGATCATCGCGCCGCCGCTGGTGGCGTGGCTCAGTGCGAACATCAACTGGCATGCGGCGTTCATCGTGCCGGGAGTCGTCGGGCTGGCGCTGGCGGCGCTGTGGCTGGCGGCGTATCGCGATCCGCCGCCGGAGGCGCTGGCCGAGGCACTGGTATCGTCCGACAGGCAGACGGCGGGGTTCACCTGGCCGCAGATCTGGCGGACGCGTACGCTATGGGCCATCCTGCTGTGCCGGCTGGTAAGCGACCCGGTGTGGTATTTCTGCTTGTTCTGGCTGCCGGGCTACTTGCAGGAGGAGTCGGGGCTGTCGCTGGCGGAAGTGGGGATGGTGGGCTGGATTCCGTTTCTGGCCTCGGACCTGGGCGCGGTCGGCAGCTCGGCGTGGTCCGACTGGCTGGTGCGCCGCGGAATGACGCCGCTAGGGGCGCGCAAGGCGATGCTCACCTGCGCGGCGGCGCTTGCGCCGATCGTCGCCGTAACGCCGCATCTGCCGAGCGCGGCGGCTACGCTGGCGGTGTTCAGCGTCGTGGGGGCGGCGTCGCTCAGTTGGCTGTTCACGCTGAGCGTCGTGGTGGCGGAGACGTTTCCCGCGGCGAACGTCGGCAGCGTGCTGGGAATCGCGGCGGGCTTTGGGGCTGCCGGCGGGATGGTCTTCAACTATTGTGTGGGGGAGATGATGGAGACCGCCGGGGCGGCGCAGATCTTCGCAATGATGGCGATGCTGCATCCGCTGGCGGCGGTGATTCTATGGACCATGGTGCGGCGGGAGGGAGGCGCGGGGAGGTGAGGGGATCGCGGATTGCGGATTTGGGATTGTCAGTTGTCAGTCGTCAGTTGTCAGTTGTCCGCCGCGCATCACTTCCAGTCCCAGGTCGCTAATCCGCAATCCGCAATCCGCAATCCCCAATTCGCAATTCTGATACGCGGCGAGATCACAACTATGGCTATTACTTCTTCCGGCGGTTCGGCTGCTTCGATTCTGGAACCTGAGCGTCGTACGGCGGTTCGTGATGAGGTCGACGTGCTGGTCGTCGGCGGGGGGCCGGCGGGGATTATGGCCGCCTGCGCGGCGGCTGAGGACGGTTTGCGGGTCTTGCTGCTGGAAAGCCGCAGCTTCGTCGGCGGCAACATGACGATCGGGCTGCCGGTGCTGGGCTTTTTGAGTCAGAAGGGCGAGCAGATCATCCGCGGGCTGCCGCAGCAGCTTATCGATCGGCTGAAGGTTCGTAACGCCGCCAGCGAGCATCGGCCTTGCCCGTTGCACATGGCCATTACGCTGGTGGAACCCGAGGCGGTGAAGTTCGTGGCGCTGGAGATGCTGTTGGATGCGGGAGTCGAGGTGCGGCTCCACACGCTGGTGGCCGGCGTGGTGAAGGAGGGCGACCGGCTGCGGGGCGTCATCACCGAGAGCAAGTCGGGTCGCGAGGCGATCCTCGCCCAGGCGGTGATCGATTGCACGGGCGACGCCGACGTCGCCTACCGCGCGGGCGTCCCCTGCGAAAAAGGGGACGAGCACGGGGGCATGCAGCCGCCGACGTTGATGTTCTGCCTGGCCGGGGTCGATACCGAACGGCTGCGGATGAGCATCGCCGAGGAGCCGCGGACCTATCTCACCGATTTCATCCCCAACGACTACTTCGGCCAGAACCATCAGTTCATCGTGGTGGGGCTGCGGCAGCTCATTCAGAAGGCCCAGTCGGCGGGCCTGTCGATTCCCACGGAGCGGACGATCATCATCACGGGCCTCCGCGAGGGAGAGGCGTGGATCAACATGACGCGGGTGAAGCGGGTCGACGGCACCGACGCGACGAGCCTCACCCGCGGCGAGATCGAGGCCCGCCGGCAGATCGAGGACATCCAGCGATACCTGGTGTCGTACGTGCCGGGGTTCGAGAAGGCATACTCCACCAAGACGGCGCCGTTTTTAGGAATTCGCGAGACCCGCCGGATCGTCGGCCGGTATGTGATGAACCGGGACGACGTGCTCAGTTGCCGGCATTTCGACGACGCGATCGCCGTGGCGAGCTACCCGATCGACCTCCATCGCCCCAACGACGACGGCTGCACGCTGGAGTGGTGCGGCGATTGCTATGACATTCCCTATCGCTCGCTGTTGCCGACGAAGGTGAGCGGGCTCTTGGTCGCGGGGCGGTGCATTTCGACGACGCACGAGGCGATGGCCGCCATCCGTGTGATGGCGCCCTGCATGGCGATGGGCGAGGCGGCCGGTCGGGCGGCCAGGCTGGCGGTGCGCGCGGGGGTGGATCCGGCGGAGGTGGAGGTGCGCCAGTTGCAGCGCGAATTGCTGGAGCGCGGGGCTTACGTGCGCGTGCCGGCGCAAGTTGGGTGAGCGTAGTCCGCTCGCTCTGCGAGCGGAACGTCATCTCGCGGAGCGAGATGACTACAGGGGACTCTCGCAACGCGAACCGCTTCCACGCTTGGCGTTCGTCAAGGCGAATCGCTTGAGGGGTTCTACGACGGAATTGGCTGCGGCTCGCGGGGCTGCCTGCGAGTCATTCATCCAGTGCTTTGCTGGCGGACAGGGTTCTCCAATTGAACGCAAGGTCGTCGTCGCCGCTCGAGCGGTCAAGAGCGCTGTCAGCGTCGGCTGGGGCAAGGCGATGGCCCATGGCGGGCTTCGGACTGCTTGCGTAGCTCGTCAACGGTTCAACGGTGCGCCGAGCAGAGGAGATGCCGCCGGCTGGTTCTCGCTCGGCGGTGCGAGAAAGTTGCGGACGGAGTGACTCCAGTGTGAGCGGCAAGACGAAGGCGTCGCGGTGCGCTGGCGCCAGCCGCTGCACTAGCATCGCTTCGGTCGTCGGCGGGTCGGCGATGCCTTGCGGATTGGTATTGCCGGTCGCTAGCGCAAACGATGAGGACGCCGACTGGCTGCCGCTGGTGCGGCCCACGGCCGCGTTGTACTGGTACACGCGGTCCGTGCCGCTGTCGACGACCCACAGGTGGCTCGGGCTGGCCGGATCGAGCGTGATGCCGGTGGGGCTGCGATTGGCCGAGTCGATCGTCCAGCTCCCGACAAGCTGCCCGGCGAGGGTGTACTTGAACACCTTGTCGGTCGAGTTGTCGTTGACGACCCACAGGTACTGCCCGTCGGTGACAATGTCCTTCGGGTTGCGGTTGCCGCTGTTGAGGGCAAAGCTGCTCGCGGCGGTGGCCGTGCCGGAGAGGCTGCTGGCGGCGCCGGCGTAGCGATAGACCCGATCGGCCCGGGCGTCGACGATCCAGACGTCGGCGCCATTGGTGGCGACGCCCTCGACCGTGGCGTTACTGGCGATCGTACCGGCAGTCCACGAGCCTACGAGCCCGCCGCTAGTGTTGTAGACGTAGACCTTGCGGTTGGCGTCGACGACCCAGGTGCGGTCGCCGGCTGCGGAGCTAGCCGCGCCGCGCGGCGCCGAGTTACCGCTGTTGAGTAAGTAGTTCTCTACGGCGGCGCCGGTCGGGCCGTACTCGTAGGTGCGGTTCTGCGTGGCGTCGTTGACGACGTAGAACTTCGTCGGTGACGGGTCGTTGTCGCGATTGACCGCCGACACGTCGGCCGGGTTGAGACCGTTGTAGGCCGCGTCGGCGCTGGTCGCCGCGCCGAGCACGATCGTGTAGGCCACGTCCTGGTCGTAAACCGCGTCGTCAACGCCGGCGACGGTCACCGTCTGCGGCGTATTCCAGTTGGCAGGCGTGAACGTGAGGCTGCTTGCCGAGACGGTTCCTTCACTGGCGTCGCTCGTGGCGACCGTAATGACGACGTCGACCGTCGGCGGGGCGTTGAGCGCCACCGTAAAGTTCGCCGCGCCGCCGGCCTCGGTCGTCACCAGGCCAGTGGTGGGCGTCACGGTAAAGCCGGGCAGCGCCGGCAGGACGGCGATGCCGCGGAGATCAGCCGTGCCTTCATGGACGACCGCGACATTGCCGCCGTCCAGGTCCGCACTGTAGACCCGTCTGCCAACCGATTGCGACCAGAGGATTCGCCCGCCGGCATGGTCGATAGCGATGGTCTGGATGTTCGTATTTGCTAAGGCAGGATCAACAGCCTTGAAATCGACAAGCACTTCCACTTGCGAGCCATCGAGATTCGAGCCATATATCTTGGCGCCCCCAGCCTCAAAGACGCCGAAGTATATTTTTCCGGAGGCAGGATGTAATGCGAGGCCTTGGGGAGTGCCGAGCGGATTAGCGACGCCATCGCTGGCATACAACAGTTCGACGCCAGTGCCGTCGAGGTTCGCGCGGCTGAAGGTGCGATTGCCGACGTCGTTCCAATAGACCTTGCCGGCCGTCTCATCAATGGCGACGGAGCCTGGTACGTTAAGGCCCGTGGCAAATACGTCTTCGACGTTGCTGCCATCGAGGTTCGAGCGCTGTATCTTCTTCGAGGTCTGCTCGGCCCAATAAAGCTTCCCGCGGAGCAAGTCGAGCGCGACCCCCGTCGGATTTGCCAGTCCGGTCACAAGCAATTGCGGCGACGACCCGTCCACGTTGGCGCGATAGACGCCGTGCGCAAGCGGGTCGCCCCAGTACATCTTGCCGCCGACCGGATCGATGGCAATCCTGGTCGGGCCGTAGCTTCCGGTGGGCGAGGTTCCCAGGGCGCTGGGGATGTCGAGAACGGTTTGGACGTTCTCGCCGGCAAGCGTGGACCGCTGGACGGCGACGACGCCGTCGTACAGGCCGGCGCGAAGCCAGTAAACTTGCCCGGGAGCGTCATCGAGATTCACGACGTTCAGGTCGGCTGGATCGAATCCGTGGTATGAGGGGTCGGCGCTCTCGGCCGGCGCGAACACGACCGAGTACGCGGCGGCGCCGTCCGTAACGCCATCGGCGACGCCGGTCACAGTGACCGTCTGCGGAATGAACCAGTTATCGGGCGTGAAGACGACGCTCGCTGCCGAAAGAACTCCCTCGCTGGTATTGCTGGAGGCGACGTTGAAGACGACGTCGGCCGACGGTCGTGCGTTGAGTACGATCGTCTGCGACGTGCTGCGCCCCGACTCGCTGGTGGTGAACGGGCCCTTCGGCGCGGTCACGGTTACGCCCGGGCCGCTCGCTTCGACCGTGATCGTGTACTGGCCGATATGGCCATATTGGCCTTCGCTCCGGACGGCGAAATAGACAGGATCGGTCGAATCGGCTACCAGCGAGGCGTTCACGGAATCGCCTGGGTTGGACCGTGCCAGTACATTGCCCGCGGAGTCTAGCAACTCCAGCACCGCGTCGAGGTTTTGGCTGGGCGAGTCGCCTTCGACGGTAATAAGCAGGCTCTGCCCGGTGGCCGGTATCGTAAACACGTCCGCGTCGCTGGTGGAGCTGATCACGCCGGCCCCGACGAAACCCGCGCCGGCTGCAGTCAGCGGCGTGGCCCCGGCAACGCTGCCGGCATGGTCGTCGGCGCGATAGGTGATGCCATTGAGCGAGCTGGTGATCACCGCCATGGAGTCTTGCAGAACCCCCTGATCGTTAATCCCCGTGGTCCACGTGGCGCGATTATTAAAGAGGGTCGAGTACATCAGAGCCCGCCAGTCGGGATCGCCAACTTTCTCCAGATGCCGCAATCCGAAGCTATGGCCGGCCTCGTGCGAGGCGATGCCGCCATAGGTGACGGCGTCGGTCTTACCCTGCGCGTAGACCCAGGCGAGATTCTCTCCGGAGTTCGTGAACGAGTTGTATTGTGCATATCCTGCGTAGCCATCGGCGCTCGTGCCGCCGATGGCTAGCCGCAGCGCCTTGCCGTTGGCGGCCGACGTCGGCACGCCCGGCGCCAGGACCGAGGGCTCGACCGTCGTGACGTTGACGTTGAACGGCGCGAAGTCCTCGGTCGTCACCCGCCACAGGTCACCCATGAACTGCAGCTCCTGGTCGCTGAACGTGGTGGCGTCGCCGTCGGCGTCGTACACCGGCGTTACGCCGCCGCCGCTGCTGGTGTGGCCGTTGAAGTCCAGGTAGATCGTCACCGGCGCGCCCGGGAGGCTGTTGAGCACCGGGATGCTGGAAAGCGGGCTGAGCGACTCGGCGAGGGTAGCGGGCGCGAGGACCGGATCGCCGGTCGCCGCCGCCAGCGTCCCCCCGGCAGGCCCGCGAGTAGCGGCCGCCCCGGCAGCGCCGTCCTCGACGAGCCGATCCGCCACGAAGCCGCGGAATTCGTAACTGGCGTACACTGAATCGTGGTCGTGAGCACGTCCATGTCCACCGGCGGCGCGGTCGGCCGCCAGCAGATCGTCGGCCGCCATCAGGCGACGATCCTCCAGCGGCTCAGCCGCAAGCCGGCGTCGGGCGCGGCGGTTGGCGGAGGAGGCGGAGAAAAAGTTAGAAGCGTTCCGGCGGCGCGAGAGGAAACGGCGGCGCATGGGAAGAGACCTGTATACGGAGTATTGAACGGGTCGAAGCAATGGCGGATGGTTGCCTGAGCGTTAACGACTTGAGAAGGAGGGCTCCAGCGGATCATCCGCGTCTGAGGAGAGACGCGGCCACAGAAGTTTTGAATACGTCTACTCAAGTACTGATGGGCGCCACTGGCATCTTGCCAGTGGGCAGCGGGTACACGTGTCGCTCCCCAGCGTACGCTCGCCGAGGGCAGCGTTCAGACAATTAGCGGGCATCTCGCACGGCATCGGAACTGTTCGAGCACTTCCCACTGGCGACGCGCCAGTGGCACACGGCGAATTCGACGTCGGGGCAGCCGCGCGTTGAGCCACGGGCGGCTGGCTGAGGCGGCCCCTGCGAGCACGGCCAGCAGCAGCGCGGCGGGTTCGGGGACTGGGTCGGCGGCTGCAGCAGGCAGCGGCTGGCCGAATTGGGATTGCCAGAAGGCCAGGTCCTGCTGGTCGACTATGCCGTCGGCAACGCCGGAGACGCGCTGATATCGGAGAAAGTGGCAGGGCGGATAGGAGGCGGCTCAGGAAATTACGGGATTCTGGAAAGGAAAGTTTTGCTACGTGTTTAGCGGCGTGCGGCTCGGGCGGCGCATTCGCGTCTTGCGTACCTGCCGTGGTGACGTGGCGCGGAACGCTTCCTGCGATCGTCCCTCGCACGGACTCCTCTGGCAGCGGGTGAAGGCGGATTCGGCAGCGCTTTGCCCTACGGAATTGCATGAACTTGATCGATCGCCAGTTGAACGCTGCTAATGATTTTGGCGGCCATCCCAATTGACGCATCACAGTCCCGGATTACATGGTCTCGCGCGGCGATGTTGGCGGCCGTGGTTACTGACGTTAGCGTTTGTGCAAGGCTCTTCAAGCCGGCTTGCGGCGTGACTAGAGCGAAGATCGCGTTGGTTGCCGCCTTCAGCGATGCCGCCAGCTCGGCGATGTTTTCGAGAAACCTTTTCAGTTCGCTCAGCTTTTCGACCGCTTTACGGTTGTCCGCAGTGCGGCCGACGCTGGCCGTTGTGTATTCAGTCAGAAAGTAGGTCGCATCCCGCACTCTGCCGACGCCGGGCGCCGTAAAGGTCCTCGTATACTCGAGGAAGGATCGCGCCGCCTGCATGCACGTCTTTAATTTGGGATCTGCATGCTTGAGGAGACCTATTTGCTGACCGTCGAAATACTTGGCGATTTGATTGCGGATTTCTTTCGCGGTCTTGTTTACTGGCCGCACCTTATCCCAAACGCGAAGTGAGGTTTCGAACATTCGATCGATTGTTGTAGCGTCGGCTGCCATGCGTTGCACCGTTGGGGTCTTTTCCTGACTGTGTGGATGCCATGGACAATTCAACAGCTCATAGGCGTCGGTTCTTGAGCAGGCGACGTTAGTCCTGAGCGTTCGAATTGCAGGCGGCGTCGTCAATAAGGCGAACTCCTGCAACAGCGACACTAGGAGTGCAGAGAACCTGTACCGCCGTCGGGGCTGCGCAAGCTGAACCTCTGAGAATCGTGCCCGCCCGCAACTGAGCGGCAGGCGCCCTATATGCGGTCCGCTCGCCGTCAGAGATCAGTGCGTAAATTGCGCCAGCGGCAGCTCAGGGTTTCTTTGTGATTCTCAAGAAAAGTGGTTTGCAGGTACGCGGTTGGGGCGGGGCTCGGCCCTTGCGGCGGCGTCCGCGTCTCGGAGAGACGCGGCCACCTGAGCGGGCGGCACGGTAACGGGGTTGGCCCGTGCCCCTTGATGGTGTGGGGGCGGGAGATTAGCTTGACGGAGCGACACCTGGATTTAACGGTCGGCGGCTTCGGCGCTAAAGACGTAGAAGGCGATTGGCGCATTCGGCTCAGGCCGGGCGCCGACCAGCAGCTTGCGGGGCGAGGCGAACTGGAGCCACTCGAGGCGACCGGTGTGGTGCATCAGCGTAAACAGGGCGCGGCCGGTCGGAAGATGCCACAGGCGGACGGTATTGTCCAGAGCGGTGGTGGCGAGCGTTTGGCCGTCTGGCGAAACTGCGATATTTCGCAGCGCGCCGCGATGACCGATCAGGCGAAACAGTTCCCGGCCGGAAGGGACTTGCCAAACGAGAACGCCGTTGACGTCGGCCGCCCCAAAGAGCTGGGCGCCGTCGTGCGCAAAACACAAGTTCCAAACTAGAAGCCCGTCGCCGAAGCGGCCGACGCGAGCGCCGCTATCGACTTGCCAAAGGGCGCCGCCATGTCCACCGACGGTCGTGGCGAAGAGCCTGTTATTCGGTGCGAAGGCTATCCGGGCGGCGCTTGCAACATCCTGGCCAATATCGCGGATAACTTCACCGGCCGGCACGCTCCACAGGCGAAGTCTGCCGACGTTACTGGCGCCGCCGAGCAAGCGTTCGTCCGGCGAAAAAACTAGTGGGGCGTCTCCGCCCTCGGACGGCGGCGCGAGAACTAACCGGCGTAGCAATTGAAACGAAGCCAGATCCCACAGCAAGACTTCGTCGTCAACTGCACGAGTCGCTAGCAGTCGGCCGGAAGGCGACAGCGCCGTCACGTTGACGGGCGCACGATGCTCGCGCAGCGTAGCGACTGCCTGGCCGTCAGACAGGCGGCGGATCACTACCGTGTTCCCGTCGACGCCGATAGTCTGCTGCTCATCGGGCGTGACGGCATAGCAGTCTTCCGGAAACGAGATGACCGATTGGCCGAAGATTTCGGCGGCGTCCCACAGCAGGATTTGCCGTGAGGTTTCCGAAGCGGTCACGAGAGTCTTACCCCTCGGTTCAAGCAGCGCCGCACGCTGCCTGCCGGCGCCTTCCATGCCGATGCGCATTAGCTCCAAGCGATGTTCGGCGCCGCGGACCTGCCACACGCTCGGTCCGCCGCTACCCCTGCCGCCCAGTAAGTAGCGTCCGTCACGCGAAAAGGCTAGCGACCAAGGCACGTCCATTGACGCGGCATACATGGCAACTTGCTCGATCCTGAGATCCGTAATCAGCACGTCGGACGAATAATCGCCCGAGGCCAGGTAACGGCCATCGCTGCTAACGGCGAGGCTGATAACACTCTGTTCGTGC
This sequence comes from Pirellulales bacterium, assembly GCA_020847515.1. Taxonomy (GTDB): domain Bacteria; phylum Planctomycetota; class Planctomycetia; order Pirellulales; family Lacipirellulaceae; genus Lacipirellula. Next base: position 18,256 of record JADLBW010000009.1, on the reverse strand, counting down.
CGTGCGAGCTCGCCGGTTGGGCTCCAATCAGAGGTGCGCCACTGGCGCACCGTATTGGCGACGGCCGCCACCAGGCGCGAGCCGTCTTCCAACCACAGTACGACGTGAACGACGTCGTCATTGTCGGCGAGCACCTTCTGCTCGCGCTGCGAGGCTATGTCCCAAATGCGAATCGAGTTGTCGCGGGCGCCGGAAGCAAGCCGCGTCCCGTCGGGCGACCAACTGATCGAGCAAACCGTTTTTTCATGGCCGCGAAGGACCGCCCGCTCGGTCCAGTCGTCGGCGTTCCACAGCCGAATCGTCCGGTCCTGCCCGGCGGTGGCCAGCAGCCGGCCGTCGGGCGAGAAGGCGACGGTGGTGACTTCTTGCTGCGAGTAGTTCCAGGCGGCGACTCGCTCGCGCCCGGCGAGATCCCACACGATGACGTTCCCGGCCCGATCGGCCGAGGCGAGCCGTTTTCCATAGGGCGAAAGGGCCGCCACGAGGATCGGCGCCTCGTGCTCGCCGAGCAACGCGGGCTGATAGTTGCAATGGGCGCTCAGGTAGTGCCAGGCGAACTCGCGGAGGTCTTCACGGCCCGCCGCCGGCGCGTACCGATTCAGAATCTCTTTAGCGCGATCCGCTTCGCCGTCGTTCCAGGCCTGCCAGGCGTCGGCCATGTCGCCGGCGTAGAGCTCGCGTCGCAAGCGCGCGGCGCGGGACGAAGCGTCCGCGCGGGCCCGCTGTTCGGCAACGAGATGGGCGTCGGCGAGGCGCTTGGCCCGAACGGCCTCGCGGGCCTGCCACGCGCTGACTGCGGTCCCGGCCACCAGCGCCGCCGCCACGGCGCTCGCCGTCGCCAGGGCCACACGGTGCTTGCCAGCGAACTTCCGCACCAGGTAAGCCTTCGTCGGCGGCCGCGCGGCGACCGGGTCGTGGCGCAGGAAGGCCGCGACGTCCTCCGCCATGAGGGCTGCTGATTGGTAGCGGCGGGCCCGCTGCTTGTCGAGCGCCTTCATCACGATCCAGTCCAGGTCGCCGCTGAGCTGCCGGCGGATCATGCCGGGCTCAAGCTGGAGGTTTTCCGACAGAGTGGTGAGCGCCGCTGGCGCGAGCGTGCTGAGCCGCGCGCTGGGCCGCGGGGGGTCGACCTCCTGGATCATCCGGCGCATGCCGTCGTAGCCGGCGCTGCGGAGGGCGTCGGCGTCGAACGGCGCGACGCCGGTAAGCAGCTCGTACAGCAGCACTCCCAAGGAGTAGACGTCACTGCGGACGTCGATGTCGACCGCGCTGAGGGCTGCCTGCTCGGGGCTCATGTAGGCGGGGGTGCCGACGACCTGGGCCAGGCCGGTAAACAGCGTTTTTTCGGTGAGCTGCTGTTGGCCGATCGCCTTGGCGATGCCAAAGTCGATGACTTTCACCGCCGGCTGGCCGTCGCACTCGGCGACCATGATGTTCGACGGCTTCAGGTCGCGGTGGATGATCCCGTTTAAGTGGGCGTGCTGCACGGCTCGGCAGACGTCGAGAAACAGCCCCAGCCGCTCGGACAACGGGAGGCGGCGCTGGTCGCAGTAGTCGGTGATCGGCAGGCCGCGGACCAGTTCCATGACGAAGTAGGGATGGCCGGCGTCGGTCTCGCCGCCGTCGAGGGCCCGGGCGATGTTCGGATGGTTCATCAGGGCCAGGGCCTGGCGCTCCGCCTCGAAGCGGGCCAGCACCTGGCGGCTGTCCATGCCGGGCTTGATAATCTTCAGCGCGACTTTGCGTCGAACCGGAGCGAGCTGCTCAGCCAGATAGACGTTTCCCATGCCCCCTTCGCCGATTTGCTCCAGCAGGCGGTAACGGCCGATAGGGTCGCCGGGGAGGTAATGACGCGGGGCGGGCGCCGACGGCGGGGCTGGGCGTTCAAGGAACTGTCCGGCGTCGAAGTGGTTGTCGACAAGTTGCTGCAGATCGCGGCGGAGTGCCTGGTTGCCGCCGCACGCGCGATCGAGGTACTGGGCTCGGGCGGCGCCGTCGGCGATTTCGACCGCCAGGCAGAAGATTGATTCGGCGTCGGAAAGCGGCGGCGAGGACATCGGCGTCTGGGGAGAGGAGGTACGCGCCGGAGGCGATGTGCCGGCGGCATTATACAGGGTGCGTAAAGCAGGGCGGCTTCGGCTCAGTAGGCTCGGGAGGCGCCGAGCCGTAACGCGAGCCCCGCCGCGGGCGCCTACGGGCGTCGGGCGCCTACGGGCGGCGGCGGTCTAGGCGTCCTCGTTCGAGGCGTCGTTGAGTTGGCCAAACAGCCAGGCGCGGGCCCAGGTCCAGTGACGCTTGGCTGTCGCGAGCGAGATGCCGAGATTGGCGGCGGCTTCTTCCAGCGTCAGGCCGGCGAAGAATCGGAGCTTTACCAGCGCGACATGTTGCGGTCGCTCGCAGTTCAGGCGGTCGATGGCGTCGCTGAGGGCGAGCAGGTCGATCGGCGCCATTTGTTCCGGAGCGACGGCCTCGGCGAGCGGGAGGCGGCGGCGGGCCCCGCCGCGCTTGTCCGCTTGCCGTCTGCGGGCGTGATCGAGGAGGATGCGGCGCATCGCCTCAGCAGCGGCGGCGAAGAAGTGGGCGCGGGAATTCCAGTGGGGCAGCGCGGCGGTCGGGGCCTCAGGCGAGGCGAATTGGGGCGGCGCCTGGTTTGGGCGCCCCGCGGGGCCGGCGTGCGGACCGAGCATGCGGAGATAGGCTTCGTGCACCAGGGCCGTGGCCTGCAGCGTTTGGCCGGGGCGCTCGCGGGCCATCTGGGCGGAGGCCAGACGGCGAAGCTCGTCGTAGACCAGCGGCAAGAGTTGCTCGGCGGCGGCCGAATCGCCGGCGTCGATCTTCGCCAGGATGTGCGTGACGTTCTGCATGCGACGATTGTGGCGCCCAACGCACGCGGCGGCAATCGAACGACGACATCCCGCCGCAAAAGTGCAATCGTCAGTGTGTGAAGTTGAGCCGCGCTGCCTCGCCACAGTGGCGCGATGCTATGGATCTGCGCCAGCGGTCTGGCAAATGTCGCAACGCGGCGCGGCGTCTATCACAGACCATCGCCATGCGCCGGCGCCTGAGGAGGCGGTCGATGAAGTCGCCGACAGGGGCGGCGCTACGGGCTGTCGCCCGGTTGGGGTTGAGGCGCCAGGTAGGGCGATTGGCGAGCTGGATGTTGTACTGGAAAGGTGCAGGCGTCGGTTCCCACTTCAACCTCCAGCAGGATGGGTTCCTTCCGGAACGTCACCGGGCCGTGGAGCAACGTGCCTTCGGGATTCATCGCGAAGCTTGCGGGCTGGCCGTTAACGGTGATCGCCGAAATGGGCTGCGGGCCCGGCGAAAGGAAGACGGTATCGGCCAGCCCCGCCGGACCGGAGAGGCGGAGGGCGAGCCGCCCTGCGGCAGGGTGCCACAGCTCTTCAATTCGTTTGCCGCCCCAAACGTGCTGGGGGCGATCGGCAGCCGCTTGCTGGAGGTAGAACAAGCGCAGGCCGTCGCCGGGCAATTCGATTTGCTGCAAGGCGAGGTTCAGTTGGCGGCCCGGCAACCGCCGATACCGGCCTAGAAGAACGTCGAAGACGCCGTAGGTTTGGGCTTGATCAACGCCCAACTTGTCCGGTTGATGCAGTTCGAGCGAATCGGTCGCCGGCTCCGGGTGGATGTTGCCCACGACCAAGAGGCAGTCGTCCCAGGTGCGGTTTCGATAGGCGGCGATGGCGGTGGAGGGCTTGCGGCCGCCGACTAGCGGCGGCGCATCGGCAAAGGCGATGGGGGTCGATTCGTGCATGCCGAAGTAGTGCTGGGCGAGATTGAACGCCCGCAGCAGATCCTTCTCGTTGCTCAATACTCCGGCGGCGTAGGAGAAGCGGTCGGTAAACAGACGCCAGTCGATATACGCGTACTGGCCGCCGCCGGTCAACAGGTCGAGTACGTACGCGCCGGGGGTGGCGAAGCGCGCGCCGTCCATGCCGCCGGGCCATAGATTTCCGTGGGCGTTCATGGAGTTGATCATGCCGTAAAAATTCCAATAGTCGTTCAGCGTCGAGATGCTATGCCCTTCGCCGTAGAGGTGCACGTCGAACGGGCTGAGCAGCGGAAGCCAGAGCCCGATGGTGCAGTGATCGACCAGCAGCGCGTGCGGCACGCGCTGGTGCAGGAGCCGTCGACGGCGCCAGTTCACCTCGTGCAGCTCGATGAGACAATCGTACCCGGGGCGCGGGTGCCCGTGGGCTTGCCAATGGGGGCAGCTTGGCCCTTGCGTGATGTTGTCGTCCAGGTAGATGCCGTCGACGTCGAAACGGTCGAGCATCTGCGCGGCGGTTTCGAGATGGTAATCGTCCAGCCCGTTGGGGGCGCCGACGCACGTGCCGTAGTAGTCGACGTAGCTATCCATGGTTGCGGTGTAGCGCCCGCCGTAGTTGTTCGCCTCCCATAAGTACCACTGGCCGTCGGCTTGCATTTGCTGGAGGCGCGGGGAGTGCGCGTCGAGCAGATCGGGGAGCGTCAGCAGGATCAGCAGCATGCCGCGCTGGTGCACCTGGGCGATAACGCGTTCCAACTCGCCGCGCGGGGGCCGGGGTTGTCCCAGGAGGCCGAGGCGGTGGATCTGAAATACGTTGAACCCAAGTTGCGCGACTTGTTCGATTTCTTCGTTAGTAGGATAGGGGCGCCGATCGTCGCCGACCCAGGTGAAATGGCGAAGTTCGGAACTGCGGGGATGCGGATGTCGGTTGGGCGCCACGCACAGGCCCAGACGAAAGCTAAACGGCTTGCCGGCGGGCAACTGCAGGGGCGATCCGCCGTCGCCGATGCGGGCGATTCGTTGCGTCAGCACGACGCGGGACCGATCCGGCGCGCTGGCGGGCTTTCGCTCAAGCGAGGCGGCGGCGAGGCCCGCGGGTGCGATATGGTAGGCCCCCAGGTCGGTGAAGATCGCCGCCGCCGCCTGGTGGCTCATGACCTGCAGGCACGAGGTCGTCGTCACGGCGTCGGCCTGCTCGCCAACGGCCGGGAGCGGCAGCATCGCTCCGCCGGAATCGCTGTCGTATCGCTGGTGGCACTTGTGGAAATAGCGCTGCAAGCGCCCCTCGAGATCGGCCGCGTATTCGATTCGGTCGCTGATCGCCAGGGCGGCGGCCGGGGTGACGGTGACGCGAGTCACGACGACGCCATCGCTGAAAAACGTGGTTTCAAGACCGAAGGGCAGCGCGACGGGGCCTTTCAATTCGCCGGTAGTGCTGAGGACGACTTTGCCGGGGCTGGAGCTGGAAACGGTCGTCGTCGCGCTGGCGCCTGCCGGGGTCAGCGAGTAGGCGGCGAATCGCACGACGACGGGCGAGGGAGCGGTCAGGACATCGGCGCCGTCGCGCCGAACGGCGAGCTTTGAGATCAGCCCGGTTCGTCGATCGACGGCATACGAAAACGTCGGCCCGTGGATGAGGATCTCGGACTGGCGCTCGTTAAGGACGAGATTCTCGGCCGGCAGCGGCTGGCGCAGAACCTCGGCGATGGGCACGCTGCGGGGCGAGGGGGGCTGGGCGGACGCGCTCGGAACGAGACCAGCGATGAGAACCAGTACGGGCGCCAAGCGGCGTGGATGGAGTGCGATCATCGACGCAGTGTAAGGCGTAAGAGGGGAGGCATGCCACCGCCAGGACGTTGAGAGACGCACGGTTTCTTGGGGGCATCGCGCTGGTTGAAAGCCGTGACAGTCGGACTTCGCCGTCCCCGGATGCGGGCTTTTACACCGCCGGGCGGCTAGCGCTTCTCAACCAGGCAGGACCAGGCCAGAAACCGCTCGCCGACGCCGGGGGCTTCATCGAACCGGATCTCGTGTAAGTCCAGAATTTGAAATTCGGCGCCGAGCTCGTCGCGGATCTGCTGTTCGGTAACCACCGGCGGCCCGGGTTCGTGCGGCTCGCGGGCATTGCCGGCGAGGATCAGTCCGCGGGCGCGGGGGGCGAGTTGCCGCGCGACGGCGGGGGCGTACTCGCGAGGGGCCTCGCGGCGGACGGCATGGTAACAGCCGCGATCGAAAAAGAAGGCGAACGGGGCGCCTAAATCGGGCAGGCGGAGCACGTCGGCGGCCAGGAAATGCGCTTTGACCTCGGCGGCGCGGGCCCGCTGTTGGGCCCGCTCGACGGCCAGCGGCGCCAGATCGACGCCCGTAACGTCAAAGCCCTGCTGGGCCAGCCACACGCAATTGGTTCCCGTGCCGCAGCCGATTTCGAGGGCGCGACAGGGCTTGATGGCGTGCTGGGTAAGGACGCGCTGCAGCTCCGAGGAAGGCTGGCCGGTGTCCCAGGGGAGATTGTTGTCGCGGTAGCGGTCGTTCCAGTGGGAGGGCTCGGTCATGGCGGGGGCTGTGGGGTGTGTTGAGTTGCTCAGGAACTGTCAGACACATTTCTTATCGTACTGGGCAGTTGCGATTTGGAACCGTCTGGCGGCTGAGTAAGCATATACTACACCCAGTAGCGTTCACGAGCTTCTGCTGGTCCCGTTTATGGATGCATTCGCAAGCGATTTGACGGCTGTGTAACCCAGAGTTGGCAGCCGCTGAATTCCGTTGCGCTGAAGGCGTTACCCAGCGGCAGTTGGAGGCGCCGTTGCGCAACGCCTTCAGCGTTGAGGGATCGACGGGCCTGACGACCCAGGGTATTTCGCCGAGGGGAACGACCCTGGGCTACGATGATTTACGCCGCTGGCGTAAAGAGCGTGCGGTCGTCGTGGATCCGGTCGAGCTTAAGGCCGCCGGGCTAGGAGTGTTTTACGCCGTTGGCGTAAAGACGCTGCCCGGATTGGTGGGATGGAATCGCACGATGCAGTTAGCGTCACAGCCCTTCGTTGAGGCCCTGCAGGTCGCTGGGGACGAAGCGGCCGTCCTTGCGAATCAGCTCACCGTCGAAGTAGATCTCGCCGCCGCCGTAGTCCTGGCGCTGGATGAGGACCAGGTCCCAGTGGATGCGGCTGCGGTTGCCGTTGTCGGCGATGTCGTAGGCGTTGCCGGGGGTTAGATGGAAGCTGCCGCCGATCTTTTCGTCGAACAGCGTGTCGAGCATCGGATGGCGGACGCGGTTGTTCGTGCCGAGCGACCATTCGCCGCAGTAACGGCCCCCCTCGTCTGAGTCGAGGATGGCGTTGATGCGCTCGGTGTTGTTGGCCGCGGCCTTTACGATGCGGCCATCTTTGAACTCGAACTCGATGTCGCTGAAGACCGTCCCCTGGTAGCGGGATTGCGCGTTGAAACGGATATGGCCGTTGATGCTCCTCCGGACCGGGGCGGTGAAGACTTCGCCGTCGGGGATGTTCCGCTCGCCGAAGCAGGGGATGACCGGGACGTCTTTGATCGAGAACTCCAGCTCCGTGCCGGGGGCGGTAATGCGGACGCGGTCGGCGGCCCGCATGCGGGCGGCGAGCGGCTCCTGGGCGGCCTTCATGGCGGCGTAGTCGGCGGTGCAGACGTCGAAGTAGAAGTCCTCGAAGGCGGCGGTGCTCATGCCGGCGGCCTGGGCGAAGGAGTCGGTCGGGTAGCGGAGGACGACCCACTTGGTCTGGGGGACGCGGACCTCGCTGTGGACCGCATGCCACCAGTGCTGCTGGTAGAGGTCCATGCGGTCCTGGGGCACATCGGCGTGCTGGCTGCTGTTGGCGGCGCCGCGGACCCCGATATAGGCCTGCATCGATTCCATGCGGGCGCGCTCGAAGCGGGCGGCGGCCTGCATGCTGTCGACCGTGGCGGTGCGGTAGAGGGAGCGGAGGACTTCGTTATTCTTGGTGGAGACCAGCGGCACGGCGCCGCGCTGGGCGGCGCCTTCGACCAGGGCGCAGAGGAGGTTCATCTCAGGGAGGTCGAAGGCCTCGATCAGGAGGTGCTCGCCCCGCTGGAGGCGGCAGGAGTGATCGAGCAGGAGGGCGGCGAGTCTGTCGATGCGGGGGTCGTGCATGGAACCTGTTATCCTTCGATCACATCTGGGCGATCCCAAATTCGCGGGATGCCGTACGCGTCAAACACAGAGTCGCGGCTGACGATTGTCAAGCCGCGCTGCAAGGTTTGTACAGCCAACATTCGGTCGAACGGGTCGCGGTGGTGCAGCGGCAATTGCGAAGTTGCTACGGCGTGCCTGACGGAGATTGGCAAACGGCGAAAGGGCTGCAATTCGCGGGCAACGAATTCTTCGAGCGGTTCGTGCCACGTCATTTTGCCGATGGCGGTCTTAATCGAGACTTCCCAAATGCTGACAACGCTGACGTACTTCTGCCTGTCGGCGTCTTCAATGGCTTCTCGCGCAACCACGCTTAGCTGCGGATCGCCTTTAACGAACCATAGCCAAGCGTGCGTATCCAGCAGCAAATGCATCACATGTACTCGGCGAAGTCGTCCAGCGGAGCGTCGAAATCGTCGGCCATTTCGAACTTGCCCCGAGCGCTACCGAACTTGGGTCGCGGCTTTTCTCCAGGCTGCTTGGGCGCCGTAACGATCGCCGCGGGCGACCCTTCGACGGTGATGACGAACTCCTCACCTCGGCCAACGGCAGCGATCAGATCGGCGAATTGCTGTTGGGCTTCATCTAGGGCGATATGCGTCATTGACTCCTCCTGTTGCCGCCTATACGGCTGGGCAAATGCCAATTATAGGCTTGGCAGCTTCGTGGATGGAGGCGAAAAGGGCCGGTGGGAGGTACAATAGAAGCAATCGATCATGCTCTTCTCGAAGGATTCATGCCATGTCTAGTCGGCTGGAAGACCCAGTTGCGGAATCGAAATCGGGCGGCCCCTCATTTGCCGAAACGGCGCTGAAGCTCGGCGGTAAGAGCGACGAGGAAGCTCGCCGGACAGGGGCGATCGACGCCGCGGATGATCAGGTGGAGCGACTGTTCGCGCGGGCGTTTCAGACGGTCAGCAGCCCGGCGCATCGCGCCGTGTGGGACCGTGGCGTGCCGGTGGAGTTGTTTACCAGCGCCCCGGTTGAGACCTTGCCGGACTTGAAGCAGGCGATGGACTCTGCGGCCGCGTTGGTGAAGCGGCATCGCGATGCGGGGACGATCTACAACGCCGAGGGAAAGATCGCCGACGAGGTGCTGGCCGAGCTGGGCGCGGCAGGCTATTGGGGGCTGCTGGTCGATCGCGAGCATGGCGGATTGGGGGCGCGCTTTCCGGCGTTCGCCGCGTTTCTGACGCGGATGGCGACGATCGAGCCGACGGTAGCCGGGATGGCGTCGGTGCATGGGTGCATCGGGGCAGTCGATCCGGTGCGCACCTTCGGGAGCGAAGAGCAGAAGCGGAGGTTTCTGCCCAAATTGGCTTCGGGCGAGCGGCTGAGCGGCTTCGCCCTCACCGAGCCCGGTGCGGGGAGCGATCTGACGGCGTTACGAACGACGGCGCGGCTCGAAGGAGACCATTACGTCGTCAACGGCGAGAAGCTATTCATTACCAATGTCGTGCCGGGGCGGATGCTGGGGCTGGTATGCCTGGTCGACCGCGAGCCGGCGGTGCTCGTGGCGGAGCTGCCCGAAGCTGAGAACGAGCACTTCCAGCTTCGCAAGTACGGGCTGTGGGCGCTGAAGCGAACGTACAACCGCGGCATCGTCTTCCGCGACTTCCGCGTTCCGAAGGAGAACCTCCTGCAGCCGCGGCGGGGGGACGGCCTGACGATCGCCTATCACGGGCTGAACCTGGGGCGGATCGCCCTGTGCGCCACGGCGGCCGGCACAATGCGCTCGATGCTGGCCAGCATGATTCCCTGGGCGAACTACCGCACGACGTACGGGCAGAGAATCGCCAATCGCGAGCTGGTGCGCCGCCGCCTGGGGGAGATGGCGGGACTGATCGTCGGTTGCGACGCGCTGGTGGCGTGGTGCTCGCAGCTCATCGACCAGGGCTATCGCGGCGAGATGGAGTGCGTCGTGGCGAAGATTTTCGGCAGCGAGTCGCAGAAGCACGCGGCGGTCGAGTACTTCATGAAGACGCACGGCGGGAGGTCGTTCCTCGCCGGGCATCCGTTCGGCGAAAACGTGCACGAGTATCTGGCGCCCTGCATCTACGAGGGGGAAGGCGAGATGCTCGCCATGGGCTTTTTCAAGTCGCTGGTGAAGGAACATGGCAAGGCGTTTTTTGAGCCGATCGGTAAGCTGCTGGCCGAGCGCGGCATCAAGAAGCCCAATCCCTGGAACCCGGCGCATGCCTGGGCGCTGCGCAGCGCGGCCGTACCGTATCTGAAGTGGATGGCGGGGCGGCGAATGTCGCGGCCGCCAAGGCCCGAGCTTCCGGCGATGTCCGAGTCGCTGCGGCAACATGCGGAGTTCGCCTGCAGCGAGCTGCAGGGAATGGCCCTGGAGATCTCCGGCACGATGAGCAAGTTTCAACTCGCGCTGGCCGACCGGCAGTGCCGGATGTCGGAACTTTCGCAGCGGTGCCAGGATCTCATTACAATTCTGTGCGCGGCGCTGTACGGGGCGCGGCAAGAAGACGAGATGGTGCGCGACGCGGCCGATCTCTTGTGCCAGCGGCTGGCGGACAAGTACGCCGGGCGGCGGGCGAGCAACCGATACTTCCGGCAGGTGACGGAGCTGGGTGCGGCGATTGCCGACGGGGGGTTTGCGTTGATAGGCGGAATCGACAGCGGGGAGATTTTGATGAAGTATTGAGTTAACTTTGGAGCTCTTGCCCGCGAATCGCGCGAACGGGCGCGAACGGAAGGAATGCCGGGCACGTCTTTCTGAGCCAGCGAGGGCGATGCCCGCGAGGAAGAAGCAAGTCGACTACCTGCACGTCCTCGTTTATCTCCACTGGCGGCAATTCGCGTGCTTCGCGCGAAAGCAACGAGCGGCGGAAAGCCGATAGCGACATATGTGCGAGATGCGACGCCGCTACATTATCGGCTGCCTCTCAGGTTGGGCGGTGTGGCTCGTGCTGCTGGCGATTTACTATGCGCATGCATTTGCCGCGACTGCCGATGTAATACCAAAGGTATTACGCCCCCTGGTTGGTGCGGCGGCCGGCGCTATTGGACTCGCCGCGTGGCCCTTGGCTATGGGCGGCTGGCTAGCGTGCGGCGACAAATATCTAACGATCATTCTTAATCCCGTGCTAAACATCGCGATTGGGCTGGCGCTTTACGGAGCCCTCGGCATTTTGATCACGGTGGTTTTATCTCGCCGCCATGGTAAGTTGACCCAGCGCTAAACTGCCATAGCAAATCATCCCGAGGGCCGCTCGGATGCGACAATCGCTCGTTCTCGCAGTCAGTCTGGCGACTTGTGCGCCCTGCGTTGCGCAAGAGGCGAGCGTGGGTGAATTGCTGGCTCAGGCCGACCCGGCTATTCAGGCGCAAATCAAAACGACGTTCGGGGCGTTCGCCAGCCAGCGGTCGGAGATGCGAACCAACTGGATAGGCTTCCGTGAGCTGGCGAGCTTGAAGGAACAAGCCGGCGACGAGGAGCAGCTTGTCAAGCAGTTGGCTATCTACGCCGCCGTGGAGCAACGCCCAGAGGATTCGCAAGTCTTGGAGGCCTTGCTTGTCCTGCACTTTCTGGAACCCAAGCCACGGATTGCGATTCGCGTGCTGGCCCCGCTTCTTGATTCGGAAAACGAGCATTTGCGCGATTTCGCCCAAGAATGGTTTGAAGGGCATCTCAGCGGCAGCCTCGCGGAGCGGTCGTCTGACGTCAGGAACGACCGGGACTACGTCAATTACGTTCGCGAGAGGTTTATTGGCCAGGAAGATGCCCCCGCGGGCTTCGTGAAGTTCCTCTTTGAGCAGGCGCCGGGAAGGGCCTTGCTGGTATTTGCTGAGGCCTTCGCACAGCGCCACGTGGTTGCCAAGCTGCAACACGAAAGAGCGAAGATTGAAGCCGCTCAGCAGGGGCTTCCAATACCACAGCGACCAGCCGAACTGCAGCGACAAGATCAAGAAGATCGGAAACAACAGCGGGAACTTCGTCTGGCAGAACACGTTGTTGGCAATGCGATTTGGCTCAACAAGAATGGCTTTGACGAGCAATTCCAGCACGCGCTGCCCGAAGCAAAAGAACTGCTCGCGAAACTGGCGGAGCACCAGAAGTGGTGGGCCCGCCTCTTTGTCGCCGAGATCATGCGCCGGCATCGTGAGCTTCGGATAGACGATGTTTTGGAGAGGCTTCGCCGAGACAGCCACGCGTTGGTCAGCGCGGCTGCGGGGAAGGCGGGCGGTAAGCGCTGACGAGGCGCCCGCTGAGGGGGCCAGGCTCAAGCATCATTCGTTTCTTTCGCGTCTTTTCGCGGGCACGGGGGCTGGCGGGGTGCGGGCAACGGCGCATGCGCTAGAGACGAGGCCGATGGCGCACTGCCGGCGCTGGGTGGAGGGCGTGATCGGGGTGGGAAACGCCTCCGACAGAGTACGGTAGCAAGCGGCAACACGCCTTGGCTGACGAGATTGCCGTTTTGCGCAAGCGGCTTGCCTTTTGTGGCGGCTGGACCAGGTAGAACCGTCGGGCGGCCGGCGGTATGCTATGGGGCGTAGCGGACTCATCGCGCTGCGCGGTCGCTCGCGGCGTCGGGCCTTTATTCATCAGGTCAGGAGAGCACTCATGGCTCGCAAGGCAAGGGGCGTTGCTCGGCGGAAGTTTCTCAAGACGGCCCTGTCGGCGGGGGCGGCGATAGCGGCGCCGCAGATCATTCCCAGCTCGGCCCTGGGGCGCGACGGCGCCGTGCCGCCGAGCGAGCGGATCGCGCTGGGCGGCATCGGCATCGGCAACCGCGGCACGTACGACCTGGGCTGCTTCTTGGAGCAGAAGGACGTGCAGTGCCTGGCGATCTGCGACGTGAAGCAGGTTCGCCGCGACGCCGCCAAGAAGATCATTGACGACCATCACGGCAATCGCCAGTGCCAGACCTACCGCGACTTCCGCGAGCTGCTGGATCGCAACGACATCGACGCGGTGCTGATCGCCACGGGTCCCAACTGGCATGCCACCGCGGCGATGTATGCGGCGCGGGCCGGCAAGGACATGTACTGCGAGAAGCCGTGCACGAAGAACATCGCCCAGAGCCTGGCGCTGGTGGAGACGATGAACCGCGCTGGCGTGGTGTTCCAGGTGGGAACGCAGCGGCGGAACATTCCGCACTTTGCGTTCGCCTGCGAATTGGCCCGTACAGGCCGGCTGGGGAAGCTCAAGCGGGTGTACGCCCATCCGATGGGTATGACCGCGATGATGAGCGGCTGGCTGCCTGGGGAACCGGAGCCTGATAAAGAAGTCGTCGATTGGGATATGTACCTGGGCCCCGCGGCGTGGCGACCGTACAACGAGAAGCTGCTGGACGGGTTCAACTTCGAGAAGGGCGGCGGGCTGGTCGGCGGCGGCGTGCTGGAGTGGGGTTCGCACTGCGTCGACCTGTGCCAGTGGGCGGTGGGCGACGAGCGGATCGCCCCGGTCGAGTACAACCCGCCCGAGAACGGCCAGATCGTGTGCCGCTACGCCGACGGGGTGGAGCTGGTATTCCGCGAGAGCGGCTGGATTCCGCTGGGCTCGTGCCCGGTGCGGTTCGAAGGCGAGACCGGCTGGGTCGAAGCGGGCGACAGCGGCAAGATGGTCCTCAGCTCGCCGGAACTGCTGGCCGGGCGCGAGGTGGCCGAGATCGGCGGCTACCCGGCGACGTTCCACGTTCGCGACTTCCTCGACTGCGTGAAGACCCGCAGCCTGCCGAAGGGGAACGCGGTGGCGGCGTGCAACGCGCACATCGCCTGCCATGCGACGAACATCGCCCTGGCGCTCAATCGGAAGCTGAAGTACGACCTCCAGAAGCACGAGTTCGTCGACGACGCCGAGGCGAACCGGCTGCGGTCGGAGGCGCTGCGCGAGCCGTGGCGGATTTAAGCTTTGGTCCGCAAGTTGTGCTGGAGTAGAAGGGCCGCCAGTAGCGCAAAGGGGGGCAACTACTCGAGCGCTTCGCGGGAAGAAACCGGCGTGTAGGGCGATAGCGAGTGTGCGGCGCGTTCACAAGTTTTTCATTCATCAATCCAACCGGACGATCGGGTGGGATCATGACTAATCGACGGATGCTCCAGGCTGGTGTTGTGGCCTACGCGGGGGCGTTATGGCTGGCGGCGGCGTGTTACGCTGAACTGCCGGCCAAGCAGAGCGAAGCGCAGCTTATTAAAGCGCTACAGACGGCGGCGCCGGCCGAGAAGGCGATCGCTTGCAAGCAATTGGCGATTTACGGCACGGCCCAATGCGTGCCCGAGTTGGCGAAGCTGCTGGGGGACCCGCAGCTTAGTTCGTGGTCGCGAACTGCGCTGGAAGCGATTCCCGAAAAGGCGGCCGATCAGGCGCTGGTCGACGCGCTCAGGACGGTTAAGGGGCGGCAGCTCATCGGGGTAATTAATTCGCTCGGCGTCCGTCGCAGCGCCGGGGCCGCTGCTCCGCTAGGTGGATTAATAGACGACGCCGAACCGAAGGTTGCAGCCGCCGCGGCGGTGGCGCTGGGCCGCATCGGCGGGCCCGAAGCAACGCAGCAGTTGCGTTCCGCGCTAAAGAGCGCTACGGATAAGGACCTGAAGACCGCCGCCGCAGAAGGTTGCATCCTGTGCGCTGAGCGGCTGGCGGCGGAGGGCAAAGGGCGGGAAGCCGCTGAGATTTTTGACGAAGTCCGCCAGTCGGAGGCGTCGCCGCAAAAGACGCGCGAGGCGACCCGGGGCGCGATCCTCGCCCGCGGGGCGGAGGGCGTTCCGCTGCTCGTTGAGCTATTGAAGTCGCCCGACAAGCACGCGTTCACCATGGGGTTGAAGACGGCTCGCGAACTGCCGGGCGAAGCGGTTATCGAAGCGCTGGCGAAGGAAGTGAGCGGGGCCCCGCCCGAGCGGGCGGCGCTGGTGCTGCTTGCAATCGCCGAGCGTCCCGACGCCAAGTTGACCGAATCGATCCTCCACGCCGCCGAACAGGGCGATAAGGCCGTTCGGCTGGCGGCCATCAGCGTGATCGGCCGGCTCGGCGGGGCCGAGAGCGCCCCCACCTTGCTAGAGGCGGCCGTCGACGGCGACGAGGAGATCTCCCAGGCGGCGATCGCGGCGACTGCCGGCCTGCAGGGGGACAAGGTCGATCATGAACTGGTCAGTCGCCTGTCGAAGGCCAAGGGCCGTCAACTGGCGGTGTTGCTTAGGCTGGTTGGCGAGCGGCGGATCGACGCGGCCGCGGAATTGAAGGCGGCGCTGCAATCGCCGGATGAAGCCGTGAGAGAGGCGGCGCTGGCCGCGCTGGGCGAGACCGCCGGGATCGATGATTTGCCGGTGCTCATCGCTCAGGTTGTCG
Organism: Pirellulales bacterium; assembly: GCA_020847515.1. Classification (GTDB taxonomy): domain Bacteria; phylum Planctomycetota; class Planctomycetia; order Pirellulales; family Lacipirellulaceae; genus Lacipirellula. The sequence continues at coordinate 2,990 of JADLBW010000009.1, read as the reverse complement.
AAGCGAGCAGCGACGCCGGCCGCGACAAGGCGGCCCAGGCCGTGACGGCTGCTGCGGTCCGCATGCCGGATCGGGACGCATGTGCTAGTAAATTAGCGTCGGCGCTGGTGCAGGCGCCCCCGGCGGCCCAGGTGAAGCTGGTCGAAACCCTCGGCGCCGTGGGCGGGGGCAAGGCGCTGGAGACCATTGCGGCGACGGTGAAAGGCCCGACGGCCGATCTGCAGGATACGGGCAGTCGCGTGTTGGGCGAATGGATGACGGCGGACGCCGCGCCCGTGCTGCTGGAACTGGCCCAGGACCCGGCGTGCGCCAAATACCAGGTGCGGCTGCTGCGGGGTTACCTGCGAATCGCGCGGCAGTTCGTACTGCCCGTCGACGGGCGGGCGGAGATGTGCCGCCAGGCCCTGGCGGCGGCCCGTCGCCCGGCCGAGCAGCAATTGGTGCTGGAGATATTGGAACGGTATCCGGCGGAGGAGACGCTCGCGGTAGCGGCCGAGGCGACGCACGTTGCCGGGCTTGAGGAAGCGGCGCATCGGGCGGCGATCGCGATCCTCGCGCAGCTAGCGAGCGAGGGGGCCGACGTGGCCGCCCTGCTGGCGAACGCCCATATCCAGCCGGTAAAGGTGGAGATCGTCAAAGCCGAGTATGGCGCCCGCGAGACGTTCAAAGACGTCACCGACGTGCTCGCCAGGCATGTCGGGCCGGTCCCGATGATCGCCCTTAGCGGCGGCTACAATAAGAACTTCGGCGGCGATCCGGCGCCGAACACCCCCAAGGAACTGCGAGTGCAGTATCGGATCAACGGACAGGACGGGCAGGCGTCGTTCGCCGAGAACGCGCCGATCATCCTGCCGATGCCCCGGGGAGGGCAGTGATCGGTACGGCCGGGCGGCTCTAACAACGCTCCGCTGTGTCACGGCCTGGTTTCCGGATTTAGCCGTCGGGCGCTAGCCCGCGGCTGGCGGGGGAGGGACCGGCCGGCAGGCGCCCCGCGGCTCAATACCGCAGCGGCTCGGCGCGAGGTTTGTTGGGGAAGCGGTCGGGGCGAGACGGGCATTACGTATTGCACGGCGGGGCCGGGCGGTTAGAATGCCGGCGACTTTCGCTGCGAGCGAGCGCCAACGAAGCGGCCGGCCGGTATCATGCCCAGCCGCGCCAGCGCCTTCGCGACTGCGGGTCGAGGTTCCTGCCGGCCTCCGGATCGTGGAGGCCCCTTTCTTTCGTGCGCGGCGGCTGCAACGCATCGTCGGCTGCCGCGGTTCGAGGCATCTTTGGGCGACGCTCTGCGGGAAGTGGTTGAGGATCCTGAGGCGATAGTCGTCGTGGCCGCGCCCCAGCCGGTGGCCCGCGCCGCGCCTGCGCTGGAAGAGGCGGTCCCCCAGGGGGCTCGCTTGCGATCGCTGGTGGCGGCCAAGCTGGCGACGGCGATGTTCTTGCATCACTTTTCGCTGGGCGCGTTTATTGTAACGCTGGGTAACTACATCCAGGCGAATTCCGGCAGCGCTGGCGCCGGGCTGTTTTCGGCAGGCTTCGTCGGCATTGCGTATAGCGCCGGGCCGCTGGGCGGCATGGTGGCGCCCTTTCTCACCGGCCTCTTGGCCGACCACCTGTTCGCCACCGAACGAATCATGTGCGTGTTGCACGTCGTCGGGGCGGCGGCACTGGGGTGCGCCGTGACGGCCGATTCGCAGGCGGCGTTTTACGTGGCGCTGATCGCGTATTTCGTCTGCTTCATCCCGAGCTTCGCGCTGGTCTGCTCGATGACGCTGCACCATTTGGCCGATCCGGCGCGGGATTTTCCCATGGTGCGGGCCTTCAGCACGATGGGTTGGATCGCCGGCGGCGTGTTCGTGGGCTGGATCTGGCCCGAGACGTTTGGAGAGGTGATCGAGGCCACGGCGGTTCCGATGGAGATCGCCATGGCGGGCGGACTGGTCACAGCCGCTTTTTGCTTGTTTTTGCCCCATACGCCGCCCGCGAACAGGCGTCCTGCGGCCGGGCCGGGCGGGATCTCGCTCAAGGAGACGCTGGAACTGGTGCGGCAGTCGCGGTTCTTGGTGCTCATTGCCATCGCCGTCGCGGCCCATGCGCCGTCGCAGTTCTATTACGCGTATGGAAACGTCTATCTGAACTGGCTGGGGATGAGCCACTCGGCAGCCAAGCTCACGCTGGGCCAGATCACGGAAGTGGCGATGATGTTCCTGTTGCCGCTGGTGCTGGAGCGCATCAGCGTGAAGGCGGCGATTGTCGCGGGCATGTCGGTGTGGACGGTGAGATTCTGGATGTTCGCGCAGGCGGCGGGCGCTGAAGGCGTCTCGCAAAGCGGGCTGGCCTATGCGGCGATCATTTCGCACGGGGTCGCCTTTACGTTGACGAGCATCGCTCTACAGCTCGACCTCGATCGGTGCGCGGGGCGAAAGCGACGGGCTACCGCGCAGGGGCTGCTGGCGGTGGCGATGTCGGGGATAGGCTGTTTCATCGGGGCCCAAGCGGCCGGGGTGGCTGGGGCATGGCTGTTGCCGACGGAGATAAGCGGCGCGGGGGCCGCAGGTTGGCGGGTGTTTTGGATGATTCCGGCGGTCGGATCGGCGGCTGTGGTGCTGCTGACGGCGTTTTTCTTGCGGTCGGACGTCCCGCGGCTCGCAACTACCAAGAAGGTGAAGAATTGCCGAGAAAAGAGGGCCCCTGTCGACGTAAAGCGTTAAGCGGCAAGGTTTTTCGCCGGAGGGGCGGAATTCGCGGAATTCGCCGACATTTTTGTTGCACCATTCCTCCCAACTGGTACAATCAGCCGCAAGGGTCGGGTTGTATTGCTAGCTTCTCTCTGCGTCTGATAGCACTGTTAAATTCGTCATCAGCTTGAGCCACCGACAGCTCTGAGGAGTAAGTTCTAATGAAACGGACAACGCGAAGGCTCTTCACGGCTAGCGCCGCTGCGCTAGCGACGGCCGTTCTGGCCTATGCATCTTCGGCGTCCTCTGCGGCGTCGA
>JADLBW010000008.1 GCA_020847515.1 Pirellulales bacterium | reverse complement strand
CGGCTCGGCCTCCAGATCGACGCCGGCGAGCAGATGCTTCAGCACCAGCGCTACCACGATCGACACCAGCGCAATGAGCGAACCGGTCGACAGATCGATGCCGCCGGAAATGATGATCATCGTCATCCCCAGCGCGGCTATGCCGATAACGGCAGTCTGCAACAGAATCGTCTGCGTGTTGGGCCAGGTGGCGAACGAGCTGTCGCGGCCAATCGCTGCAAACAGGATCCACACGGCGACCATCGCCAGCGTCGGCCCGATCTGATCGAGGACGCGGAAGAATCGCAGGCGCAGGTTCGACGATGGCGGCATTTCAGCAGCTCGCTCCGGTGGCTTCCAACATGATGCGATGCTCGTCCCACTGGTCGACCGGCCGGCAGCGCCCAAGCCTGCCGCGACACATGACGGCGATCCGGTCGCACAGTCCGAGCAATTCCGGGAGGTAACTGCTCACGATTAAGACGGCCCGCGGCCGGCGGCCCGTCGCCGGATCGCCGGCGGCCAACCCGTCGATCAATCGGCAGATCTCGGCCTTAGAGCCGACGTCAATGCCGCGGGTCGGCTCGTCGAGCAACAGCAGGTCGACGTCGGCGTGCAGCAGCCGGGCCAGAGCGACCTTCTGCTGATTGCCGCCCGAAAGGGCGCCGACCGGCTGTCGCGGCGACGTGCATTTGACAGCCAGCGCCGCGACCAGCGGTCGACTCGCTCGGTCCTCGCCGCCGGGAGTGACCAGCCCCAGCGGCGCCAGTCCCGAAAGTTTCGGCAAGGTGATGTTCTCGGCAATCGACAGCTCCAGGGCCAGCCCTTCTTGCTTGCGATCCTCGCAGACGATGCCGACGCCTTGCCGCCAGCGCGCGTCGGGCGGTCGCCAGCCGTCGACGTCGGCCAGGCGAATGGCCCCGCTCCGGATCGGATCCAGGCCCATCAGGATTCGCAATAGCTCGGTGCGGCCGGCCCCCACGATGCCGGCGACGCCGACGACTTCGCCGCGGCGCAGCTCGAGCGAGGCGGAGGCCGGCTTGGCGGCGCCCGCCACGTCGACGGCCTGCAGCAGCACTTCGCCCGGCTTCCGGACCGTGCGCGGATAGAGATCGTTCACTTCGCGTCCGACCATCATGGCGACGATGGTTTCCGGAGGGGTGGACGCGACGATCCCTTCGCCGGTGGTCTGCCCGTCGCGCAGCACCGTGAAGCGGTCGCAGACTTCCTTGATCTCTTCCAAAAAGTGTGAAATGTACACGATCGCCAGGCCCTGCTCGCGCAGCCGGCGAATGAGTCGAAATAACTGCTGCACGTCGCTCAGCGGCAAGGCGCTGGTCGGCTCGTCGAGCACCAGCGCCCGGCAGCCGATTGCGACGCTACGCGCAATCTCGACAAGCTGCTGCTCGGCGATTGACAGCCGCCGGGCCGGCGCATCGAGCGGCAGCTCGCTGCGCCCGATCTGAGCGAGCGCGTCGGCGGCCCGTCGCCGCAGTTCGCGCCAATGGACCAACGGGCCGCGCTTCGGTTCAACGCCCAACAGGATGTTTTCCGCCACAGTAAGATCGGGCGCCAGCGACAGTTCCTGATAGATCATGGCGACGCCCGCCCCCCGGCCGTCGCTGGGCGACTGCGGACGGTACGGCGCGCCATCGAGAAACATCTCGCCCTGGTCGGGCGTTATGGCGCCGCTGAGCACCTTCATGAGCGTGCTCTTGCCGGCCCCGTTTTCGCCGACCAGGGCGTGCACCTCCCCCGCACCCACCGCCAGATCGACGCCGGCGAGCGCCTGCGTAGCGCCGAAGCGCTTGCGTACGCCGCGCATCGCCAGCCGTGGAGCACCTGAATGAGGCATACTGTGCGGTAATGCGGGCAAGTGAGCGTGACGAGCGAGTCGGGCTCCAAGAGCAGTCAACAACGGCGGCGGCGTCTGGGCGGCAACGCCTTCCAGGCGTCCGCGAGGCGGCAGCACAACGGCCGGCGAGCCATCGCCTTGCCGGAGGCGTCTTTGCCGCCGACTTCGCCCTGCGCGCACGGCAATGCGGAGCGCGTCGTCGGCCTCAGCGACGATTCCCACCGGCGAGCGGCGATCCCACGGGCGGCCTCCCCTGGAAAACGCCGCTCACTCTAGTAGCGGTTTAACGGCCGGGTCGTTCATGTTCTCGCGGGTGACCAGGTGCACTGCTGTATTGACCAGCGGCTCGACCGGCTTGCCTTCGAGGTGGTCTACCATCAGCTTGACGCTCTGGTACCCCATCTTCACCGGGTCTTGAACCACCAGCGCGTCGATCTCGCCCTTCCGCAGGCCATCCACCAATAACGGCGACGAATCGAAGCCGACGACCTTCACCTTGCCCGCCAGATTGGTTTGCCGCAACGCCAACAGCAGTCCTTCCGAAGCGGTCTGGTTGGAGGCAAAAATGCCGTCCGCCTGGCGGAGCACGTCGATCATGTTCATGGCGGTAGTTTGGGAATCGCCGGCCGAGGCGCCGGCATAGCGATTCTCGACCAACATCTCGACGCCGGCGGCCTTCAGTTCTTCCAGGGCGCCCTCCTCGCGCTTGGCCGTGCTCTCGTGCCCTTCCATATGTCGCAGCAGCACGGCCTGGCCGCTCGGGCCGATAAGCCCCGCCAGGTGCTTGCCGCCCAGCCGTCCCGCGGCCGAATTGTCGGTGGCGACAAAGCTCAGGTAGTCCTTGCCCGCCTGACCTTCGATGCCCGAATCGAAGATGACGACGGGAATCCCCTTGGCCGTGGCCGCGCTGGCCTCGGGGGCTAGCGCGCGGCTGTCCAGCGGGGCGAGCAGGATGCCGTCCGCCCCTTGGTTGGTGAACTGCTGCACGAGCTGCTTCTGCGCCGCTCGGTCTCCTTCGCTGGTCGGCCCTTTCCACACGAGATTGACGTTAAACTCTTCCGCGGCCTGGCTGGCGCCGCGATGAACGATGTTCCAAAAGATGGTCTGCGTCGCCTTGGGAATCATGACGAGCGTGCGGCGCGCGCCTCCAGAGGCGGCGGCTTCAGCCGACGGCGCCGCGCCGGCCGGACCGGCAGAGTTGCCCGTACATCCGGACGCGCCCGTTAATGCCACACAGCCCCAGAGCGCAAACAACGATGAACGCCAACCCACGGGCCGCTCCTAAAGCGATAAGGCGGATGATCAGGTGCAGCGCCAGTGTACCTTGTTGCGCGGTGCGTTGCCATTCTGATAAAGCCGCCTTCCAAGAGGCGGGAGCGTCGGCGGCCGCGACGGCTGCTGCCGACGGCGCTCGCTTTGAAAATCAAATGGTCCCCTCTCCAGCGACGCCCTTAGCCTGGAAACTTGCCCCCGACTCCGCTACCCTGGCGGCCACGATCCACCTGCCCAGGGAGCGCTCGCAGCCCATGGACGACCCTCGCCCTGCCGACCGGCCCGCAACTCGCTCTGCGCGCCGCGGCATGGCGTTGCACACGAAGATCCTGCTGGGCCTGCTGATCGGCGCCTCGCTGGGCATCGCGGCCAACGTGGCTTGTCGCGTACCGCCAGGCGCCGCGGCGATCGACGTCAACGCCAACGGCATCCATGACAGCCTCGAGTGGTGGGCCCTGCACGTCGCCGATCCGTTGGGCCGCGTGTTTCTGCGGCTAGTGCTCATGGTGGTGCTGCCGCTGGTGTTTTCG
>JADLBW010000007.1 GCA_020847515.1 Pirellulales bacterium | reverse complement strand
CTCCGGTCCCCTCCCCTTGATGGGGAGGGTTTGGGAGGGGCGACGCACCCTCGCTGGATTTCGCCCCGGCCGCGCGTGTCGAGGCGGTTCCCCTCTCCCCGGCCCTCCCCACAAGGGGAAGGGCGCCGGAAGAATGCGCGCGGCGCTTGGGCGGAACCTCGTCCTCGTCTTCGTAGGTCGAGTAGTAGTACGGCGTGTAGGCCTCGAACTCCGCGGCGCAGGTGTCGACGCTCTTGAACACGGCGCGGATGCCGTGCGAGAGGCGCCGCTGGCGGACTTCGAGATCGTCCACGCCGAAGATGGTCGCTAGCTGCCGATCCGAGAAGCCGAAGCGCTTGGCCGTCCGCAGTTGCTCGGGCGCGAGGGCGTCCCAGCCGCCGCAAGTGCGGAGCTGCTCCTCCATCTCGACTATCTCCAGCAGATTGTCGAGGAACCACGAATCGATGTGGGTCAGCTCAAACACCTCTTCCAGCGTCATTCCCGCCTTGAAGGCGTAGCGGAGGTACCAGACTCGCTGCGGGCCGGGGCGCGAAAGCTTGGCGCGGATTTCCGCCAGGTCGGGTTGTTCTTCGGTCCCCCACAGGTCGCTCGAGTCGCAGCCGAAGCCGAAACTGCCGACCTCCAGGCCGCGAAGGGCTTTTTGGAACGACTCCTTGAACGTGCTGCCGATGGCCATCGTCTCGCCGACGCTCTTCATCTGCGTAGTGAGCGTGTCGTCGGCGTCGGGGAATTTCTCGAAGGCGAACCGGGGGCACTTGGTCACCACGTAGTCGATCGACGGCTCGAAGCAGGCGGTCGTTTCGCGGGTGATGTCGTTGGGCAGCTCGTGCAGGCGATAGCCGACGGCGAGCTTGGCGGCGATCTTGGCAATGGGAAAGCCGGTCGCCTTGGAGGCCAAGGCGCTGGAGCGGCTGACCCGCGGGTTCATTTCGATGACGATCATCCGGCCGTTTGAGGGATCGATCGCGAACTGGATGTTCGAGCCGCCCGTCTCGACGCCGATCTCGCGGATTACCGCCAGCGACGCGTCGCGCATCCGCTGATACTCTTTGTCGGTGAGCGTCTGCGCTGGGGCCACGGTGATCGAATCGCCGGTGTGGACGCCCATGGGGTCGAAGTTTTCGATCGAGCAGATGATGACGACGTTGTCGTCGGCGTCGCGCATCACCTCCATCTCGTACTCTTTCCAGCCGATGATCGATTCCTCGATCAGCACTTGGCGGACCGGCGACATGTCGAGCCCGCGGAGGACCAGCTCATTGAACTCCTGCCGGTTATAGGCGATTGAAGAGCCGCTGCCGCCGAGCGTGAAGCTGGGCCGCACCACCGCCGGAAGGCCGATCTGGTCAATCAGTTCGCGGGCCTGGTCGAGGGAGGTGACGGTCTTGCCGCGGCAGACCTCCAGGCCGATCTTTTCCATCGCCTGCTTGAACCGCTCGCGGCTCTCGGCCTTGTCGATGACGTCGGCGTTGGCGCCGATCATCTCGACGTTGTGCTTCTCCAGGACGCCGTGACTGGCCAGATCCATGGCCAGATTCAGCGCCGTCTGCCCGCCTAGCGTCGGCAAGAGCGCATCGGGCCGCTCCTTTTCGATGACCTTCTCGACCATCTGCCAGGTCAAGGGCTCGATGTAGGTGCGATCGGCCGTCGCCGGGTCGGTCATGATCGTCGCGGGATTGGAATTGATGAGGATGACCTCGTAGCCCTCCTCGCGCAGGGCCTTGCAGGCTTGCGTGCCTGAATAATCGAATTCGCAGGCCTGTCCGATGACGATGGGGCCAGAACCAATAAGCAGAATGCGGTGGAGATCGTTGCGTCGGGGCACGGCGATATTGGCGGCGGGTAAAGGCGGGCGGGAAGTCGGGCAAGGAGGCTCAGGTCGCGGTCAAAGAGCAGCGACGGCGGGGACCGTCTGGGCCCCGGCTAACCCCCGTAATGCGAGTAAAATCGCTCTATCGTACCCCGGTCGATCGTGGTTCTACAAGTGGTCGACATACCGGTGATGGAATTGGCACGTCGCTTGCGTTTTACGCCGCGCATGGAGCTCGCCTCATGGACGCGGTAACAATCACTTGCGAAATCTGTGGCCGGTTGGCCTTCGTCCACAAGGTCCGCTACAAGTACCGCGCCGCCGGAGAGCCGGGCCGGCCCGCCGAGGCACACGTGCTCGTCGAGGTCGAACGGGACCTGGAATGCCCCCGCTGTGGTTGGCGAACGCAAACTGAAATGGCTGCTGAGGGATGATCACTTGAACCATCGCGGCATGCGAGTTGCTGCCCGGAGTAAGGTTTGCGCCATGGCGGAGTAGTTTTGATGCAATCGGCGACGATCATCTGCGACGCTCGACGAGGCGATGGCGCGCCTTGCGGAGAGCTTGCGCTGGTCCATTCCATTCAGTACCTCTATGCCGCCGAACCGGTCGACGAGTCGCCCGACTCCGCGCACGTGCTGCGCGAAGCCCGCTATACGATCGACTGCCCGCGCTGCGGTCGGCGCACCCAGGTGGTCGTCTTTTGAACCAGAGGTTGCGAAGCGGCTGCGGAGGGCGGCCGTTATATTCGCGATTGTCTGGAGGGCGCGTGCAAGTCGATTCGCCTCCGCCCGCAGGATGACGCAGAGGGGCGTGCGGAGGGCCGCTGAGCGATAGTCACCCGCCGTGGGCGGCCTCAATGCGAAAGAAGGTCCACGTGCTTCGCACGCCGCCCTGCGGCAATGCATACTGGCGGTCGTACTGGTCAAGCAGCGGCCGTAGCGATCCGGCTCCCAGGCCACGCGGAGCCACCGCCCCGGTGCGGTGGAAGAAGCGTAACAAATCGAGCGAGGAATCGAACCGCACGTTCCGCGTGCTGGACTCGCTCCGCAGCACATCCCAGCCAGCGTCGCGAAAGCTGGCGGACCATTGGTCGGCCGTCCGCCACGCGAGAGGCGAGCAGTCGGAGACGGCTGCCGCCCACTCAGTGAGCGTCGGGGCCGTGTAAAAGCCGTGGAGCATGCGGCCCTGAGGCTTGACGAGATGGCGCCAGCGCCGCAGCGCCTGCGCCGGCTGCGGCAGCCATTGCAGCAGGCTGGCAGAATAGAGGCGATCGACCGCGGGGGCGTCCAGCCTCCACGCGTCGCCGACGCGCCACTGGACGTGCGGCACGCGCCCTCGCCCGCGGCTGACCATCTGCGGGGCCGCGTCGATCGCGGTCACTCGATCGAGCCGCGGGGCGAGCCGCTGGGTAAACAGGCCGTCGCCGGCGCCGAGTTCGATGGCCGATTTGCCGAGGAGCGTTTGCTTCTCTTCGAGCCACTCGGCCAGCCAGTCGGCGAGCTGGCGCTGTACGACCGCGGCTTGCCGATAGGTTGCCGCCCGCTCGTTGAATCGGGCGTTCATATTACGAAGTCCAATAACGGCGACAGGTTGTGGTCCGCTCCGGCGATGACGCGCAACTGGGACCACTGCCGGCCAAGCTGCGGGGCGTCGATGAGCGGGTCGCGACTCCCGGCCAGAGCCGTCGCATGGCGGAATGCAGCAAGCCGCACTTCGCCAGGAGGCTGGTAAAGCTGCTCCAGGCCCCAGGCCAGCTCGTCGAGCGCGTAGGGCAACTCGGCGGGGGGTTCGATTGTGAGAGCTGCGGATTGGTAGAACTCGGCGACGGCGGCGCGGGGGTCGCGCGCGAGCCGGCGAATCATGTAGCGCAAGCGGCCCTGCTGGACGCGTCCGCCCAGTTGCTCTTCCCTTCGCAGATCAAAAAACGGCGCCAACAGCGTCATGTGCTCCGGCGGCAACGGCGGCGCCTTCGCCCGCAGCAACAGAAAGGCGCCCAGGGAGTAGGCCGCCAGCCGATCGCCCGGCTGCAATTGCCGCGCTAGCTCCTCGGCCCAGCGAGGTCCTGGCGTCACGACGACGTGCTCAGCCGCAGGCCAGCGCTGCGCGGCTGCCGCAAGGATCGTCGCCGGGGAAATCGCCCAGCCGCCCAGCCACGATATGCGCATCTGCCTTGCTCTGCCGGATCGCGGAAAACCCTGATTTTAACCGAGCGGCCGCGAGAGGGTGAGCGGGCGGGGTAGGAAGCCGATGGGCCAGTTTGCCTAAGCAAGCGTAGCCCGCTCGCTCCGCGAGCGGAAAGCCATTTCGCGGAGCGAATGACGACACTCGCCCCTAGCGGTAGAAAGGTAACGGGCCGATCGGTTTTTCAATTGTGCAGCAGGGGGTCCCATGTCCACGTCCACGTCCACGTCCGTGTCCGTGTGGAAGCGTTGATTTCCCTAAAACATGGTCACGCGGGCGAACCTCCGCGGCCGTGACGAGCCCTAGTTTAAGGATTTGATCGGCCTTGTCGGGGAGATTGGGGAGATTGCGGCGCCTCTCTCACTTCTTGTGACCCCTCACGGGCCCAGGTATGATTAAAGGTTCGATTTTTGGCATGTTCCAGGATCACCACATGCGTCACGTCCTTTCGGCACTCGTGCAGAACGTTCCCGGCGTGTTGGCCCACGTGGCCGGCATGTTCGCCTCCCGCGGCTACAACATCGACAGCCTCGCGGTAGGCGAAACCGAAGACCCCAGCTTTTCGCGGATGACCTTCGTCGTCGTCGGCGATGACAGCGTGCTTGAGCAGGTTCGCAAGCAGCTCGAGAAGATCGTCACCGTCGTGCGGGTCGAGGACGTCAGCGCGCAGGAATTCGTCGAGCGCGACTTGATGCTGATCAAGGTCCGCGCCACGCCCGAGCACCGCGCCCAGATCATCGAGCTTTGCGGCATCTTCCGCGGCAAGGTCGTTGACGTATCGACCGATCAGGTGATCATCGAGATCTCCGGCCAGGAAAAGAAGATCGAAGCCTTTATCGACATGATGCGTCCTTTCGGCATCGTCGATCTGGCCCGCACGGGGCGGATCGCCCTGGTTCGCGGCGCCGGGCGACCCAACGGGGACCACGGTTCGCTGCGTCGCGTGACCGAGCCCGTCGCCGTGTGAAGTTCACAAAGATTTAAGGCTTCACCATACAGTTTTTGCCGGAGGGCAACCCCCCCTTTCGGAAAAGGCCGCCGCGGCAGTGCGGGGCCCCTCGGACCGCGCGGCGGTCCGGCGCCTAGAACCCCTACCACGAATCATTCGGAAAACCCCACATGGCCGCCACGATCTATTACGACAAAGACGCCGACCTCAATGCCCTGAGGGGCAAGACCGTCGCCATCATTGGCTACGGTTCGCAGGGCCATGCCCACGCCCAGAACCTCCGCGACAGCGGCGTGAAGGTGATCGTCGGCCAGCGCCCCGGCGGCAAGAACTACGACCTGGCCAAAAGCCACGGCTTCGAGCCGGTCTCGGCAGCCGACGCCGCCAAGCAGGGGGACGTGGTCAACATCCTGTTGCCCGATGAGCTGCAGGCCGACGTGTACCGCGCTGAAATCAAGCCGAACCTGCGGCCCGGCAACGTGCTGATGTGTTCGCACGGCTTCAACGTTCACTTCGGGCAGGTCGAGCCGCCCCAGGGGGTCGACCTGCTGCTGGTGGCGCCGAAGGGGCCGGGGCACCTGGTTCGCAGCGAGTTCGTGGCGGGCGGCGGCGTGCCGTGCCTCATCGCCCTGAGCGACGGGGCGAGCGACGAAACGTTCAAGATCGGCATGGCCTACGCCAAGGGCATCGGCGGCACGCGGGCCGGCGTCATCCGCACCACCTTCGCCGAAGAGACCGAGACCGACCTGTTCGGCGAGCAAGTCGTCCTCTGCGGCGGCGCCTCGGCCTTGGTGAAGGCCGGCTTCGATACGCTGGTGGAAGCTGGCTACCAGCCCGAGATGGCCTACTTCGAGTGCATGCACGAGCTGAAGCTCATCGTCGATTTGTTCTATCAGGGCGGCCTTAGCTACATGCGGTACAGCATCTCCAATACCGCCGAATACGGCGACTACACCCGCGGTCCGCGGATCGTCACCGAGGAGACGAAGCAGGAGATGAAGAAGATCCTCGAAGAGATCCGCAGCGGCCAGTTCGCCCGCGATTGGATCCTCGAGAACAAGGCCGGCGCTGCCTCGTTCAAGGCGACCCGTCGGCGCGAACGCCAGCATCCGGTCGAGCAAGTCGGCAAGGAGCTACGGCGGATGATGTCGTGGATCCAGGAAAAAGAGGTCGATTGAGCGCCGGTCGCCGTCGCGAGAGCCGTCCCAGTCGCCGCCGCCAGGCGAAGGATCGACCGACCTGTTTTCGGCATTCGACCCACTTCGATCCGGTCATTTCTGGTTGGCTACTGGCCGCTAGCGCCGCTGATCGGAACAAGCGCCTGCACTGCACAGGCGCTGCGCAGCAGCCCATAGGACGAGCGTGATCGCCGCGCCAAGTCCGGCCGCGAGGATGTCGCAGTGCGGCAATTCGCTAACTCCGGGCAGCAGTCGCGAGCGCGACAAGCCGCCAAGCAGCCCTCCCAGGACGCCGACGGCAACGCTGCTGCCCGCAGAGGCCCAACCGCTTTCCGTGCGTATCAGCCGCCGGCCGACTAGCCCAGACAGCACGCCGACCCACAAGCAATTAATAAAGATCATCTGCTCCGACCTTGTTCTGCCGCGGCCAAGTATCGGCGGCGGCGAGTCATCTTGCGCAGGCCGATGCCCTGCCCCGCTGGCCATCGGGCAACAACAGGGCCAAGCGGTCGCTGCGAATTGAGCCCCCAAGCGTAACTAGCGGCCAGCCATGCAATTACGAGCGGGTTCCGACCGCCGCCAGAATCGCCCGGAGATGCGCCGGAAAGTCGCTGCGCCATTGAATTGACGACGCACCGTCGCTTCGTCGATGTGGCCGAGGTGCTGTTCGCAATCGATCGCTGCATGTGCGGCTAACCACGTGCGTTCTCGACCGAGGGCGCCTGCAGCCTTCGGGCCTGAGACCGCTGGAAGCCATGCCTAGCACCCTGCCCTGGGGGTCGGCGGTGGGGTCAAATTGCCGCAAAATGACCGCCGCGGCGCCCCGGGCGGCTGGGAGGATGAATCGCGAAATTGTTTGCGAGCCTGCGGGCTGCGAACTTAGAATTGGAGCTGGACCTCCGCGACCGACCGCATTGACTCAGGTGGCTCTATGGCGGCATCTTGTTGGGCCCGCATTGCTGGCGGCATGTTTGTTCTGGCGACGAGCGGCGCCCTTTGCGGGGGAGCGAATTTCGCTCCGATAAGCGGCTCGCTGGCGATTCAGGCCGGTGGAAAGGCGGCGAAGACAACGCCGGTAGTCATCGGCGCCGCGAGCCTCACGGACAACTCCTTCCCCGACGGGGTCGACTTCGCCGCTGCGAGCCTGATCGCGGCGACTCCGACGGCCAGCCGGTTCACCTTCTCTGGGTCCGCCAGCAGCAGCACCAATGCCGCGGCCCCCAGCGGTCAGACGAACGCGACGGCGACCGTCGAGTTCCAGCAATCGTTCACCACGACCGCGCAGCAATGGATCGAACTGGCGGGGGACGTGCTCAGCCCGCCCTCGGAGCCGAACATATTTGCCACTCTGAGGCTCGCCAGACTGGGTCAGCCGGCGCCGATATTTACGCTCGGCGATACCGCGGGAACTCGGGCGTTGCGGCAGGCATTGGCGGCGCCGGGCGTCTACACGCTCACGGGATCGATCGACACGACGGCGCCCACGCCGGGAAGTTTCGCGGGTGCGCTGTCGGGCTATGTGCTTGTAGCGCGGGTGGGGGACTTTAACGGCGATTCCATCGTGAACGCCCCCGATCTGGCGGCCTGGAAGACCGGTTTCGGTTCGACCGCCGGCACGTTCGCCTCCGGCGATCTGGACGACGACAGCCACGTGGACGGCGCCGATTACTTGTTGTGGCAGCGGCAGTTCGGAACGCATACTTCCGCGATGGCCGCTGCCGCCGCCGTTCCGGAACCGGCGAGCGCCGTGCTATGGGCTGCGGCGTTGTGGGCGATCTTCCGCCGCCGGCCGCACGGCGGCGTCGGCTAGCCGACGCCTATTGCCGCGCATAACGCTCGGCCGCGCGGCGTGCGGCCGTATCGCCGGCCAGGTACAGGGCGACGGGCTGCGACTTCTGGCCCCAGACCCGCTGTTGGGTCATCCAGAGCACCTTCTGATTGCCGGTCGCCTGGCACGAGACGCGAATCGCATCGCCGCGCCACGCGGCCGGGGCGCGGAACTGCACCGTCAGTTCATGCACCCCTTCCAGCGAGGCGGTCGGGGACGACCGCAGGACAAAAAAGACACCGTGCTCGGAATTGATAGTGCCGCTGGCAATCACCGGTTGCTTGGGAGCTACGCGGAGGAGCTTTTCCGTAACGACTTCCTTTCCCCCTTTGCCGCCGCCGAGGGTCGGCGCGAGATGGGCGACCACGCCGCCGATAGGCGCGGGCAATTCGCCCCCTAGCGAGGCCTCGAACGAGTACGATTTCTCCACGGTCTTGGTAGTTTCGATGTCGGCGGCGAGATCGCTTTCCAGCCGCGTAGCCGGCGAAAAGCTATAGACGCGAAGCCGGCGATCGGCGTCGCTCAGTTCGACGCGAATCGATTGCACGTCGCTGGCGGCCCCCGACGTCAGGTACGCCGACAGCCGCAGGGTGCACTCGATGATCCGCTCGTCGGGATAGCGCTCTTGAAACTCCGGTGGCGTGACGTCGCGGCATTCGAGCGTGCGGCCGAAGTCGAACAACAGCGCCGTTTCTTCGGCGGCCTCCAGGGGCGCCGCTGAGGGACAGGCCGCTGCCAGCGCCAGCAGCGTCGAGGCGAACAGACGGGGCGATGAGCTTGCAGATCGTCGCATGGCGGAAGGCTCCTCTCTTCCCAGGCACGCGGGGCGCCGAAGTCCTCTCGGCCCGCCCGCTGCAACCGACGCGCCTTCCTGTGCGCGGCTATCCATAATCGGTCCGAGCATTCTACGCGGCGATTGAAGAAAAGGTTTTGCGGAAATCGGCGCTGATCGCAATGGCAGCAGTGCTACTTTCCGGAAAGCTCGGGCCAGCCGCCAAGGCGAGCGGCGGCGGCGCACTCCGGTTCGCCGCGGGCCCGGTGGCGTTGGAGTTTGGCGACGGGTAACATTGACGGTCGTAGCGATTGCGCCGCCGTATGGTCGGGCGCATGCCCGCCGTGCCGTTAGTTCCTACCTGCTAGAGGAGGCTTACCCATGCGTCTGTACGCCCGCTCCATTGCATGCGCCCCGGTGAACCGTCGCGCGTTTCTCGCCAAGTCGGCGTCGATCATTGCCGTCGGCAGCGCCGGCGCCGCCTTGTTGGGGGGGACGCGCAAGGCTGTCGCACAGCAGGCCTCGGCGGGAGGTTCGGGGTATGCCTTGCCAAAGTTGCCGTACGCCTTCGACGCCCTGGAGCCGTCGATCGACGCCCGCACGATGGAGATCCATTACACCAAGCATCATCAGGGCTACGTCGACAAGCTCAACGCCGCCCTGGAAGGCCACCCGGACCTGAAGAAGATGGCGCCCGAGCAGTTGATCGCCAAGCTGGACGCGGTACCCGAGGACATTCGCACCGCGGTCCGCAACAACGGCGGCGGGCACGTCAACCATACGTTCTTCTGGAAGATCATGAGCCCTGCCAAGGGGCAGCAGCCGGGCGGCCAACTGGCCGAGGCGATCAAGCAGAAGTTTGGCAGCGTGGCCGCGTTCAAGGAGGCCTTCGCCAACGCCGCCGGCGCCCGCTTCGGCAGCGGCTGGGCGTGGCTGGTGAAGTCGCCCGACGGGCTGGAAGTCGTCAGCACCGCCAACCAGGACAGCCCGCTGTCGCTCGGCAAGTCGCCGATCATCGGCGTGGACGTGTGGGAACACGCCTACTATCTGAAGTATCAGAACAAGCGGGCCGACTACGTCTCGGCGTGGTGGGACGTCGTTAACTGGGAGCAGGCGGAAGCCAACTTCACCGCCGGCGCTTGAGCTGGCGAACTTGCGCCGCACAATCACCACGGCCCCGGTTAGCGAGCGATCGACGCCGTCTAACCGGGGCTTGTTGTGTATCGTCTCAGCGGGCGTCCGGGTCACTGTTTGAGGCCCACGGCCGTGCCGTCGAGCTTCCAGGCAGGATCGGCCTCGACTCCCAGGTGGGCGAAGATTGTCGGCACGGCGTCGACCTGGCCATGCTCGCCGCTGATCCGGCCCCGCTGGGCCGAGTCGCCGCTGACGACGAGCCAGGAGCAGGCGACCTCGGGGTTGTCGTGCCCCCCGCCGTGGCCGGTGCCGCTGCCGCCGTGATCGGTGGTGACAAGGATCAGCCAGTCTTCTTCATTCCGGCTGGCGCGGGACTGGATCGCGTCGAGCAATTGACCGATGTGGGCGTCGACCCGCTCGATGGCGGCAACATAGCTGGCGACCGAGGGATGGAAGCCGTCCTGGTGCCCGGTTTCATCGACCTGTCCGAAGTAGACCATGGTCGCCGTGGGGTCGCCTTCGCCGAGGAGCTTGCTGGCGGCGTCGGCGATTTGCTGGTCGCCCACTTCATAGGCCTGGTCCTTTCCCGAGGCGTCGAGCTCGACGTCGGCGTCGCGGAGGATCTTTTGCGCGATGGCGTCCCAGTCGGAGAACGATGCGGTAAACGCAGCGGGCCGCGCCTGCTTCAAGCGGCGGAAGAAGTGGGGGTACTCTTCGTAGTTGGGCGCCGCGAACTTGTTATCCAGCACGCCGTGCTTGTCGGCCCAGACGCCGCAGAGGATGTTCGACCAGCCAGGGCCGCTGATCGTGTCGGCGCCGCGATAGCGCGCGGGGAAGATGCGGATGGGCTGCGCCAGGGCGCCCTCGTCGATGAGCCGATCGATGTTGGGGGCGTCGGCGGCGCGGACGGCGTCGAACCGGCAGCCGTCGATGCCGATCAACAGGGCCTTCTTAACGGGGCCGTTGTCGGATTCGGCGGCCCGACAGGCGGAAGAATACGGCAGTAGCCCTATGGCGACGGCAAGGAAGGCGATGGTTTGCTTCATAGCGGTAATGGTGGCGCAAGAGAGCGCAGGGCGGCGATTTGGAAAGCCAGGGAGATCGCGATAGGGCGACGGCCTTGTCGCCAGTTTAACCAACGCATCCTGCCGGTTTGCGGATTATTTCAGGGCAAATTGCGCATGCTGCGAGCCGCCGGTGCATGAGGGGCTTCGGCTCGCGTCGGGCGTTCTTCGCCACTAGCGAGCCGCGAAGTGCTGATTTCGGAGCGGCCGAATATCCGTACGGCCGGCGCAACCGCCTCTGATCGTGGGTTATAATCGTCGGCGGCGGAGCGGCCGTGCTTCGCCGCGCGTGGCGGCCTCGGTGCTTATGCCGGCTCTTTTCTTGAGGAGAGTTTCCATTGAATGACCGCGTAATGGGCAGGATTGCCTCGGCTGTTGTTTTCCTTGCTTGGTCGATGCTCGTAGCGCCGCTTGACGCCGAGGAGCCGCGGCTGGAACTGCGGCCGCACGACCGGATTGCGCTGGTCGGCAATTCGCTGGCCGAACGGATGCGGCTGTACGGGAACTTTGAAGCCCTACTGCATACGCGATTTCCCGAGCATGAGCTGGTGGTGCGGAACTTCGGCTGGCCGTGCGACGAGGTGGGGCGGCAGCAGCGGCCGAACGACTACACGGCGCTGGACGATCCGCTGGCCGTGTTCGCGCCCGACGTGTTGTTGTGCTTCTACGGGTTCAACGAGTCGTTCGCCGGGCCGGAGGGCTTGCCGAAGTTCAAAGCGGACTTGGCGGCGTACGTACAGCGGCTGCGGGAGCAGTTCGCCAAGGACGGCAAGCCGCCGCGGATTGTGCTGGCGTCGCCGATCGCGTACGAAGCGACGGGCGATCCGCTGCTGCCGGACGGCGTGCGGGAGAATGAGGATCTCAAGCTGTACGCCGAGGCGATTGCCAACTATGCGAAGACGGCAGACCTTCTCTACTGCGACCTGTTTACGCCTACCTTGAAGAAGTTCGATCGCGAACGTCGTCCGGACCGTAAACTCACGATCAATGGCGTCCATCTTAACGATCGCGGAGATCGTTACGTATCGTTCGCTCTCTCGAACGAATTGTTCGGACGCCATCCTGCGCTGACGCCTCAGAGGGCGGACGACGAGGAAGGCTTGGAGAATCCGCGAGACTCGATCGTGGCATTTAGAACAATCTTGGAACGGATGAAAGCGGTCCGGACGGCCGTCGTCGACTTGCAGTGGCATCACCAGCAGGACTACCGGATGGTCAACGGCTGGTACGTCTACGGCAGTCGCTCGAAGCCGCTGGACGTCGAGACGTTCCGGCCGGAGTATGCCAAGATTCGTAAGATGTGCGCCGAGCGGGACCGGGTGATCTGGGCGCTGGCCCGCGGCCAGGAGCCGCCGGCGATCGACGACGCCCATCCGGAGCTCGACGTGCCGCCGACGGCGTTTGGCACCAAGCCGTATTCGGAGCCGGAGGAGCTGCGGATCCTCACGCCCGCCGAGGCCGAGGCGGCGATGACCACGGCGCCGGGCTACAAGATCCAGACGTTCGCCTCCGAGGAGATGTTCCCCGAGCTGGCCAAGCCGGTGCAGATGGCCTTCGACAACCGCGGGCGGCTGTGGGTCTCGTGCATGCCGACATACCCCCAGTGGCGCCCCGGCGACCCCCAGCCGACCGACCGGCTGCTGATCCTCGAAGACGCCGACGCCGACGGCCGGGCCGATAAGACGACCGTGTTCGCCACGGGGCTGCACGTGCCGGTGGGATTTGAATTCTGGAACGGGGGCGTGCTGGTCACCAGCCAGCCGAAGCTGTTGTTCCTGAAGGATACCGACGGGGACGACCGGGCCGACGTGCGGGAGGCGGTGCTCGACGGCTTTGCGACCGACGACACGCACCATGCGATCAGCGCGTTTGAATGGACGCCCGACGGGCGGCTGGTGATGCTCGAAGGCATCTCGATGAGCACCACGGTCGAGACGCCGTGGGGGCCGTTCCGCAATCACAATGTCTCGAACGCCTACGCGCTCGATCCGCGGCGGTGGCGCATGGAGCACCACGTCACGCCCTGCTTCGCCAACCCCTGGTGCTACACGCATAACCAGTGGGGGCAGGGCTTCGTCGGCGACGGCACGGGCGCCGACCAGCACTGGGCCACGCCGCTCAACGGCGCGATGTTCGACCAGCGGAAGTCGAACCGGCAGTTCATCCACTACGACGGACCGACGATGCGGCCGGCGCTGGGGAACGGCTTTCTCTATAGCCGGCACTTCCCGCCTGATGCGCAGGGCAATTTCTTTTACGCCTGCGTGATCAACATGAACGGCATCCTGCAGTTCAAGGTCGCCGACGACGGCTCGGGGTATACAGGCGCGCGGGTGGAGGACCTGGTTCGTTCGACCGATAAGAACTTTCGGCCGGGCGATCCGCAGATCGGCCCCGACGGGGCCCTGTACTTCATCGATTGGCACAACCCGCTGATCGGCCACATGCAGTACTCGCAGCGGGACCCGAACCGCGATCACAGCCACGGCCGGGTGTACCGGCTGTACGCCGAGGGTCGGCCGCTGGTGAAGGCGGCGACGCAGGCCGATAAGTCGGTTACGGAACTGCTGGAGCAACTTCGCGAGTATGAGGCGGCGACGCGGTACCGGGTGCAGCGGGAGTTGCGCGACCGGCCGCGAGACGAAGTGATCGCGGCGGTAAAGGAGTGGGTCGGTTCGCTTGCTGCGAACGACCCCTTGCGCGAGCGACTGATGATCGAAGGCATGTGGGCCCTGGCGGGGCAGCATGCGGCGGACCGCGAGTTGCTGGCCGCGCTGCTGAAGGCTGAAGAACCCAATGCCCGCGCGGCGGCGGTGCATATTATCGCCGACTTGCGCGAGTTCGTTCCCGATGCGCTCGATTTGATTGGTCCCCTGGTCGACGACCCCCATCCGCGGGTGCGGCTGGAGGCGGTGCGGGCCTTCAGCTTCTTCCCCACGGAGGATAGCGTCGAGCTGGCGCTTAAGGCGCTCCAGGCGCCGCTGGACGAAGAATTGACCTACACGCTCGAGAGTACGCTCGGGGCCTTGCAGCCGGCGTGGAGCGAGGCCCGGGCCAGCGGGCGCCAGTTCGCCGGCGGCGATCCCGCGGCGGGAGCGTTCCTGGAGCGGGTCGCGGCGGCAGGCGACGTCGGCCGCGAGGTGAACGCCCTGGTGAAGTCGATCATCGAGCGGTACGACCACGAAGGGCATCGCACCACGGTGATGTCGCGGCTCAATGCCCTGGGGGGCCATGCGGACGAAGGCGCCAAGGTATTCCAGCGGACGTGCCGCGCTTGCCACCGCGTGGGGGACGACGGCGCCGATTTCGGGCCGAACCTGTCGGACGTCGGCAAGCGGCTGCGGCGGGACGAAATCTTCGAGGCGCTCGTCTTTCCCAATAAGAAGATTGACCCCAAATACAGGGCGACGAATATCGTCACGGTCGACGGCAGGGCGTTCTCGGGCTTGCTTGCCGAAGAGAACCAGCAGCACCTGTCGCTGGTGCTGGGCGACGGCAAGATGGAGAAGATCCCGGTGGCCGACGTCGAGATCCGGCAGACCGTAGAGGTTTCGAGCATGCCGGAGCGGCTGAATGAATCGATGAGCGGCGTGGAACTGCTCGATCTGCTGGCGTTTCTGAGCCTCCAGCAGACGACGCCCGAGCCGGCCCCGGCGGCCGGGCAGTGAACACTGTTGTTCCACAAGTGCGCCGTTTCGCACACGGGGCGCTGGTTCAGATTGGCTCGCGAAATACGCGAAAGGACGCAAAAAGGCTGCGAACTCCCGCCGCGCGTCGTCAGTGCCGGGGACGGCAAAAACGGGGCGACCCTCCATTGCCTCTCAAATTCTTTCGCGCTGATTCGCGTGTTTGGCGGGCACTTTCTTTGCTCTGATTTGTCCTGGCCGACGCGCGGGCGGCGGCGGAGGGGCCGGCATCGGCAAGCTGGCCGCGGTGATGGCGAAATACGTGTAGGGTTCAGTGCGAGTACTGTTGTGTGTCCTTAGGGGCTGGAGTGGTTCCATGAGTACGGCGATGGTTCGATCGACGGCAGGCGCGGGATGGCAGTGGGCGGCCCGGGTAGCGGCCGTGCTGTTGTTCGGGTTCTTTATGATGTTCGTGATTGGCGAGGGGTTTCCGCCGCTGGGTAAGCAGCCGCTGAGCGTGCAACTGATGTTTGCGGCGTGGGGGGTTGTCTTCCTCGGTTACCTGGTGGGATGGAATCTTCCGCTGGCCGGCGGGCTGTTAACGCTTGCGGGGGTGGCGATGTTCAACGCCGTGCAGTTGTGGGCTGGCGGCGGGCTTGCCGGGCCGTGGTTTTGGTTGTTCGGGTTGCCGGGGGTCTTGTTTTTGATTGCAGCGTGGGTGAAGGGGCGGGGCGGGCGGCAACTTTAGCGTGAACTGCTGGTCGTCGGCCACTTTGCACATCTTGGTCGAGGGGCTGTAGCTGCGGACGCGGATTTCGCCGTCGGGGCGGAATTCGATCAAGCGCATATAGCCTTGGCCCCCTTCGGCGCGGTTCTGGTAGTTGGCCATGAGCTGATGGACCGCGTTGCCGTGGTCGCCGCGGCTGGTGAGCCGCGCCGCGCCGTCTTCCAGCACGTGGCCGTTGAGCGTCAGCACGAAGCCTTTGTGCTTGCGCACCAGCTTGTTCCACAGCTCCTCGCCGTCGTTGACGCCGCCGGGCAGCTTGGCGTTGGCGTAGGCGTGCGGATTCCAGGTCTGCTTATCTGCCTTGCTCGCCCAGTCGTAGCGGGTGTCGTCGTAGTACATGTAGGCGTGGGTGAGGAGGATCATCCGATGATCCTGGTGCTGGCTGGCGATCTCATCGGCCCACTGGACGGCCTGGTCCCGCGGGCCCCATTCCAGGGCGAGGACCAGGTACTTCTGGCCGGCGTGCTCGAAGGTATGGTAGCTGTTTTCCAGACGGCCCTCGTCCATCACGCCGCCGAAGGTGGGCCACTGGGCGTGCTCGTCGGCCGCAAAGTATTCGTTCAGCAGCGTGCTGCGGTCGCTGGAGCTGCCGTTGTCGCCGTAGTCGTGGTTGCCGGGGGCCAGTGCGTAGGGGACCTTGCCGTGGAGCCGCTGCAGCGCCTCCTTGGCGACCTGCCACTGCTCGGGGCGATTGTTGTTGACGATGTCCCCTTCGTGCAGCACGTACTTGATGTTCAGCCGCTGGGCGTTGTCGGCGATCCACTGCGTCTGGTTGTGGAAGTGCTTGTGCCACTGGGGGCGGGTCGTGTAGATCTGCGTGTCGGGCAGCGCCGCCAAGAGGAACGACTCGGGGTGGGATAGCTCGACCTCGTCGCACGGCTCGAGCGGCTCGGCGTCGTCCTCGTCGCCGCTGGGCAACTCGCGGAGCTCGACCTTGCGGAACTCGACCGGGTGACTCTCGGACTGCAGCGAGATCGTGCCGCCGGCGAGCATCTTGGGGTAACCGGCCGCGAGCAGCCGCTGGGCGTCTTTGTCAGCCGGATCGAGTTGCGGCTGGCTGTACTCGAGGACCGTCTTGCCCTCCACCTTGTGGCGGATGAGCCGGTCGCCGCGGACCTCGATCTCGACGGCGACCCACCGCTCGCCGTGGAAGGTGTCGCTGGTGCTGTTGGTGCAGTGCTGGGTGTGGAGCTGGCCGTTCAATACGACGTTCGTGCCGGGCGTGCAGAGGTTGGCGGTGGGGCGGGGATTCTGGCCGTCGCCGCCGAGGAACTGCACCTCGATCGAAACGGGGAACTCCTGATCTTTGGTCATCGACTGTGGCGTCTGGCCGTGGATCATGACGCCGCTGTTGCGCAGGGCCCAGGCCGGGCCGCGCTGGGCCTGCTGGCCGACGAAGCGGTACTCGACGCGGAGGAGGTAATTCGAGAAGGGCTTTTCGTAGAACAGGTGGCCGTAGCGGCCGCGGAAGGGGCCGTCGTACTGGTCGTAGGCGACCTTCAGGACGCCGTTTTCGACGCGGAAGGTGTCGGCGAAGTTATCGCCCGCTTCGTGGCCGCGGATCTTGGGGATCCAGCCGGCGAGGTCCTTGCCGTTGAAGAGCTGGATCCAACCGTCGGAATTGGGGTCGGCGGCGGAGGCCCGGGCGCAAGCGGCCAGGGCGGGGGCGGCGGCGGTGGCGAGCAGGAAGTCGCGGCGATTCATGGGCGTGGCTCGTGGTCGACCAGTTGAGTTTCTTGCGTAATGGGTTTGCGTTGGATTGCCGCTGGGATTTGTCGTCCGGTTACGCACAGCGCTATTTTCGGCGACAAAAATCGAAGTCGTTGAGTGGTAGGTCTTTATGTTCGATCAGAGCGAATTGGCTGCGAGTTGGCGGCGACAAAATTCGGCGAGCGCGGCTTGCGGGGTGAAGGGGATGGTCTTCTCGCGCGACTGCCTGGACTGGAGGGTTAGGCAAGGGGCGGATACTACCGGCGAATGTAATTCCTCCCCTAGCCCCTCCCTGCGAGGGAGGGGGATGATGAAACAGGTGCTGAGTTTGGCGCTGGCGGTTTTTTGCCCGCGAATCACGCGAATAGACGCGAAATGCCAGGAATGAAAGTCTTCTAAGCTGCCACCGTTAGGCGGCGTCTACGAAACCAAAGTGATGCCGGGCAGCAGATTCTTTTGGCGTTCATGGGCGTGATTCGCGGGCCTTCAAAAGTGCAAAAGCAAACGTCGAACGAAGTCGACGCCGCCTGGGGACGGAAGCCCCCCGGGGCGGGCCGACCTGGCGGCAGGGTTGAACATACGGCAATTTGGGCGGTCGTGCCACGGTTAGATTTGGCCATCTGCGGCGGCGGCGCAAAGGGGTCGGGATGATTTTGCGACTGGAGGGTTTTCAGGCAGTGGAGCGTCGGCGGTCGCAGAAGAATCCCGACCCCGGGTGCGGGGCGGGTCAAACGCTGTCGCCGGCCAGGGCGCCGGTGCTGAAGGCGGCCTGGAAGTTGTAGCCGCCGATGGGGCCGTCGAGGTCGAGAATTTCGCCGGCGAAGTAGAGGCCCGCGAGAAGCTTGCTCTGCATCGTGCGGGAGTCGACTTCATCGAGCGAGACGCCGCCGGCGGTGACCTCGGCCTTCTTGAATCCGAGCGTGCCGCTGATGGCGACGGCGGTGTGCTTCAGGGCGTCGACCAGGGCGGCCCGCTCGGCGCGGGAAAGCTCGGCGGCGCGGCGGTCGAGCGGCAGGCGGGCCCGCGCCATGAGGGCCTCGGCCAGCCGGCGGGGGACCCACTCGGCCAGGAGATTGACGATCGCCCGTTTGCCGTTGGCGGCGGCTTCGCTGGCGAAGCGTTCGTAGAGGTCGTGCTCTGAAACGGCGGGGAGGAAATCGCAGCGGGCTTGCCAGCGGGCGTGGGGGCGCTCGGTCACGGCGCGGCTAACGTCCATCGGGGCGGGGCCCGAGAGGCCGAAGTGGGTGAAGAGGAACGAGCCGCGGGTGCGGCTGCGCTCGGTGGGCCAGGGTCGGGATGCTTTTGCGACTGGGGGCGTTGAGGGATGGCTGGGGTCGCTGGTCGCAAAAGAATCCCGACCCTCGCGGGCGTCTACCATTTCGAGGGCTACGTCGGGAAGCGTGACGCCGCGGAGCTGGTGGACCCAGCTTTCCGGGGAAAGCAGCGGGACGAGCGCCGGGCGCGGAGGGATGATCCTATGGCCCAGCGACCGGGCCCAGGCGTAGCCGTCGCCGCAGGTGCCGCAGCCGGGGTAGGACTGGCCGCCGACGGTGATGATCAGCTTGTCGGCGCGGTAGGCGGCGTGCTCGCTGTGAACGATGAATCCGGCGCCCGCCGGGGCTTCGCGGACGATGTTCACGACTGCTGCGCCGAGGCGGAGCTCGGCCCCGCTGCGAGCGAGCATCCGCCGCAAGGCCGCAAGCACGTCGAGCGCGCGGTCGCTTACGGGAAAGACCTTGCCGGTCGACTCGACTTTCGTGGGAAGCCCTTCGGCCTCGAACATGGCGACCAGGTCGTCGGGGCTGAGGGCGGCCAGGGCCGAGTGGAGAAACCGCCCGGCGGCGCCGAAGGCGTCGACGATGCCGCGGGCCGTGGCGGCGTGGGTGAGATTGCACCGTGTGCCGCCGGACATGAGGATTTTGACGCCGGGCTTGCGGTTCCTTTCCACCAGCAGCGTGCGGCGTCCGCGTTCGCCGGCGCGGGCGGCGGCCAAGAGGCCGGCGGCGCCGGCGCCGATGACGATGACATCGTAGCGGGCGTCCATGGCGGCCGACATTCTACTGGCTACAGGGCCCGTTTGATGCGGCGGCGTGGTTTACGCTGGGTCGATTGAGCAGAGCCTGTTTGTCGCGGCGGGCTGGCGGGCGAGGCGAGGGCGGTCCCTTGCCGGCGCTTCGGGCTCGTGCTGCGACGCTGCTGGCGCTGGGGGGTCGGCTCGGCGTGCTGCGGCGGACGGGTGGTGTGCTGCTCGTGCCCTTCGCCGATCGCGATCCGCTGGCGGGTGAGCCGTTCGATGCCGCGGAGGTGTTTTACTTCCTCGGCCGAGCAGAAGGAGACGGCGGCCCCGTCGGCCCCGGCGCGGGCCGTGCGGCCGATGCGGTGGACGTAGGTCTCGGGGGTCTCGGGCAGGTCGTAGTTGACGACGTGCGAAATATCCTTGATGTCGAGGCCGCGGGCGGCGATGTCGGTGGCGACCAAGACGGGCGGGCGGCTCGACTTGAACTGCTCCAGGGTTCGCTCGCGGGCGCTTTGGCTCTTATTGCCGTGAATGGCGGCGGCGCGGATCTTGTTGCGACTGAGATGCCGCACGATCTTGTCGGCGCCGTGCTTCGTGCGGGCGAAGACCAGCGTACGGGTGCTGGGGGTGGCCTGGAGGTAGGCCTGCAACCGCGCGGCCTTGACGGCCTTTTCGACAAAATAGACCCGCTGATCGACTTTGGCGGCCGGCGTGCCGACGGGGACGACGCTTACGCTCACCGGGCTCTGAAGCCACTCGTCGGCCAGCTTGCGAATGGCCTCGGGCATGGTGGCCGAGAACATGAGGGTCTGGCGCTGGCGGGGGACGCGGGCGATGATCCGCCGCAGGTCGGGCAGGAAGCCCATGTCGAGCATCTGATCGGCTTCGTCGAGGATGAGGACCTCGACATGGCGCAGCTCGACGTGGCCCTGCTGCATGAGGTCGAGCAGCCGGCCCGGCGTGGCGATGAGGGCGTCGACGCCGTGCTGGAGGGCCTTCACCTGGTGGAACTGCGAGACGCCGCCGTAGACGACCGCGTGGCGAGAGGGCGTGTGCTTGCCGTAGGCGGCGAAGCTGGCGGCGATTTGAGAGGCGAGCTCGCGGGTGGGGGCCAGCACCAGCGCGCGGGTCCTGCGGCGGGCATCGCGGGTCCGCTCTGCTGAACGCGGAAGGGGTCGGGACGCTTTTGCGACGGGCGAGTCGCTGGGCGATTGAGGGTCGCTCGTCGCAAAAGACTCCCGACCCCGGTGGGTGCGTGGAAGGGGTCGGGATGCTTTTGCGACTGGAGGCGCTGGCGGCAATGGAATATCCGTTGTCGCAAAAGAATCCCGACCCTGTTGGGTTTGCACCGAGGCGAGGATGCGCTGGAGCGTCGGGAGGGCGAAGGCGGCGGTCTTGCCGGTGCCGGTTTGGGCGCAGCCGACCAGGTCGCGGCCGGCAAGGATCGGCGGGATCGCCTGGGCCTGGATCGGGGTGGCGACTTCGTAGCCCTGGGAGGCGACGGCCTTCAGCAGGGCGGGGGAGAGATCGAGCTCGGTAAACTTCATGCGAGTTCCGGTGGGATGGGCTGGCGCGGCGCGCGAACGGGCAGTTCTACTCGCCGCAGAACGTGTTCGGTAACAAGCTCGCGACGGCGGCGCAACGCCGGCGTCGCGAGAGGGGATGACTGGCCGTAGTGCTCGCGTATGGGCTGAGGGTTCTGCGCTAGGAATCTGCATTTGCTGGAAATGCAGCCAGAGGGCAGCTCACCGTGCAGCCAGAGCTACGGGGAGGGCCGCGAGGGGCAAGAAAATCAGTCGCGGTCGAAGGAAGGATGCTCGCCGGCCGGGGTTTTCGCCAGGAAAACTACGCCTATGGGGCCGGGGGATCGCGACAATCGAATCGAATGATCCGGCGGACTCTCGCGGAGTTTCGGCGCCGGTCTCGCACCTGGGGTACGGTGCAAGGATAGCACGCAGCCCGGGGGAGTCAATGGCGACGGTGCGAGGGGGGCCGACGCATTTGCGACTGGTGGCGCCGGGCACGGGGTCGGGATGCTTTTGCGACTGGTGAGTGTATTGGCAAGGCGGGGCCGCCAGTCGCAAAAGAATCCCGACCCCCGTGGGCGCCCCGACCCCGTCAATCGGCGATGACGGCGGTGCCGCTGACGCTGACCATGAGCATGCTTCCCTGCGGGCCGACGGTTTCGTAATCGAGGTCGACGCCGAGGATGGCGTTGGCGCCCAGGTCGGCGGCGGCCTGCTGGAGCTCGTTCATGGCGATGTCGCGGGCCCGCTGGAGCTCCTGTTCGTAGGCGGCGCTGCGGCCGCCGATGATGTCGCGGATGCCGGCGAAGAAGTCTTTGAAGACGTTGGCGCCGAGAATGGCCTCGCCGGTGACGACGCCGAGATACTCGCGCACCTGGCGGCCTTCGATGCTGGGGGTGGTTGTTAAGAGCATGGCTGGACTTCTCCGTATTGCGGGGGTGCGAAACTGGGGCGGCGCAGCGTGTAGCGTGCGCGGTCAGCGAGGGGCGCCGAGCGACTCGTCGAATCGGATTCGATTGCCGAAGGGATCAACGACTTCGACGCCCATCGAGTTGTGGAAGGTCCGCTCGATCCCCGGCCGAAGGTAGCCGTAGTTCTTGTCGACGAGCTCGCGGTGGTACGCTTCGAGGCCCGTCACGCGGACAAAGGCGGTCGAGCCGGGGCAGCAGTCGCCGTGGTGTTCGGAAAGGTGGAGGACGCAGCCGTCGCGGGAGATTTGCATATAGACCGGGGAGACCCCCTCGAAGCGGTGCTCCCAATCGACTGAGAAGCCGAGAAAGTCGACGTAAAACTCGCGGGCCTTGGCGACGTCGAAGATGCGAAAGATGGGGATGGTTTGCCGGACTTGCATAGGCGACGGCTTGCACTTGATCGGAGGTTTGGCCGCGAAGAGGCACAAGAGAAGCAAAAAGCATCGGCTGCGACCCGCTTCCGATGATCGAGGGCCTTCGAACCCACTTCTTTTGTTTTGCGCGTTTTGTGCCTTATAGCGGCTGTAATCTGCGGATGCTATCGCTAGGACTGTTTTCGTAGTTCGATCGGCAGGGCGTCGATCTTGGCGGCGAGGATGAAATCGTTTTCGCTGAGGCCGCCGATGGCGTGGGTCCAGAGCTCCACCGCGACGTTGCGATAGCCTTCGAGGTGGAGGTCGGGGTGATGGCCGTCGGCCTCGGCGACTTCAGCGCAGCGGTTGAAGAAGTCGATGCCGGCCATGAAGTTCTTCACGACCCAGTCCTTGCGTATCCGCTGGCCGTCGTGGGTGATCCGCCAGCCGCTGAGCTGCTGGAGTTGGTCGGCGGCCTGCTGGGGGGCGTAGGGTTCGACGCCGCCTTCGCAGGGGAGGCATTTTTTCTGGCGGAGCTGGGCGGGGGATTGGGCGCTCATGCGACGGACCTCATACTGGAACGGTTGAGTGACGCGTGTGGCTGCCTGGCATTATTCCGCATAGGGGCAGCGGGGCCAAGGATGACGCGCTGGCGTCGTGAGAGGGCATGCCCGATGGATAGAGCCGAGTTTCCCGAGGCTAGTGACATCAGTGCCCGACTAACGGCGCTGGAGGAGCGGCTGTCGTTTCAGCAGCGCGTGGTAGATCAATTGCACGAGGTGCTGCTGGAGCAAGGGCGACGGATCGAGGCGCTCCAGCGCGAGGCGGCGCGGCAGCGGGCGGCGGTGCAGCGGCTGTCGGCGGCGGAGGGGGATTTGCCGCATGAGAAGCCGCCCCATTATTGAAGCGTGCTCGACGGTTTGGACTTATGCCCGCGAAATACGCGAAAGCGCGCGAGAAGGGAATCAGGAGAACGGGCGGCCCAGAGTGTAGTTCACCCCTGCCCCAGCCCTCCCCGCAAGGAGGTGGGGCCGGAATAAGGATGTTTCGGCGGCTAAATCAGATGTGGTGGTAGTTTTGGCGGATGCGGCGGCGTCTTGCAGGGGCGGTTGAGCTACAATTTTGGGCGGCTTTGGTCGGGTAATGACATCACGCTTGGGTGAGGTTCAAGGGAATTCTCTTGCCCACGAATCACGCGGACGGCCGCGAATGGATATGCTTTGGGTCATGCTATGGGGCTCACCAGTAGACGTGGTCCAACGGGCGCCGTTTTCACCCTAATGGGAAACGACCCCGGCTGAAGCTGCAAGCTGGGGGTCTTTCGATTATTCGCGATCAGTCGCGAGATTCGCGGGCCGTCGATTGTTCACGAAGGGATATTTCGCGCGGGATAGAGGAGAGATAAACGCCAGATGAATTGCCACGTTCAGGTGCATAGCCGTCGGTTCGAGAAGTTTATTGCGGCGCTAACCTTCGCGGCGGTCGCGGCGGGGCTGTCGTCGCGGGCGGGCGCGGCAGGGCATGAGCATGTGTGCCGCTATTGCCAGGGCGACGGGGAGTCGCTGGGCGCCAATCAATCCAACCCGCGGCAGTATGCCCCGGTTCGGCAGGTCGATCTGCTGCACATCAAGCTTGACGTGACGCCCGATTTTAAGAAGCACACCGTTTCGGGCACGGCGACGTTGCGGTTCAAGCCGCTGGGCGAGCCGCTGGGGTCGCTGCGGCTGGACGGCATCGATCTGGACGTCCGCGAGGTGAAGGGATCGCACGCGGTGCGGGACTTTTCGACGGACGACCAGAGCGTGACGATCGTGTTCGAGAAGGCGATTGCGGTCGGCGAGGAGGGGAGCGTCGAGATCGCCTACTCGGCGGCGCCCGTACAGGGGTTCTTCTTCCGCACGGCGGAAATGGGGCTGCCCGCGGGAGACGACCACTGCTGGACGCAGGGGGAGCCGCACGAGGCGCGGCACTGGTTCCCGTCGTTCGACTACCCGAACGAGCGGGCGTCGTCGGAGATCGTGCTGCATGTGCCGCGGGCGATGACGGTGGTTTCCAACGGCCGCCTGGTGGAAGAGAAGGACGAACAGGGGGACTTGAAGGCGGTCCACTGGCTGCAGGAGAAGCCGCACGCGAACTATCTCATCTGCGTCGTAGCGGGCTATTTGAAGAAGCTCGAGGGGCAGCACGGCGACACGCCGCTGGGGTTCTATACGCAGCCCTCGAAGGCCAGGTACGCGGCGAACGCGTTTGACGAAACGGCCGAGATCATGGCGTTCTTCGAAGAGGAGATCGGCGTGCCGTTTCCCTGGGAGAAGTACGATCAGGCGACCTGCGCCGACTATCACTGGGGCGGGATGGAGAACACGACGCTCACGACGCTCACGCAGCGAACGATTCTGGCCGACGAGGTCGAGAACGTCCGCAGCAGTCGGTCGCTCAACGCCCACGAGATGGCCCACCAGTGGTTCGGCGACTACGTCACCTGCAAGGACTGGAGCCACTTGTGGCTGAACGAAGGTTTCGCCACGTACTACGCGCTGCTCTACGAGGGGCGCAAGCTGGGGCGCGACGACCTCTTGTACGGGCTGTACCTCGATGCGCGGGAGGAGATCTTTCCGGCGCAGAAGGACCATCGGCCGATCGTCTACAAGCTGTACAAGGAGCCGCGCGAGCAGTTCGACTTCCGCAACTACCCCAAGGGAAGCTGGGTGCTGCACATGCTGCGGAGCCTGGTGGGAGAGGACCTGTACCGGGAGGCGATTCGCACGTATCTGAAGCAGCATGCGCTGGGCGACGTGGTGACCGACGACCTGCGGCAGGCGCTGGAGGAGCTGAGCGGTCGGCCGCTGGATCGGTTCTTTGACCAGTGGGTCTATCACGGCGGTTTGCCGGAGCTGAAGGTCTCGTACAAGTGGCTGGCCGAGGAGAAAATCGCGCACGTCGCGGTCGAGCAGACGCAGGAGACGGGCGAGGAGGTGCTGATGTTCGCCCTGGAGACAAAGTTGCGATTCATCGTCGACGGCAAGGCGGTGGACGAGCCGATCAAGATCGACGGGCGGCGGCACGACTTTTACGTAAAACTGCCGGCCGAGCCGGAGATCGTGCGGTTCGACCCCGAGTACACGCTGCTGGCGCGCGTGACGTTCGACCTCGCCGACGAGCAACTGGCGGCGCAGCTCAAGAACAAGGACGACGCGATTGGGCGGATCCTGGCGTGCGAGGGGCTGGCTAAGCAAAGCAGCGCTAAGTCGGTCGAGCTGTTGAAGCAGGCGCTCAACGCGGACCCCTTTTGGGGCGTGCGGGTGGAGGCGGCGGCCGCGCTGCGGAAGATCCGCACCAGCGAGTCGATTGCGGCGCTGGCGGAGTCGACCGATCAACAGGACGCCCGCGTGCGGAACCGGGTGGTGGCCGAGATCGGCGACTCGTACGACGAGACCGCGCGGAAGAAGCTGCTGGCGGTCGTCGACGCCGAGCAGAACCCGATGATCGCGGCGACCGCGATTCGAGGATTGGCGAACTACCGGGGAAAGGCGACCAGCGAGGCGGTCCGCAAGGCGCTGAAGAGCGAGACCTTCAACAACGAACCGGTGGGGGCGGCGTTTTCGGCCGGGGGGGAGTTGAACGACGGCTCGCTGGCGCCGGCGGTGATCGAGACGATCAAGTCCCGCGAGGCGGAGCTCGATCCGCGGGACGTGGCCGTCGGGATGTCGTCGCTGGCCAAAGTTTCGCAGAAGGGGAAGCGACGGCAGGCGGCGTTTGAGTTTTTGGCGGGCTATCTCAACCATCCGCGGCACACGCTGTGCGCTTCGGCCGCCCGGGCGCTCGGGGAGCTGAAGCACCCCGAGGCCCGCAAGCTGCTGGAGGCGCTCGCCGGCGACGAGCGGAACGAAGCGGTGGCGGCGGCGGCAAAGGGGGCCCTGGAGTCGCTGGATAAAGAGACGCAGCTCGCGCCGGCCGAGGTGACGCGGCTGCGGAGCGAGGTGCGGGAGCTGCGCGAGGCGCAGGAGAAGCTGGAAAAATCGCTCGAGGAACTCAAGGGCAAGGCGAAGGCGGCGAAGTGAAACGAGGAAGGTCTCTTGTAGAGGCTCGTGCGGATTAAGTCTCTCGCAGAGGCGCGGAGGCGCAGAGGGAATGGAGAGAGAAGTGAAGGAAGTAATGAAGCGATGGTTTGGAACGCTGATAGGCGCTAATAGGCGCTGACTGGGATAAGCATGGCTTAGTGAAGAAGAGTGTTCTCAAGGTTCCGATTCTCTTCACTCCTCTGCGCCTCTGCGAGAGACCTGTTGTCGCGTCACTGGGCGAGGAGCGCTTCGTCGGCCGCGGTGAAGGTGATCGCAGCCCGCGGGAGGCGGGCTAGTTCGAAGCGGTGGGCGAACTCGACGGCGCTCTTGGCGGGCGGCCCGGGCAGGCCGCACCAGCGGGATAACAGCGCGATGATGCGCTCGACCGGCACTCCGGCGGCGCGGTAATGGGCCAGTCGCGTGTCGCCGTGGCGCTTGGCGAGTCGGCGGCCGTCTTCGCCGATGACCAGCGGCAGGTGGTAGTACCGCGGGATGTGCGGGAGGCCGAGGCGATCTTGCAGCAGGATCTGCCGGTGGGCGGAGCTTGCCAGATCGTCGCCGCGGACGATGCGGTCGACTCCCTGGCGGGCGTCGTCGACTACCACGGCGAGCTGGTAGCTCGGCAGGCCTTCTTTGGTGGCGACGATGAAGTCGCCGGTCGTCTCGGCCAGATTATGAACGTGGCAGCCGAGGAAGCGGTCGTGGAAACTGGGCGTTTCGGGCGGCACGCGCATTCGCCAGGCGACCCCTTCGCCGACGAAGGAGCGGTAGTCCAGCGGCGTCGGCTCCGGGGGGCGGCAGGCGCCCGAGTAGCGGAGGTCGTGCTCGTCGCCGTGCGGGGCGGAGAGGGCGGCGGCGGCGATCTCGCGGCGGGTGCAGCGGCAGGGGTAGATATCGCCCTGGGCGGCGAGCTGCACGAGGGCGGCCTCATACGGGGCCAGGTCGCGGCGCTGATAAACAGGGCCTTCGTCCCAATCGAGGCCGAGCCACTGGAGGATATCGATCGCCGCCGCGTCGGCGCCCGGCTTGATGCGGGGCCCGTCGAGGTCTTCGATCCGCAGCACGATCTGCCAGCCGTGCTGGCGAGCCAGGGCCCAGTTCAACAGGAACGTCCGGGCGTTGCCGAGGTGCAGGGCCCCGGTGGGGGAAGGTGCTAGACGGGTGCGGGGCATGCGATGGAGGCGGCGCGGACGGGGTCGGGATGCTTTTGCGACTTGGGGGCATTGAGAGATGGCTGGGTCGATGGTCGCAAAAGAATCCCGACCCCGCTGGGGGTTAATCGCGGCGGTCGAGGAGGCGGACTACTTTTTCGCCGTCGGTTTCGGCGTAGTCGGGGCGGGGTTTGTCGGCGGGAAAGACCAGTAGATCTTCGCGGTCGTGCACGGTGAAGGGACTCTCATCGACCTGGCCCTGGTCGTTCTGGATCCGCGAAAGATCGAGTTTGAGGTGCTTGGCGAGGAAGCGGTACATGGCCGTGCGCTTCGACGGGCCATAGTCGTGCTGCTCGTCGGCGAAGTGGGCGTTCTCGACGTTTTCTCTGGCGCCCATGAGTTCATAGACTCGCTGGAGGTAGGGGAATTCGACCTCGGGCGTGTTGCGGGTCCAGTCGCCGCCGCAGGAGACGAGCAGTTGCGGGCGGGGGGCGATGCTAGCGGCGATTTCGACGTTGTTGGTTTCGTGCTGGTCGCTCTTGTGGATCGGCATGCCGCTTTCGCACATGCAGCCGCCGTAGAAGTGGGCCGAGACCATTACGACCGGGACGCTGGCGTCGATCCGCGGATCGACCGCCGCCAGGAGGAACGACTGCGTGCCGCCGCCCGATTCGCCGGTGACGGCGAGGCGGTCTTCGTCGACCAGTCCCAGCGAGAGGAGAAAGTCGACGGCCCGCATGCTGTTGTAGGTCTGCAGGCGGGCGGCCTCGCTATGGCGGTGGGGGACGGGCTTCGATTCGCCGTAGCCGATCATGTCCCAGGCGAAGACGACCGCTCCCATGCGGGCCAGGGCCGCGCAGCGCTTCTGGGTTTGCTCCAGCATGCGGTTGTCGTCGAGGTGGCCGTGCGGGCAGAGGACGCCGGGGGCGGGCTGTTTCACATCGGCGGGCAGATAGAGGTTGCCGGTGACCCAGAAGCCCGGCAGGCTCTCGAAGGCGACGTTCTCGACGGCGTAGCCGTCGTGCTGGCGCGAGCTGTGGCGGATGGGCTTCAGCGGACAGGCCGGCGGAAGCTGCTGGAGGTTCAGGCCGCGAAGTACGCCCTGGCGGATCTGCTCGGCGCGGTCCCGCCACTGCTCGCGAGTTTCATATTGGGCGGCGAAGCGGGCGAGTTTCTCGGCGGCTGCGGCGGGGGTGAAGCACTCGCCGCGGTAGAGGGTTTGGATTTCGGCGGCGCTGCGGTCGGCGGCGCCTAGTAGAGCGGATGTGAGCACGACGGTAGGGAGGACGCGCATGGTCGGCATGATGAGGCTCTTGGAGATCGTTAAGCGTGGATGAGCAAGCGACGCGGACGGTCGCGGGCGGAAGCCGTCTAAGCCGATGGCGGCAGCTCCCAGGATTATGCCTCTCCACGCGGCGATTGAACACCGGCGGCAGCGGAGAATCAAGTAAGCGCTTTGTCAACGGTGAAAGTTATGGTTGGGTAGATCCGCTGGCCCCGGTCTTCCAACAGGGCTGATAGTTCTTCAAGCTGGGGGATTGGGGCGCCATGTCCACGTCCGCGCGAACATGATGAATTCCCGCAAAGCATGGCCACGTCGGCGGACCTCCGTGGCCATGGCGCCCACCTAGCTTGAAAAGCTAATTGGCCCGGGGTCTTCAAAGCGCGAAGGGAGACGCTAGCGCGCCGCGGATAATCCCAAGATTATGCGTTGGCAAAGCGCTAGACGGTTACGGCGGCGCGGGGGACGACGCGCTCGGCGTCGCTGGCGAGTTCGAAGTAGGTGCTGCGCTCGAAGCCGAGGACGGCGGCGACCATGTTGGTGGGGAACGTCTCGCAGAGCTGGTTCAGATCGCGAACATTGCCGTTGAAGAAGCGGCGGGCGGCGGCCAGGCGGTCCTCGGTCAGGGCCAGTTCCTGCTGCAAGGCCAGGAAATGGGCGTCGGCGCGGAGGGTCGGGTAGTTCTCGGCGAGGGCGAACAACTGTCGCATGCCGACGGCCAGCGCCGTTTCGTCGACGGCCTGGTCGGCCGCGGGGCCGCTATTGGCGGCGGCCCGATCGCGGAGGCGAATGACTTCTTCCAGCGTGCTGCGCTCGTGGGCGGCGTAGCCTTTGACGACTTCGACGAGGTTGGGGATGAGGTCGTAGCGGCGCTTGAGTTCGACGTCGACGTTGGACCAGCTCTCGCGAATGTGCTGACGCGTCTTGACCAGGCGATTGAACGTGGCGGCGAACCACACGAGGGGCAAGAGCGCCACTCCGGCGACGATGAGCAGGGCGGGTTCCATGGCGGAGGGCGCCGGCGGGCGGTTTAATGAGCGGCCTGGACGGGGTAGCGGGCGCGGCTGGCGTTAAAACCTGGTGCGCTCGCTGTGCGAGGGGAAGTTCATCTCGCGGAGCGAGAGGACTACATTGAGATGACTACATTAAAGCCGTCGTAAGCGCCGTTAGCGAGTGCCTTCGAGCGACGGCGGATTCTCGAGTTGTGCGATTAAATGGCGAGGCCAGAGGTTGAAGAATTCGACCGCCCAGTCGAGGGTACTCTGAAACTCTTCGGGCTTCCAGCAGCGCTCGCCCCGCGTCAGGCAGGCGTAGCCGCGGGCCAGCTCGAAGGCGGGCGGCTGGCCGGCGAGCAGGAACTCCATCATGCGGGGGTGAATCACGTCGTAGGCGAAGCGCTTGTCGCGGCTCTTGACGATGAACCGGCGGCTGAATTCGGCGGATTCGAAGTCGATGTCGTCAAATCCAATGAACTCGGCGATCCGATCGAAAAAATTCTCTTTGCGGAAGAACAGCTCGGGCGTCGACAGATAGGGGAGACGGACGAGCACGTAGCTGAGCCGGTGGGTGTGGGTGGTGGTCTGTTTGCCGTCGTGCGACGTCGTCTGATAGTGGTAATCGCCGGCTTGCACAGGCCAGGCCTGGCCGTCGACGTCGAGGGAGCCGCGCAGGGTGTTATAGGCGTAGCGCGACGAGCCGCAGTTGAACACGGAGAAGTGGCCGAACCGCTCGT
Source organism: Pirellulales bacterium (assembly GCA_020847515.1). Taxonomy (GTDB): domain Bacteria; phylum Planctomycetota; class Planctomycetia; order Pirellulales; family Lacipirellulaceae; genus Lacipirellula. The sequence continues at coordinate 8,135 of JADLBW010000007.1, read as the reverse complement.
CGTGCGAGTAGTCGCTGGCCGGATCCCACTGCCAGCCGCGGCGGCTCGCCAGTTGCTGCAGTTCGGCCAGGCGCTGCTGCTGGGCGCGGTAGCCGAAATAACCGAGGAGGATCGCCAGCAGGGCAATGGCGATGATGATCGGGATGGCGAGTTCGGAGGGCATGAAGGGGCGCGTATTTCGCTTGCTGTCGCGACGGGGCAGAACCGGCTCAATCGTAAAGTTAAATTCGCCGACGGGACAGGTTTATTGTGCAGCGGCGCCGGGAAAGGGTTGACGCGACCGGGCGGGAAGATTTCTTGGAACCGCCGTTCAGTGGACTGGCTAGCGGCATGGTGCGCAGTGCGACGTGCGAATAGGCTAGAGCGCTTACGGCGGCTGTAGAGCTCGGCCGCCCGTTCCTCCCCTGCCCTCGGAGCCGGATGCCGTCGCCGCCCACCACTGCCGAGGAGGCCCGCAGTCACGCGCTGAGGCAAGCCGCGCGGGGGTTGCGGGCGGCCATCGTGGCGCTGGTGGTGAGCGGCGTGTTGGGCGCCGTGAAAGTCGTCGCCGGCGTGGCGGGCCACAGCTATGCGCTGGTGGCCGACGGGGTCGAGTCGCTGTTGGATATCGGCAGTTCGCTGGCGGTGTGGGGCAGTTTGAAGATTTCGATGACCGACCCGAACAAGCGCTTTCCGTACGGGTACGGAAAGGTCGAGCCGCTTGCCGGGCTGGCAATCGCCGCGATGCTGATTGTGATCGCGGCGGTGCTGGGCGTGGAGAGCGTGCACGAGATTCGGCATCCCCACGAGGCGCCGGCGCCGTTCACGCTGGCGGTGCTGGTGGCGGTAGTGGGGGCGAAGGAGCTGCTGTACCGCTGGCTGGTGCGGACCGGGCGCGACATCGAAAGCCGGGCGGTGGTGAGCGACGCCTGGCATCATCGCAGCGACGCGCTGACGTCGCTGGCGGCGTTCGTGGGGATTTCGATCGCGCTAGTCGGCGGCCCCGGCTATGAATCGGCCGACGACTGGGCGGCGCTGGCGGCGTGCGGCATGATCGCCTTCAACGGGGCGCTGCTGCTCGGCAGCGCGCTGGGGGACATTCTCGACGCCGCGCCGAGCGCGGAGACGCTGGAGAAGATTCGAGCGACGGCCGGCGCGGTCGAGGGGGTGACGGGCATCGACGATTGCCGCGCTCGCAAGAGCGGCCTGGGATGGCTGGTCGATATTCACGTGGAAGTGGACGGCGAGATGCCGGTGCGGGAAGGACACCGCATCGCGCACGAGGTGAAGGACGCGCTGCTGGCGGCGCGGCTGGGGGTGCTCGATGCGCTGGTGCACATCGAGCCGGCGGGCGGGCCGTTGGGGGGGAAGGCGCCGTGAAGGGTGCGCCGCGGGGCGGCCCGGCGGCGTCGGCAAAAGTAGGAATGCGCATCAGCGGTTGGCCAGGCAGGCGACGACGATGCGGATTTGTTCATAGGGCACTTCGCCCTCGAGGTATTCGAAGATCGGCTTGAGGGTGGCCGTGCCGACGGCTTCGACGGCTTCTTCTATGCGGCGGGCGGTCGCCGGGGGGATCCAGGGGGAGGGATCGGCGAGCTGCTCTTGGGCGATCAACTGGGTAAGGTAACCGACGACGGTCGAACGGGCGCGGCTTGTTCGCTGCACGACTTCATCGACGCCGACGCCGCTGCGGAAGTAGTCCCAGGCGGCCGCGGCGGCGGCTGGGCCGCGGGTGCGCTTGAGGGCTTCGTCGGGCGCGTGTCGGAACTCGGACGAGTTGGCCGGGCGGACGTCGACGCTGAGGCCGTGCTGGGCGCAGTAGGCGAGAATCGCGTCGACGAACTGCTGGCCGTACTGATCGCGCTTATGCTCGCCGACGCCGCGGACGTTGAGGAAGGCCGGTTGCGTGCTGGGGCGGCGGCGGGCCATGTCGCGCAGCGCGGCGTCGCCGAAGATAACGTACGGCGGCACGCCGCGCTCGCCAGCCAGGCGGGTTCGCAGCGAGCGCAGTACGTCGAACAGGCCGCGGTCGACCCCCTCCCAGGAATCGTCCTCGCCGATGCCCGGTGCGCGGCGCTGGCGAGACTTGGCGGCGGCGGGCTTGAGCAATTGCGGCGAGCCTTCGCCGCGAAGCACCGATCGGCCCGCCTCGCTGACCGACAGCGTGTTGAACTCGCCGTTCTTGGCCAGGTAGCCCTGCGAGGCGAGTTGCTCGATCCACTCGCGGATCGCGGAGGCGCTCTCGGCGCCGAGCAGGCCGTAGGTGCTGAGCCGATCGTGGCCCAGTTCCAGGATGCGGGCCTCGGTCGAGCCGGCCAGGACCTTGGCGGTGTAGTCGGCGCCGAACCGCTGCTCGAGCCGGACGACGCAGGAGAGGATCTTCTGGGCCAGTACCAGCGGCTCGTCGACCAGATCGAGCTCGCCGAGGCAGACGTCGCAGGCGCCGCAGTTCGCTGCGTCGAGCTCTTGGCCGAAGTAGCTGACGATGGCCCGGTGGCGGCAGGCGACGCTGCCGCAGAAGCGCTCCATGGCGGCCAGCGATTGGAGGGCGCCGGCTTGGGCGGCGTTCTCTCCTTTGGCGATGAGGGTCTTCCAGACCATGGCGTCGCGGCCGCTGTAGAGGAGCAGGCAGTCGGCCTCCAGGCCGTCGCGCCCGGCGCGGCCGCTTTCCTGGACGTAGTGCTCCAGCGACTTGGGCATGCCCAGGTGGATGACGTAGCGGACGTTCGATTTGTCGATGCCCATGCCGAAGGCGACGGTGGCGACGACGACGTCGGCCCGTTCTTCCAAGAAGGCGTCCTGATGGCGATGGCGCTCGTCGTCGGAGAGGCCGGCGTGGTAGGGCACGGCGCGGTAGCCGAGCGCGGCGAGGGCCTCGGCGGTGCGGTCGACTTCCCTGCGGCTGATGCAGTAAACGATGCCTGCCTCGCCGCGGCGTTGATCGATAAGGCGAACGGCTTCATGGAATCGATTGGACGCGCGGCGGATGCGAAAGACGAGGTTGGGCCGATCGAACGAACCGACGAGCAGTTGCGGGTCGTTTAAGCCTAGCTGCTCGGCGATGTCGCTTTGGACGACCTTCGAGGCGGTGGCCGTGTAGGCGTGTACGCCGACGTTGGGAAAGGCCTGCTTAAGGACCCGCAGGCCGCGATACTCGGGGCGGAAGTCGTGTCCCCACTGGCTGATGCAATGGGCCTCGTCGATGGCGATGAGCGACAGGTTGGCGTGCTTGAAGAACTCGAGGGTGCGCTGGGCCAGCAGCCGTTCGGGGGCGACGTAAACGAGCTTCAGCTCGCCGCGGCGGACTTGCTCGGCGACGACGCGGCGCTCGCCGGGGGTGAGCGTGCTATTGATAGCCGCCGCCGGCACGCCGCAGGCCCGCAAAGCGTCGACCTGGTCTTTCATCAGCGAGATCAGCGGGGAGACGACCAGGGCGAGCCCGTCGCGGCAAACCGCAGGCGCCTGAAAGCAGAGGCTCTTGCCGCCGCCGGTCGGCAGGACGACGACCGAATCGCGCCCGGCCATGGCGGCCGCCATGGCGCGGTCCTGGAGCGGGCGAAAGGCGTCGTAGCCCCAATAGCGGCGCATGGCCGAGAGGAGCTGCGATTCGACGGCGGGCGGGGTGAGTTGGGCGGACATCAGGCGGGCGTAGGGGGCAAGCGAAGCGACCTCCGAGGACCGGCCGCGCCGATGGCTTGCGAGCGTGGAAACAATCTTAGGGGTTATCGGGGCGCCTGGACAAATGGGGGGCGGGCTGGGAGCGGCCGCCGCGGAGCGGGGACGCGTGGTGGCGTATTAAAAGGGGACGTGGGCGATGGCTTTTTCGGCGGCAATTCGTAGATTGATGGGAGGGGGCTAATCATACTGGGCGCAACTGCGCCGCACCTTTGAGTTTCCGGACTGAGTCTCATGAGCCGTACGTTAGCGCTGCTGTCTGCCGTGCTGGTGATTGCGCCCGCGCGGGCCTCCGCGTTCGATCTACAGTACTCGATCAGCGACTCCAGCGGGATGTTCAGCGCGGAGCAAGTCCAGATTCTGCAGGATGCGCTTGCGCACGCTGAACGGATGTGGGAGACGGTGCTGGTCGACTACCAGAGCGGCATCAGCCTTCCGTCGGTTCCGATCGTGATTTACCCGATCACCAGCGGTCTGGCGGCGGCTAACTTTACGGGCCAGGTTTCACAGGGGGGCTATTGGCTGACTACCAGCGGGTTCATCAGCATCAACGTCAACGAGATTCTCAACTTTTCCAACTGGCAAGGGCCCGGCGCTAACGGGCGCAACTATATCGATGAGCTATTGGCCCACGAAACCGGGCACGTCCTGGGCATCGGCACGTTGTGGGACGACAACGGCATCTACAACGCGAACGAATTCCGGTACACGGGCCAGTACGGCGTGGCCTGCTATCAGGCGGAGTTTGACGCGGCGGCGACGTGGGCGCCGGTGGAAAATGCCGGCAATCCAGGGACGCCGCACTCGCACTGGGATCAACTGATGCGCAGCAGCGTCCAGGAAGGCAATCCGTTGGATCCCTATTCGCTCGATCCGCGCGTCGGCGTGACGGACGCCTACGGCCGCGATCGAGGATTGGAGCTGATGACCGGGGCGATCGATCCCGACTATGGGGAGCCGTTTCTCAGCCGATTGACGGTCGAGTCGATGCGGGACCTGGGCTACGTGGCGGCGGCGTTCGAGGACTTCAACGGCGACGGTCGGGTGAATATGGCCGACCGCGATATTCTGCTGGCCAACTGGGGCGCGACGGGGCTGGAGATCGACAGCATTGCCCTGGGGGACGCCAATCGCGATCGCACGGTAGACGGCGCCGATCTGGCGCTGTGGCGTGAAGCGTCGCCGGAGCCGGCGAGCCTCGCGCTGGCGGCGTTGGCGGCGTGGGCGGTCGCGTCTTGCCGGCGGATGAGCGGCCAACCCGCTTAAAGATCAGCCGGAGGGCGCTAGCACCCGGTTGGGGCTGCAACAACGGGGTGCTAGCGCCCTCCGGCTAATCCCTTAAATCAAGCGGTGACAAACCACGAGCGCGTTGAGCCGAGTACGACGCCCGGGGACGCGAGTTACTCGGCCTTCACCGGGGTCTCCAGCTCGTCGGCGCCGCTTTCGTCCTTGGGCACGTAGACCACCGCGGCCAGGGTGTCCTCGTCGTCGAGCGACATGATTCTCACGCCTTGGGTGTTGCGGCCGATGACGCTCACCTCGGCGGCGCGGATGCGCTGGATCTTGCCGCGAGCGGTCATCATCATCAGCTCGTCATCGTCGTCGACTCGCGCGATGCTCACGACCGGGCCGTTGCGATCGGTGGTTTTGATGTCGCGGAGGCCCTTGCCGCCGCGGTTTTGCGTGCGATAGCGGAAGCCGCTTGCCGATTCGCCTTCGGCTTCGTCGTCGGACGCTGGGGGCTGGATGCTGGCTGCGGGATGCTCGATGCTGGAGGCTGGCGAAGAACTCTCGGCATCGCCGCCGTTCGCGGCTTCGTCGCCCAGCGGCTCGACCTCGCCGGGGGCCGCGTTGGGGCCGAAGGGGGTCCGCTTGCCGTAGCCGTTCTGACAGGCGGTCAGCAGCGTGGCGGCGGGGTCGGCGACGACCATGCCGACCAGGGCGTCGCTCTTGCCGAGGCTGACGCCCTTTACGCCGCTGGAATTGCGGCCCATGGGACGGGCGTCGGCTTCGCTGAACCGAATCGCCATGCCGCCGGCGGTAGCGAGGACAACTTCGTCGCCGGCCTTCACGACGGCGACGTCGACCAGTTCGTCGGCTTCCTTGAGCTTGATGGCGATGATGCCGGTCTTCATCGGGCGGCTGTAGGCCTTCAGTTCGGTCTTTTTGACGAGGCCTTTGCGAGTGGCCATCAGGAGGTAATGGTCGGGCGCGTTGAAGTCGCGGACGGCCTTGCAGTCGGCGATCCGCTCGCCCTCGGCCAGGTTGAGCAGGTTGACCACGGCGCGGCCCTTGCTGTCGCGGGCCAGGGCGGGGAGGTTGTACACCTTCTGCCAGTAGACCTTCCCCAGGTTCGTGAAGAACAGCAGGTAATCGTGGGTGCTGGTGACGAACAGATGCTCGACCGGATCGTCTTCGTCCGCCTGGGCGCCGCGGATTCCCTTGCCGCCGCGGCGCTGCGCGCGGTAGGTGCTGGCCGGGGTTCGCTTGATGTAGCCCTGGTGGCTGATCGAGACGACCATCGTTTCCTCTTCGATGAGGTCTTCGAGGTCGACTTCGCCCACTTCTTCGTCGCTGATTTCGGTCCGGCGGGCCTCGCCATGGCGGCGAATCAACAGCTCGCAATCCTCGCGAATGATGGCGTAGATGCGGGCCTGGTCGGCCAGAATGCCGCTGAGCTCGGCGATTTCGGCGAGGAGCTGGGCGTGTTCGTCGGCGAGCTTTTCCTGTTCGAGGTTGACCAACTGCCCGAGCGTCATCCGCAAGATGGCGTCGGCCTGCACGGGCGTGAGGGTGTATTCTTCGAGCACGCCCCGCTCCGCCTGGAACTGCCCGAATCCTTCGTCGCCCAGGGCCCGCCGCAGCATGGCCGCGGGGGTCTTGATCTGCATGAGCCGCTCTTTGGCCTCGGGCTGCGTCGTCGATGAGCGGATCACGCGGATCACTTCGTCTATGTTCGCATGGGCCAAGAGGAGGCCCTGAACGGTGTGCTTTCGCTTTCGCGCACGGGCCAGCAGGAACTGCGTCCGCCGGCGGATGACCGTCACGCGATGCCGCAGGAATTCCTCCAGCATCTCCTTGAGCGTGAGACTCCGCGGCTTGCCGTCGACCAGGGCGAGCAGGATGACTGAGAACGTGTCTTGCAGCGGCGAGAACTTGTAAAGTTGATTGAGCACGACATCGGGGTCGGCGTCGCGCTTCAGCTCGACGATGATGCGGACCGGTTCCTTGAGATCGCTTTCGTCGCGGACGTCGGCGATGCCGGGGATCTTCCCTTCGTTGCCCAGGTCGGCGATCTTCTTCATCACCACGTCGCGGGCCTGCTGGTAGGGGATCTCGTGGATGATGATCCGGGCCTTTTTGGCGCTGTCGTCGATCGTGGTGCGCGCGCGAACGACCACGGTGCTGCGGCCGGTCATGTAGCCGCGGCGCACGCCGGTGCGTCCCTGGATGATGCCGCCGGTGGGGAAGTCGGGCCCGGGGATGAATTCCATCAGCTCGCCGATGGTGATGGCCGGGTTGTCGATCAGCGCGATGAGGCCCTGGCACGTCTCGGCCAGGTTGTGGGGCGGAATGCTGGTGGCCATGCCGACGGCGATGCCGCCCGAGCCGTTCACCAGGAGGTTGGGGAACTTCGACGGCAAGACCGTCGGCTCCATGTGCCGCTCGTCGTAGGTCGGGACGAAGTCGACGGTGTCGAGCTTGAGGTCCTCGAGCATCAGGGCCGCAAAGGGCGACATGCGGGCCTCGGTGTACCGCATGGCCGCCGGCGGCAAGCCGGCGATGGAGCCGAAATTGCCCTGTTTGTCGATGAGCACGTGGCGCATGTTCCACTCTTGGGCCATGCGCACCAGCGTCGGGTAGATGACCGACTCGCCGTGGGGATGGTAGTTGCCGCTGGTGTCGCCGGAGATTTTGGCGCACTTCACGCGGGCCGCCCCCGGGGTGAGGTTGAGGTCGTTCATGGCGACCAGAATCCGCCGCTGCGAGGGCTTGAGCCCGTCCCGCACGTCGGGCAGCGCGCGGCTGACGATGACGCTCATGGCGTACGTCAGATAGCTGTCCTTCAGCTCGTCTTCGATCGGCAAATCGATCAGCCGCGCGGCAATCGCCTGCTCGTTCTCGTCGAAGCCGCTCTCCTTCTCAGGGCCGTTTCCGCCAGGTGTATCGGTCGACACGCTACCATCCTTCCAGGGTGACAAATGCGGCCGCCCGGCGAGCCGCCGGCAAGCCGCAGAAGACCCGCAATTCTAGCAAAATACGACCCACGGCGACATGGGCCCAGCCCCGCCAGAGCCGCGGCTCAAACGAGCCGCCGGGAGGGTTCCGACACGTCAAGTGGGTAGCACTGACATTCGGCCGAATCGACTTGCTTTCCCAATCGGCTCGCCCGGCCGAATGTCAGTGTGGCGCAGCCGCGGGAGGCGAACCGCATCGCCTCCGGCGCAAGCGCACCGACAATCGGCCGTGGGGAATCGGTT
>JADLBW010000006.1 GCA_020847515.1 Pirellulales bacterium | reverse complement strand
CGTCGGCACACCCCACGGGCGACACGCCCGTGCCACCCAGATCGGACCCAAGTCGTCCAATATCCACTTTCATCCCAAGGTAGCCAAAGGGCTCCACTGGCCAAAGGGTGCCACTGGCGTCCCGCCCCAGTGAGTGGCCGGGTGCCGGGTGCCGGGTGCCACTGGCGTCCCGCCAGTGAGTAGCGGGCACACGCGATCCACTCCCCAATATCTGCAAGCTGACCTCGTCACCGCCTCCCAGCAACCCAAACGGTCACCACCCCCCGTCGGCACACCCCACGGGCGACACGCCCGTGCCACCCAATATGGCGGCGCAACGAGACGTTTTCATCCACAATAAGAACGTACTGCAAGTGGCATCTCGAAGAAAGCGTCTCAAAAACTTTGCGACAGGTTTCGGCACGAATTAAACTGCCGCCATGCCTGCCCATCGCAAACTCGTGAAGCACTTCCATGAGCCCGGCGACCTGCACGAGCTCACCTTCTCCTGCTATCGTCGCCGGCCACTGCTTACCAATGACCCCTGGCGAAGCTACTTGTCCGAGAGCCTGAACTACGCGAACGAGCGATTCAATTTCCATCTGGTCGCCTTCGTCTTCATGCCTGAACACGTCCACCTGTTGATGCTTCCGCTGGATGTCGACGCGGCGATCGACCGCTACTTAGCTGCTGTGAAACGGCCGGTCTCTGCAGCCGTAAAACGCGATCTCCAATCCGCGCAGAGCCCGCTGCTTTCGTCGCTCACCATTCGTGAGCGGCCGGGCAAGGATGTCTTTCGATTTTGGCAGGAAGGCCCGGGCTACGACCGCAATCTGCGAACCGCGACGGCCATCCTGAAGTCGATTGACTATATTCACGAGAATCCGGTCCGCCGCGGCTTATGTTCCCGCTCCGCCGACTGGAAGTGGTCCAGCGCCCGGTGGTTCGATGGACCTGCCAGCGAAATTGAACCAGGCCTGCCGAAACTCGCGATGCTCCCTACCGACTTCGGATGGCGCGTGAGCACCTGATCGCGGGCCGTATCCGCGACCGGCAAAGATTTCAGTGGGATTTGGCCGCGCCCTGCTCTATCCTCAAACGACGGGAAACTGCTATCGGCTATCGGCTATCGGCTATCGGCTGTCAGCTATCGGCTTCCAGCTCTCAGCTCTCAGCTCTCAGCTTTCAGCTATAAGCCGCCAGCCGCCAGCCTAGCCCCCACGCATAACTCCGGTCCGCCAAACACCTTAGAATTCTGTCGCCAAAAATCGCGTTGGCCCGCGCCGGCGACAGCGCGGCGACAGAACACCACTCACCGAACGCCGGGAAGCCACCGGCTTGGCTTGCAGTAGAACACAAGCATTGACGAACCTCAGTCGCGTCGCACCGCTTTGCGAACCGCCGCCGCTACGGCAAGTCGCATTTGCGCTTCGCAATGCCGCAAGCGAGCGCCACGCAATCGAACCGCTTGCTGCCGCTATTCCGCAGCTTTCTTGGCCCTTCGCGCTTCGGGCCGCGATGGCTGGCGACTGGGCGACAGGGATCGACGCCGTCCCGCTGATAAGCCATGCTGGCTGACCAGGGATTCAACTGATTGCCCCCCCGTCGCGCGGTGCACCGCAGGTTCGCCTTCTTACGGTCGACGAGGGGGCGTCGCAGCATGGTGGAGGGAAGCGATGATCCGAACCCTTCTGCAGCTATTTTGTATTGCTGGCATCTGCCAGGCCGTCGCCGGCGCTGCTGACGACCTCAGCAGCGTTCGCGTTGACAGGCTGCGTTGCGAGGCGCGGGACGCCGCCTTGAACGTCGACTGTGCCGATCCTCGCCTGAGTTGGATTCTGTCCTCCGAAGAGCCGGGCCAGCGCCAAACGGCCTACCAGGCGCTGTGTGCGACAAGCCCAGCGCTGCTTACGCCGGACAAGGCCGATCTTTGGGACAGCGGCCGCGTCCAGTCGGACCAATCGATCCACATTCCCTATGCCGGCCGCCCGCTGCGCTCGAACCAGCGCGTGTTTTGGACGGTGCGCATCTGGGATCGCCACGGCGCACCCGCCCCTTGGGCGCCTCCCGCCGAATGGACGACGGCGATCCTCGACTCCGCGGATTGGGCAGCTCGATGGATCGCCAGCGATCGGGGCGAAGAGGTCGCCTCGCCCCTTGCACAGACAAGTTGGATCTGGCACGGCGCTGATTCAGCGGGCGCCAGCGCATCACACGCTCCGCCCGGCAAGCGACTGTTCCGCAAGGCATTCCGCCTGCCGTCTGCCGCGCGCCTTGACGACGCCTGGTTGTACATCACGGCCGACAATGGAGCGGATTGTAAGATCAACGGCCAAGCCGTCGGAGGCTCCGACGACTGGCGGCATGTGGCGAAGATTGACGTCGGCGGTCAATTACAGGCGGATGGCGAAAACCTGATCGAGGTCGCGGCGGTCAACGGCGGCGAGCAGGCGAATCCCGCCGGCCTGGCCGCCGCACTGGTCGTTCCCGTCGACGGCGCCGCTGACTTCGTGCTCGTTACCGACGGATCTTGGCATTCCGCCGAGCAGGGCGAAACGCCGCAGTGGACGCCTGCCCGCGTAGTATCGAGTTGGGGCGGCGCCCCGTGGCAAGCCGCCGGCGACGCGCAGCTCCATCCGCCGCTGCCCATTTTCCGCAGGGCGTTCTCGGTCCAAAAACCGCTGCAGCGCGCACTCGTCCATGTCACCGGCTTGGGACATTACAAGCTTCGGCTCAACGGCCAGGACGTCGGCGACCATTTCCTCGATCCGGCCTGGTCGAATTACGAAACGACCGTCTACTACAATACGTTCGACGTGACTTCTCAATTGCGCGAGGGCGAGAATGTCGCCGGCGTCCTCCTCGGACGGAGCTACTACTCCACCAAGGGCGATCGCCGCTTGCACGGCAAGCTGTCTGATCGTCCACCGGCCCTGCTGATGCAGCTTGAACTGCAATATGCCGACGGTACGACGGCGCGAGTCGTCACCGACGAGTCATGGCGATGGGTCGCCGGCCCGTACGTCCACGATTCGCTCTTGGGCGGCGTCGATTACGACGCCGGCAAGCTGCCTCGCGGTTGGGATGAGGCCGGTTTCGACGATGCCGCGTGGACGACTGCACGGGTCATCAATCCGCAACTCGGCAAGCTCGTCGCCGCCGCATCTCCGCCGTTGCGAGCATTCGAAGAGTTCCAGCCCGATTCGATCAACGAACCGCAGCCGGGGCGTTACGTCTACGACTTCGGGCAGAACGCCTCCGCCACGCTGCGGCTGGCCGTTAGCGGCCCCGCCGGAGCAACCTTGCGCCTGACGTACGCCGAGCAGCGTCATGGTCAGTCGCCGCACGCCAACGACGGCAAGGGGCTTGTCGACCAGTCGGGCATCCGCTCGCCGAACTACTTCCAGTACACGTTGCGAGGCAGCGATAGCGGGCGCCCCGAGACCTGGTTCTGCGACGTCTTCTATTCCGGATTCCAGTACGTCGAGCTCGCCGGCGCGGTTCCCCAAGGCTTTCCCAACCCGGAGAACAAACCTGTCGTCGTCGGTCTGACGAGCGTTCACGTGCGGTCGTCCGCCCCGGCGATCGGGCAATTCTCCTGCGACAGCGCGATCCTCGAGCAGATTGACCGCATGATCGACTGGTCGGTTCGCTCGAATCTGTCGCACGTCCTTACCGATTGCCCACATCGCGAGAAGATGGGTTGGCTGGAGGTCGTGCATCTCATGTGGGATTCGATGGCCAATCGCTATGATCTCTCGCGCTTCGGTCCGAAGGTCTGCCAGGACATTCGCGACGCGCAGCGCCCCGACGGCAAGATTCTTACGGTGGCCCCCGACTACGGCGACTTCTCCAACGGCTTCGCCTACACGCCCGAATGGGGCGCCGCCGGCGCCTTGATCCCCTGGTACGTCTATCAGTGGTACGGCGACCGTCGCACGTTGGAAACGAACTTCGACATGATGCGGCGGTACGTCGACTACATGCGCTCCACTTGCCAGGACGGGCTCGTTCCCGCCGCCGGACTTGGCGATTGGTACGACTACGTGCCGGGCCAGAACCCCGGACCGGCGAAGCTGACGCCTCCAGAGCTCTCGGCCATGGCGATCTTTTACGACTGCACCCGCGTCGTCGCCGACGCCGCCGCGGTTCTGCAGCGCGCGGCCGACGAGCAAACGTATCGCCAACTCGCCGCCGATATCCGGGACGACTTCAATCATCGCTTCTACCAGGGAAATGGCATTTACAAGAACAACGGCAGTTGCCAGACGGCCAATGCCATGGCCCTGGTGACCGGACTGGTGGAACCCCAAGAGCGCCAAGCCGTAGTTCGCGCGCTCGTTGACGACGTGGAGTCGCGCAATTTCCAGCAAACCTCCGGCGACGTCGGCTTCCATTACCTGGTGAGGGCCCTCTCGGACAACGGGCAGGCCGAGACCCTCTACCGCATTCTCCGTCGCACTGAGTTGGGCAGCTACGCCTACCTGGTCAATCATGGCTGGACGAGCCTTCCCGAGGCGTGGGACGCGCATCACCAGTCGTCGATGAACCACTGCATGCTGGGGCATATCCAGGAGTTCTTTACCAGAACGGTCGCGGGCATCCAGCCTGGGGCGGCGGGATTCAAGAAGGTGCTCATCAAGCCTACGCCCGGGCCAGGCGTGAATGCTGCTCGGGCCAGCCTAGATACGCCCTACGGCGTCGTATCGTCTCAATGGCGCCTCGAAGACAACCGTTTCGCCTTATCCGTTTCGATCCCGCCCAACACCACCGCTCGCATCGAGTTGCCCAATGGCGAACAGGCGGAAGCCGAACCCGGCGATCACCGCTTCAACGCCGTGTTGAAAGAACCAATTCCGCTCGAACGATGAAAGAGCAGCCCGCCGCGCGCCCGGATCTTGGGCGTCCTGGCCCCGCCTGCACCGGCGCAGCCGAAAGCTGTTGCGCTCCCCACGGCGTTCGCCGCTCGTCTTGCAGGCCGTTAGATCTCGCCGCCCGCGTCAACTGCTTAACTCCCTCGCGGCCCGGTAGCCGCCGGTGCAGCAACCGGCTCGATCCAAGGTAGGCGGGCGGTTCAAGGCCGAACCTTTGCGATACTCCCTTAGCCCTCGCCCGGCTTGCGCGAAACTTCCGCGCACAGCCGATCGAGGTTCTGCTCGTTCGCCGGCACGACGATGTGTTCCAGGCGTTGGGCGGCGATTTCACTCTCGAATTTCTGCGACCATGAGACGACGGTCCCGCCCGCCGACGAAGAGAACTCGACGGTCAAGCGATACTTCGGCTCCGAGATATGCTGAACAACGACCCGCCGCGGCGCGTCGACCTCGGCGAACATGCTCTCGTTGGGATAGTCGATCCCCTGCGGTCCGTGCATGACGTACGACCACCGCCCGCCGCTGTGGAACTCGCACTTGCGAAACGTATTGGTGAACCCCGCCGGCCCCCACCATCGCGCCAGCCGCTCGGGATCGCTGAACGCCGCGAAGACCTGCTCGGCCGTGGCCGGAATTTCGCGAGAAGTGTTGAAGGTAGTCACGCCGGCCCCCCGCTGCACCATTTGTGAAAAGTTGGGCTCGATTCTAGTCGGAGCCAGCGGCGGCCGCCACCCGCCGAGGCGCTTGTCCCGCTGGCGAGCGCCCGCACTAAACGTACTATTGGATCCTGCGCCGCTAATGAACCCGCTGTAAATTTGGCTAACGGCTAACGGCTGTCGGCTGTCGGCTAGCCGACAGCCCGGCAGGGTTCATTAGCCGCGCAGTTCTCGATAGAGCGCCCGTCTAGCGGTCCATTAGCCTGCTGTTACAGCGCCCTGGTGTGGAGCGTCGTCTGCGGAATCCGGCGGCGCTGGCGATCACGGCCGCGATCCATCCGGTCGGCTCTGGAACCGCAAAAAAGACGTTGGCCTGCAGACCCAGAACGCCGCTGTTGCGCGCAATGACGTCTGCCAGTCGAGTAGATCGCAGTTCCTCTACTTCGCTCGCCGACAGATCGCCGTCGTTCTCATACCAGAATCGGTCGCCGTCGCGCAATCGCTCGAATTGCGATCGCATGGCGGCCGCGACTAGCGGCCCGACGCTCGCTCCGGGGAGATGATCTTCGGCAAGGGCGCCGACGAGGGGATCGATCTCGTCGATGCTGACGTATAAGCCGCGGAGGGCGTCCTGAACGTCGACGTCCGACGTAATATCGGCCCACGTCTCCGCCCGCGGCAAGTCAAATGCTTCGCGCAGGGCGTTGTAGCCAGCAATGCCATGGTCGCGGGCACGCTGGACGTCGATGGCGTCGAGCAGCCCCAGTCGCATTCCGTCGGCAAGCTGCAGGTCGTTACGCTCCTGGACTTCGACGCTCAGACCTTTGAGCAGCAGGTCTAGCTGCCGAGAGGTCGAAACCATCGCGGGATTGTTAAACCCCTCTTCAAGCGGAACCGCGCCCTCGACCGCTGCGCGGCCGTCGTTCTCAACCTGCTTGAAGGTGCTGGTCAGCATGGAATGGCCGATTCTCAAGAATACGGCGGCGAACTCGTTGAAGACGGCCGGCTCCAGCTCGCGATCGTAAACGCCCGTAGCGGCCGGCGCATACGGCCCCAACAGCGCGGGCAGCAATTCGTTGAAGGTAATGGCTTGCATTTCGGCGCCGACGAATTTGCGGGCCCGCTGATAAACTTCTTCCGCAGTCCATTCAGGATGCTCGGCTGAATAGACGTCGGCCAGTCGATTATGCTCCCGCATGAACACCGTTTGCAGGGCGGTGAGCGCTATGTTGTCGTTAACGCGATCGTCGCCCGCCACATACAACGCGCCCGGCCGAGGGCCAAAAGCGTCGTGGGGCAGCATGTTTTCGCCGTCACCGTTGATGTCGTCGCTGGTCTTGAGCCTGGCGCCGGCGCGCGCCGGTCCGCCGCGTAACGCCAGCGCGCTGGCCTCGTCAACGCCGTAGACGGGCGACGCATCGATGAAGGCCGTCGTAAAGTTGATTTGCTGGCGCGGATTCGCCGGCTCGCTGCCGGTAGTTTCGTCGAACAGCGACCGCGTGAGGTTCACGGTCTGGTTCGGAAAGAATTGATCGTCGTTGGCGGGAATGCGAAACGGGATCAATTCCGTCGACCCCGATACGGTCCGTTGCAGGTCGTGGCTCAGCAGATTGCCAAAGGCGTAGACGTAGCCGGAAAGACCGCGCTCATCGGCGCCCTGGGCGAGCTGCCGCATAAGCGACACGCCGACGCTGCGCGGATTGGGCAGCCCGGCCAGTCGCGCGGCGGACGCGCCGTCGTCGTAGTCCGGCGCAGCCATTCTCGCGAAATTCGTCCCGGCGGCTCCCCACTCAGGATGGAGCAGGTTGTTGCCCCTACCGTCCAGCGTGCGAAATTCGCATCGCCCCAGCGCGGGGCCGACGACGATCCATATCAGCACGACGACTTGAGCACGCGCAATGGTTCGTAACATGATTGCTATGTTCCTCGCTTAGAAAGACTCCAACAAAGCGCAACAACAGCGCGCGGCTCCGTCGGTTGAGCCCAACGTGCCGCAAGGAGGCGCGCCAACGCGCAGGCGACGCCGGCGCTCCCGCGAGTCGCGGGAGGGCGACCCTGCAAACGCCTTGTAAGGAGGCCGGCGAGAAGTTGCGCTGCAACTACGAAAAGAAAATTAATGGGACCAAGGGCGATAGAATGATCGCCAGCGCGAAATCCAAGCGGGCCTCCAGTCCCGGCAGAGGCCGGGAGCGATCGCTAAGACCACCAGAGTACGGAATTTCGCATTAGATCGGGCCGTCGACTTAGCCAGTCCGGCCCCCCACGATGCTGTTTCTAGCATGACGAACAGCTAGTTGCAACGAAATCGTATTGAATTTCGGCGAAGGAAGTACTGCGGCGAAATCCTTTGCACCACCCCAAACCCCGATCAGCAACAAACAGGGCCGGCCAGTTCACGCCCCGGCCGGCCCTGCAGTCGATCAACTTCATGGCGCGGCGCCGCATAGGCCGCACCCGACGCCTACTTCCGCCGCCGGCCCGCAGCCGCGCAGCCCAGAGCCGCCAGACCCGCAAGCGCCGCCGACGCCGGCTCGGGAATCGTCGTCCGCAGCAGGTAGAGCGTGTCCGACCCGTCGGGTACGCCCACGGCCAGCCAGCGTCCGTCAGGCGAGAACGTCACGCTGTTGACGCCGCCGTTGAACCCCGTGGCGGTGAATTCCACCGTCGTATCGGCCAGGTAGACGCCCGGCGATTGCTCGGCGGCGCTGGCGACGTCGACCCGGTAATACGTCCGGTCCGTCCCGCCGGTGTTGATCGGCAACCAGACTGAGCCGTCCGCTGGATTCACGGCGACCGAATCGTCCAGGTCCAACGCCGTGGCGATCCCGTCAAGCAAGATGGTTTCCAGGTTCCCCGCCAGATCGACGCGGTAGATGGCCGCCGTTCCGCCCACTAGCGGCGAGGTCGCGTACGCGATGTAGGCGTGGTTGTCGACCGGGCTGAACTGCCCTTTGAGGTTCAGATCCGAACCGGGATCGGTCGACCAGATCGTCGAGAACGAGGGCGCTGACGCCGTCGAGCCGGAATCCACTAGCGTCACAGCCACCGGGTTGTTGGTGTCGAGCCCCTGATCGAATACGACTACCTGGTCGGTGCTGGGAACCCAGCCGAGGCCGGTCGGGTCGTCGTCGGTGCCCGCCGCCCCATAGTTGCCCAGCATCTGCGTGAAGGTCGGCGACGACAGCGGGCTATCGACTCGCCAGACCTGAGGGGTCAGGTCGCCGCCGACGTACACGCTGCCGCCGGCGTCGATGGCGATGGACGACAGATTCGCATTCGTGTTGGCAGTGTTCGACTGCAGCCCGATGAAGCTCACCGCTTTGGTGACGGCGTCGGCGACGTACAACCCGCCCACCGCCGTGCCGGACGTCTGCT
>JADLBW010000005.1 GCA_020847515.1 Pirellulales bacterium | reverse complement strand
GACCGCTCCGTCCCCCAGCGCGAGCAGGACATCCTCCGCTTCTGGCGGGAGCGCGACACCTACCACAAGTCGCTCGCCCAGCGCCAGGACGCCCCGCCCTTCGTCTTCTATGAAGGCCCGCCGACCGCCAATGGCATGCCCCACCCTGGCCACTGCCTCACCCGCGCGATCAAGGACCTCTTCCCCCGCTACAAGACGATGCGCGGCTACCGCTGCGAGCGCAAAGCGGGCTGGGACACCCACGGCCTGCCCGTCGAAACCGAGGTCTGCAAAGAGCTGGGCATCCACGCCAAGGAAGAGATCGAAGCCTACGGCGTCGAGCGGTTCATCCACCGCTGCCAGGCGAGCGTCTGGCGCTACATGAACGAGTGGGAACGGCTCACCGAACGGATCGGCTTCTGGGTCGACCTCAAGAACGCCTACGTCACCTATCACCAGAGCTACGTCGAAAGCGTCTGGTGGTCGCTGAAGAACCTGTTCGATCGCGGCCTCCTCTACCAGGGCCACAAGATCGTCTGGTGGTGGGCCCAAGGCGGCACCGCCCTTTCCAGCGGCGAAGTCGGCCAGGGCTACCGCGAGGTGGCCGACCCCAGCGTGTATGTGAAGTTTCCGATCGTTGCTGACCAAGAGTTGCGCATCCTCGAGCTCGTCGGGCCGACCAGCCTCCTGGTTTGGACGACGACCCCCTGGACCTTGCCGAGCAATCAATTTGCCGCCGTGTCGGCCGACACGGGATACGCAGTTGTGCTCGACGAGACGCTGCAAGAGAGGTTCATCATCGCCAGTAACCTCGTCGAAGGCCTAAGCGCGAAGCTCAAGCGCGAGCTCCAAGTGATGCAACAGCTCAGCGGCAGCGACCTTGTCGGACTCCGCTACGCTCCGCCGTTCGACGGCTTCCGCCAGCGAGGGGATCGCCCCGTCTTGATCCAGGGCAACGACCGCGTGCATCCGGCCTGGCGAGTCGTCGCCGAGGACTTCGTGACGACCGATTCCGGTACAGGCATCGTTCACATTGCTCCCGCGTTCGGCGAAGACGACTTCAACGTCCTAATGGCGCAACGCGAGATGATTCGTGACCTGCCGCTCCTCAACTGCGTCGCCCCCGACGGCAAGTTCACCCACGAAGCCCCCGACTACTGCCGCGGCCGCTGGGTCAAGGACTGCGACAAAGACATCATCCGCGACCTCAAGGCCCGCGGCCTGCTGGTCCACCAGGAGCAGTACCTCCACGACTACCCCTTCTGCTGGCGTGCTGAAGAAGACCCCCTCATCCAGTACCCCCGCGAGAGCTGGTTCATCCGCACCACCGCGTTCAAAGACGCGATGCTCCAGAACAACGCCCACATCAACTGGCTCCCCGAGCACATCAAGGACGGCCGGTTCGGCAAGTTCCTCCAGTCGAACGTCGACTGGGCCCTCAGCCGCGAACGCTTCTGGGGCACGCCGCTGCCGATCTGGGTCTGCGACCAGACCGGCCAGAAGGAAGCGATCTCCAGCTACGATGAACTACTGGCCAAGCCCGGCGTCGCCGGCACGGAAGTCTGGGCCGACGCCAAAGCGAAGAAGCCCGAACTCCCCGACGACCTCCGCGTCCATAAACCGTACATCGACGCGGTCACCTACGACTCCCCCTTCGCACCCGGCGCCCGCATGCGGCGCGTCCCCGACGTGATCGACGTCTGGTACGATTCGGGCGCCATGCCCTTCGCCCAATGGGGCTATAGGGGTGAACACTTAGTTAACGACCCCTCCGGCCCCCTCCCCCTGGAGGGGAGGGCTGGGGAGGGGGGCACCGCGGGTACTCGCGTTGCCAAAGCAACGTCCAGCGCGGGCTCCTCACCTCTCCCCAACCCTTCCCATCAAGGGGAGGGAACCGGAAGCCCCTCCCCCTACCCGACGGTGACAGATACCGACTCCCCAATCCGCAATCCGAAATCCGCAATCGCAAAGTTCCACTCCCAATTCCCCGCCGACTTCATCAGCGAGGCCATCGACCAAACCCGCGGCTGGTTCTACAGCCAGCTAGCGCTCAGCACGATGCTCTTCGGAGATCGGACAGCGGAAAGCGGAAAGCCGGCAGACGCCCCTCCGCCCGATACCTCCGCTCTCCCCTCTCCGCTGTCTGCTTTTCCCCACCCCTTCCGCACCTGTATCGTCCTGGGCCTCATGCTCGGCGAAGACGGGCAGAAGATGTCCAAGAGCAAGCGGAACTATCGCGAGCCCAGCGAGATCTTCGACCGCTACGGCGCCGACGCCCTCCGCTGGTACTTCTTCGCCAACCAGCCCCCCTGGACCAGCATCCGCTACAGCGAACAAGCCATCCGCGACAGCGTCCCCGAGTTCCTCCTGCGGCTCTGGAACGTCTACAGCTTCTTCACCATCTACGCCAACATCGACGGCTTCACGCCAGTGGGCAGTGGGCAGCGGGCAGTAGGCAGTGAAAACCGCGATTCAGCCGCCGCTGCCGCGCGTAGTTCCGGCTCCCTCCCCCTGGCGGGGAGGGCTGGGCAGGGGGGCGCCGCAGGTACGCGCGCTGACGACGCGCGGTCGAGCAAGGGTCCATCGCCCCTCACTACCCCTCCCCATCACCGGGAGGGCGCCGCACGCCCCCTCGCCAACCGCAGCGAACTCGACCGCTGGATCACGAGCGAACTGAACCGCACGCTCGCCGCGGTCGTCGAGCGGATGGACCAGTACGACAATTACGCCGCCTGCGCCGCCATCACCGCCTTCGTCGACGCCCTGTCGAACTGGTACGTCCGCCGCAGCCGCGACCGCTTCTGGGCGGCGGACAAGACTTCGCCCGACAAACTCGACGCCTACGAGACCCTCTACGAGTGCCTCGTCACCACCGCCATGATGATCGCCCCGTTCACCCCCTTCCTGGCCGAGAGCCTCTGGCAGAACCTCGCCGCGGCGGTGCACGGCAAGGAGGTCGAAGAAAGCGTCCATCTCTGCGACTATCCCGCGCCCGATGAAGCGGCCGTCGACGTCCCCCTCTCCGAGCGAATGAACCTCGTCCGCCACATCGCCTCGCTCGGCCGGCAGGCCCGCACCAGCGCCGCCCTGAAGGTCCGCCAGCCGCTGGCCCGCGTCGAGGTGATCCTCGCCGACGCGACGCACCAAAAGTGGCTCGAAGAACACGCCGACGTGATCGCCGACGAACTGAACGTCAAGCAGGTCGAGTTCAGCGACCAGCCCCAGAAGTACGTCGACCACGAGGTGCTGCCTAACTTCAAGCTCCTCGGCCCCAAGCTCGGCAAGCTGATGCCCAAGGTGAAGCCGGCCCTCGCCAACATGAGCGGTTCGGAACTCCTGGCCAACATCCGCGACAACGGCAAGATCGACCTGGTGATCGACGGCCAGCCGATCGCGCTAGCCGCCGACGAGGTCGAGGTCCGCCTGCAAGCCAAGCCCGGCTGGACCGCCGCCAACGACAAGGGCGTCGTCGTGGTGCTGGCGACCGAAGTCACCCCGGAGCTTCTCCGCGAGGGCCT
This sequence comes from Pirellulales bacterium, assembly GCA_020847515.1. Lineage (GTDB taxonomy): Bacteria > Planctomycetota > Planctomycetia > Pirellulales > Lacipirellulaceae > Lacipirellula. The sequence continues at coordinate 6,859 of JADLBW010000005.1, read as the reverse complement.
CGCCCGCGACTTGGTCCGTGTAATCCAGGACCGCCGTAAGGAGCTCGGCTGCGAATTCACCGACCGCATCGAAGTCGGCGCCGTAACAGACTCCGCCCATATGAAGGCGGCCATCGACGAGTTCCGTAACTACATCATGCAGGAAACGTTAGCCGAGTCGCTTCGCCTCGAAGCACTATCGCAGGTAGAATCGGTAGAGACCCAAGTCGGCGACGCTGGCGCGACGCTTTACATACGTAGGATGATCCGCAGTTAATTCCCAGGCGAGGTGCAGGATGTCAATTCGATTGGTCGACGCTCCGCCGAATCGCAAACTCGTCATCGGTGATGAAATGGGAGAAGTCCGCGTCAACGTAAAGCTAACTAATTCTGTGGACGACGAACTTGCCGCCACAGGCGCTATCGCGCCCGGGCGTGTTCGCACGATGAGCACTGAAGCAATCGTCGACACAGGCGCAATCAGATGCGTCATACCGCAGAGGGTTTTGAACCAGTTGGGCGTGCGCATTCGAGGCAAGGAGGTTGCGCACCTCGCCGATGGCCGTGCTGAAACGGTCCCTCGCACTGCGTCCATTGTCTTTGTAATTATGGGCCGCGAAACGTCGGATGAAGCGCTGGTGCTTGGCGACGAGGTGCTCATCGGTCAAACCGTACTGAAAAAGCTCGACTTACTGGTCGATTGCAAGAACGGGCGGTTGATCACCAATCCAGATCATCCTGACTACGCTGTCACAAGGGTGTAACGGAAGCTGATGTCTAGTGCACCCCTCAGGCTCGCCGTCCTCATCTCCGGCGGCGGCCGCACGCTCAAGAATTTCCTCGACCTGGCCGCCGACGACCGCCTCCCCGTCGACGTGCGACTAGTGATCTCCAGCGCCTCCGCCGCTCGCGGCTTGGCCTTCGCCCAAGAAGCCAACATTCCGACGGCCGTGTTCGAGCGCCGCCAGTATGACTCCCACCAGGCCTACGGCGACGCCCTCTTCGCCGCCTGCCGCGAAGCCAACGTCGACTACGTCGCCATGGCCGGCTTCCTCAAGCTCGCCCCCGTCCCCGCCGACTTCACCGCCCGCGTGCTCAACATCCACCCGGCGCTCATCCCCTCGTTCTGCGGCCACGGCATGTACGGCCTGCGGGTCCACCAGGCGGCGCTCGATTACGGCGTCAAGGTGACCGGCGTCACCGTTCACTTCGTCGACAACCAGTACGACGCCGGCCCGATCATCTGGCAACAGCCGGTCCCGGTGTTCGACGACGACGATGCCGAGTCCCTCGCCAAGCGCGTCTTCGAGGCCGAAAAGGAGGCCTACCCCCACGTCCTCCGCCTCCTCGCCGCCGGCCGCATCGAGCTTGAAGGCCGCAAAGTAAAGATCCTCGCATCGAAACACCGCCCCAGCCCCGGCGCCGATGAGTGAACCCATTGTGAGAACCCGTCCGGCGTCGCTGCCTTCAAGGTTGGGACCGGAAATGACTGGCTAACCTAGTGAACCGGATCGCAAAAGCCCTTCCGGCCCCTCGCCCAATAAGAAACCTCCGGCCCCCGGCCCCAACAAACCCTCAAGCCCCCTCGCTCGATAAAAAAACTCCGCCCCCCTCCCCCTTGTGGTGAGGGCTGGGGAGGGGGTACGAACCATGTACCCCCTCGCAATAAACGAAGCACCCGTCAGCGCGCCAAACAACCCGCCCCTCCTCAGCATCCCGCATCCCGCATCCCGCATCCAGCATCCAGCCGCCAGCCGCCGTCTGCAATCCGCCATCCACCATCTAACATCTCCCCCATCCCCATGCCCACGCTCGAACAACTCAAGCAAGAAATCTGCGACATCGGCAAGCGCCTCTACCAGCGCGGCTTCGCCGCCGCCAACGACGGCAACATCACCTACCGCGTCAGCGATAACGAGGTCCTCTGCACACCCACGATGCATAGCAAGGGCTTCCTCAAGCCCGAGGATATCTGCCTCATCGACATCCAGGGCAACCAGCTCGCCGGCGCCAAGAAGCGTTCCAGCGAGGCCCTCTTGCACCTGGAGATCATGAAGGCCCGTTCCGACGTGCGGAGCGTCGTGCACTGCCATCCGCCCTACGCCACCGCCTTCGCCGTCGCCCGCGAGGCCGTCCCCTCTTGCGTTCTGCCGGAGGTCGAGGTCTTCCTCGGCAACGTCCCCATCGCCCGCTACGAGACGCCCAGCACGCAGGCCTTCGCCGAGACGATCCTCCCGTTCGTCCACCAGTCGAACGTCGTCATGCTCGCCAATCATGGCACGGTCAGCTTCGGCGAAACCGTCGAACGGGCCTATTGGTGGACCGAAATACTCGACGCCCACTGCCGCATCCTCCTCTTGGCCAAACAGATCGGCCGCGTCGAGTTCCTCTCCCCCCAGCACACCCGCGAGCTGATCGACCTGAAGAAGAAGTGGGGCTACGCCGACCCGCGGCAAGACTCCGCCTACGCCGACGCCGACCTGTTCGCCGACGACGTGTTTCGCGCCTCCTGGGCCGAGTGCGGCGTCCACGCCGGCGCCTTCGGCGCCCCGGCCTGGTCCCGCGCGGCCGCCCAGTGCAATCAGAAGCCGTCCGCCGGCCCGCTGCCGTCCTTCGACGAAGAGGCCTTCATCGAACGCGTCGCCCAGCGAGTGGCCCAAAAACTGCAAGCGTCGATGAGTCACGACGCCTCCCATTAACGCTGCCCGTCGCGCCAGCGACTCGCCCCGCCATGCCTGACCTCCCCGAGCCCCTCGACGTCATCGCCGTCGGAGCCCACCCCGACGACGTCGAAATCGCCTGTGGCGGCACGCTCGCCCGCCTGGTCGAGCAGGGCCGCCGCGTCGGCATCATCGACCTTACCGACGGCGAGCCGACGCCCCATTCGCCCGGCCCCGAGGCCCGACTCGCCGAAGCCCGCGCCGCCGCCGAAGCCCTCGGCGTACACCACCGCATCACGCTGAACCTCTCCAACCGCCGGCTGTTCGACACGTTCGACAGCCGCGTCGCTTTGGCCGTCGAGCTGCGCCGCTACCGCCCGCGGCTGGTGCTGGGGTTCGGCGAAAAGACGCCGCTCGCCTCGCCCGACCACTGGCAAGCGATGCAAATTACCGACGCGGCCGTCTTCTACGCCCGTCTCACCAAGTGGGACGAACACTTCCAGCATTTGCCGCCGCACCGGATCGATGCGCAGCTCTACTTCTCGCTGTCGTTCTACTCAATCACCCCCATGCAGGGCGCCGGCCACATCGTCTCCGAGATCAGCTCGACGCTCGCCAAAAAGCTGGCCGCGGTCCGCTGCTACGCCACGCAGTTCCCTAAAGAGAAGGAACACGTCTTCGAGCGGGTCGAATCGTGGGCCCGCCACCTGGGGCAGGTCGCCGGCTTCGACGCGGGCGAGCTCTTCATCAGCCCCCGCACCCTCGGCGCCCGCGACCTGATGGGCGCCATCTTCGGCGACGTCGTCGTCTCCCCGCCCCCCGACGCCCCGCTGTAAGCCCCCCCGGGGTCGGGATTCTTTTGCGACCATCGACCCCTTTTTGCCCAAAAAGCCCCCAGTCGCAAAAGCATCCCGACCCCCTCCGCGCCGCTCGGGTGCCATGGCCACGGAGGTCCGCCGACGTGGCCATGCCGCAAGCCTTTGCAACCCCGAACCCCCTTTTTCCAAAAAACCCTCCAGTCGCAAAAGCATCCCGACCCCTACGCCCGCGACCCTACGCCTTCCCTACCGCCCCGCCGCCAACAAGTCCCGGATCTCCTGCAGCAGTTTCACGTCCTCCGGCGGCGGCGCGGCCGGCTCCTCTCCCTTGCGTTCAAAGCGGGCCCGCGCCACGTTGATCGCCTTGACCACCGCAAAGATCGCCGCTGCGATGATCAGAAAGTCGATCACGTTCTGCAGAAATGGTCCCCACGCCACATAGGCCTGTCCCGCCGTACGCACCTTCTCCAGCGATCCCGGATCCTCGCCCGTTCCCAGGTAGATATACCGAGCGCTGAAATCCGTTCCCCCGGTCAGCCCGCCAATCAGCGGCATGATGACGTCGCCCACCAACGACGTCACGATCTTTCCAAACGCCCCGCCAATGACCACCCCGACGGCCAGGTCAATGACGCTGCCGCGCATCGCAAACTCTTTGAACTCTTTCAACAAACCCATGGCGATTCTCCTTGCCCGATTGATAGTCCGCGGGGTCGGGTTGCTTTTGCGACTCGCGGCTCCGCGTGCTGGCGGGCTCTCCAGTCGCAATAGCAACCCGACCCCCTTCACTCGGGTGCCATGGCCACGGAGGTCCGCCGACGTGGCCATGCCGCAAGTCTTCTGCAACCCAGCGACCCGGGGTCGGGATTCTTTTGCGACTACCGACGCTTTCTTGCTTACAACCTCTCCAGTCGCAAAAGCATCCCGACCCCTTCGCCCCCCGCCACCCTTCTGCCCCCTATCCCGCGGTTCTATCACCCCCCGGCGGTTTGCCGCAACACCGCCAGCATTTGCCCCATATCCGCCGCCAGCGGCGCTTCGAACGTCACCCGCTCGCCGCTAGTCGGATGCACCACGCTCAAGCGGTGCGCGTGCAACGCCTGCCGATCCAGCAGCACTGCGTCCCCCGCCAGCCCCGGCGCGAGGTCTTTGTGCCGCGTAATCGCCCGCACCTCGCCGACGGTGATCCGCGACCGGCTCCCATACTGTTTGTCGCACAGCACCGGGCAGCGCAGATGGACCAGGTGCAGCCGAATCTGGTGCGTCCGCCCCGTCTTCGGCGCCGCTCGCACCAGGGCGAACCCCGGAAACCGCTCGACCACCTCGAAGAAAGTCTCCGCCGCCCGGCTCTCGGGGTGATCCCCCCGCAGGGCCATCTTCTCGCGGTGCGTCGGGTGCGGGCCGATCGGCTCGACCACTCGATCGGCGTCCCGATCCGGACGCCCTGCCACAATCGCCAGGTACTCCTTCGTCACCGCTCGGTTATGAAACTGCTCGGCCAGCGCCGCATGGGCCGCGTCGGTCTTGGCCGCTACGATCACGCCGCTGGTGTCGCGGTCCAGGCGGTGCACGATCCCTGGACGCACCGCGCCCCCCACGCCGCTAAGGTGCTCAAACCGGTAAACCAGCGCCCCGGCCAGCGTGCCAGCCCAATGCCCTTTGGCCGGATGAACGACCATCCCCGGCGGCTTGTTGACGACGACGATCGCTTCGTCTTCGTACAGTACGTCGATCGGCGTCGGCTCCGCGAGCGGCCCCTCCGCCACCGCGGGGATGCGAACCTCCACCCGTTCGCCCGCCGACAATCGATACGACGCCTTTTCGCGCTCCCCGTTGACGGCCGCCAGCCCCCCGTCGATCGCGCGGCGAATCCGCGACCGGCTGACCGACTCGATCGCTCCCGCCAGAAAGGCGTCGAGCCGCACCCCGGCCGCCGTCTCGGGCACAACCAAGGCATACCGCTCAAGCCCCGCGCCCCGCGGGTCGGCTGCCGCAGCGTCGGCGGCGGGCGGGTCGGCGGCGAAAGCGTCGTCGCTAGGCCGCGAGTCGGCGCCAGCCGTCATGGCTGCGCCGGCGGCGCGTCGGCAGGCTTGGTTTCCGGCGCCTCCGAATTCGTTTGGGCGGCGGGCTGCCCCTCGGCTTCGGCTGGCTCGGCCGCCCCCTGCTCGGGCGCGTCTGCCGGCGCGCTCGCGGCAGCTTCATCGCCGGTCGGCGGCGCTGCCTGCCCTTGGGGGGAAGTATCTCCCGCCGGCGCCGAAACGGCTTCTTCTGCCGCCTTCGCCGGTTCTTCGCCTTCGGCTGGTTGCTCAGCCGGGGCGGCGGGTTGATCCGCGGTCCCCGCCGGCTGCGCGTTCGGCGGCGTGCCGCCCGCAGGCGTCGCAGCAGGGCCGGTCGCTTCGGCCGGCGGCGTCCCCGCACTGCCGCCCAGCCCGCTCAAGATCTCCTCCAGCGATCGCCCGCCGCCCGGCATCGCCCCCAACGGATCGGTCGCCGGCGTGCTGGCCTCGAATCCCGGCCGGTCCCCCGGCGTGCCGGGCCCTTTGCTCGGCGCCGGCTTGGGCAACGTGGCAGTAGCCAGCCAGTCGATCGTCGATTGCACCCGCTGCGAATCGAGCGCTTTGATGCGCTCGGCGGCCACCGCGCTCAGCGCTCCCTGCACCTGCTGATACTGCTGCTTCGCTTCCTCGAGGTTGCCGCGCATCTCTTGCAGCCGGCCCAGACCCAGCCGCGCCCGATTGCGCAGCTCGACCGTCGACCCTGAGTCGGCGAACTGCTTATAGATCTCGACGATGTTCGTCAGCTTCTCTTTGGCGCCGTCGCGGTCGGTCAAATACATCCGCGACGCCAGCAGCAGTTGCCGATCGGCCCAGCCTAGCAGCGCCCACTCCTGCACGTCGGTGCCGGCAAAATCCTCGCTGTTGGCCAGCCGCTGCAGCGACGAGAGGTCGGCGTCCCCCTCGATCACCGCCGCCTGGTAGGCGTCCCACGCCGCGCGGTCGCGGCTCTCCTGGTACGAATTCCACAGCGATACGCCGATGTACAGCACCAACAGCGCCGCCACCACCCCCAGAATCGTCGAACTGTACGGCCGCAGCCTCTCGCCCCAGTCGTTCAGCCCATGAGCTAGCGTATTGGTTTCAAGCTCGTGTCGACGTTCAGTTTTCATAGAAAAGCCGCGCGTATGTTGATCCACTGCCGCCGCTCAACGAGCGGCCGGAGCGAGGCGGTGGCAGTTCTCCCACTGCGCTTGGACGCCCGCCAATGAAACCCGAAGTCTAAAGCCAACAAACAACTTGCGTCAAGCCGGGTGTCCCTGCAAGTTGGGCGTGGGCCACGTCGGTCGTCCAGCTTCAACGCCTCTTCATGAAGCGCCCTGCCGCCGCCCTTGGAAGCCTGCCAATG
>JADLBW010000004.1 GCA_020847515.1 Pirellulales bacterium | reverse complement strand
TTCAGGCTAAATACTTCAAATTGGGTCGTGGCCTGGCCCGCTACGTCGAGCTGGTTGAGGAGGCTTTCGGCTTTTTCCACTGTGTTGGGGCTGCCGATCAACAGCACCGCGTTAGGCCGCCCCAGCGGGATGGGCAGTAGCGGACCGTAGAACGGCGCCAGGCTGAAGCTGTCGGCCGTAGTCGGGCCGAACATCGTGCGCAAAAGCTGCGCCATGGCGATCGAATCGACGTGATGCAGCTCGTGCACGACGGTTTGCGGCTCGCTGACTCGGCTCATGGCCTCCAGTTCGCGGATGATTTCCATCACCCGTTCGACGTCTTGGGGATCGCCCCGAATGACGAAGAAGTCGGTTCCCTCGATCGTTTCGATTTGCACGGGCCCGAGCAATCCTTCGGGGGCGCTGGCAGGCTTGGCGGCGGGCTCTGCGGCGGAGCGCTTAGCCTCGTCTTCTTCGGCGGCGTCGGGCTTGGGCTGAGGCTCCGTTTGGGCTTGGGCAACTAGCGCCGCTACGGCGCGTTTGATATGAGGAGTTGCGGCTTTTTCCGCGCCGATTATTTCAGTTACGCGATTCGCAGCCGGCGGGGCGTCGAGGGCGGCGATAATCTGACGCCACGGTTTCAATTGGTCCGGCCGCCCTACCAGGCGTATTTCGCCCGTCTGGCGCTGCAGGGCGACAAGCACGGCGGCGCCATCGCCGAGGTCAATCGAAAACCGCGCCCATGGAGTTCCGTCGTCGGGTAGCGGCGGGAGCTGCTTGCCGAGAACCTGCTGTAGTCGTGCGTGCAATTGGTCGGCGCTGAGCTGCTCGAGTTGGAGGCGTTCTTCGGCGACGGGCTGCGTTGGCGTTTCTACCGGCGGGTTAGGCTGCGCGGACGCTGGAGGCGGAACCTCTAGGGGCGGCTGGGTCGCGGCAGGCGCCGGCAGCGGCTCGGCCGGCGGCGCTTGTGCCAGCTCGAGCGCTAGCGTCGGTTGTGCAGGCGCCGACGCCAGCACGACCGCCGAGTTCTCCTTGGCAGCGGGCCAAAAGGCTTGAGCTACTGAGGGCGCCGCCGGAGGTTTGGCTGCTGGGGGAGATGGCATCAAGGCGCTGACGCCGACCGCCAGCGCCGCCAGAGCGCCCAGGGCTGCGAGCGGACGAGTCACGCAAGTGGAGAAAACCGACATGTCGCCCTGTTCACCGAAAAGTTGACTGATTGCGACAACGACAGCGCATGGGCGCCGCTGGCCTTACATTCGGATTAATCGGCAAAGTTTATGTTGTTCGCCAGCTAAACCGCCGATCGCGGCTGCAAGAACCGGATTGATAGCACTGCCAGCGTCGACTGGCTGCAGCGGAGTGGTTCGAGCGGGCCGCTCCTACAGGGCACGGAAAGAGACGTCCCAGGCAACTCGACGATGGCGGAGAAGCTAACCTCCGCGGGCCGAGCGCATCGCGAGGGTCGCCAGGTGGAGGCGAACTGAGCCGGCTGCGCCCTGGGATGAAAGGGCCGCCCCGGGCGGGCGGCGGCGGATTAAGCGGCCGGCGCCTGCAGTGCCGTCGCCTCGGCGAAGCTCTGGCCCAGGCGAACTTCCATGCGACCTTTTTCAGTTTCTACGATCGCTCGCCGCCCGTCGATTTCGACGACCTTGCCCTTAAAGGAGCCGAATTCCAGGCTGTCGCCCTGTTGAAAGAACTGAAGGTCGGTCGATTCCCCAGCGTGCACCGACATGATCCAGCCGCCCAAACCGTACGTCATGCCGGTGATTTTCGCTGCTGCGGCGGCGGCGTCCGACATGCCCCCCCCTGCCCCGTCGGCTGGCTTGGGCGCATAGGCGGCAAACAGGTTGCGATCAACGATGCGGCTGCGATATTCGTCCAGCGACGCCGGCAAGGTTTGCTGTTGACCTTCGGCGAGTCGGTCGGTGCGCTGGCATGTGGGGAGTATCATGGCGTCAACGGTCATCGAGATCGCCAGCTTCTGCCCTCCATCGCCGCCGGTGATCGTCGCGCTGGAGATCCGATGGAGATGGGCCGCCGAGTAGAACTGGTAAAGGAATTTGGCAAGATCCGCCAGCGGGCCCTCGCAACGAATCTCAAAGCTCAATTCGCCAAACTGCGAGTTGCGGTCGTTGCCGGTTCTGTCGTTAAGTTGCGTAACCTGAAGACCGGCGTCGGTAAGCTGACCGCGCAGCCAATCCTGATAGAGAGATTCGGCAATTTCTGCATCGGTCGGCAACGATCGAAGCGCCCACTTGTGGAGTTGGCGGCGCGCGTGTTGACCGCGGTTGATGGCGGCCTTCGCCTCGCTCAGCGCCCGCTCGGCTTCGATCTGCTGATTGACGTTGCGCTCCATCGCGGACCGGTAGCGAATGAGCCCTTGGGTTCCGAACCACAGGAGTCCCACGGTCGCCACCGCTCCGCCGAGCATCTTTTCCCGTTGAGTCATGGGCTGGCTCCTTCAGCCGATTGCGCAGCTTCTGCCCGTTGCAGTACGCCGGTGACGCTTACCGTATATCCAGGGAAACCCTCGGCGCCTACTTCCACGGGGCCGCGATCTACACGGTAGTTTGCGGCGCGCAGCCGAGTTTCGGCGCTCGGTATGGCAGCGTTGCTCTTGGCCGCGGCGTCGAGCGTCAGTTGCCGATCCGAGAGGGCCAGCTTTTTCAGCACAATGTCCTGTTCGGCGTTGAAG
>JADLBW010000003.1 GCA_020847515.1 Pirellulales bacterium | reverse complement strand
GGCGCTGCCCAGCGGCGTCGGACGTAGCTGCAGGCCCAGGCGATCAAGTTCGGTGAGCAGGTTGACCGAGCCGTCGAGCCACTGGCGGACCGAGCGGGCTTTGACTTCGTCGGTCGCGAGAGCCTTGAGCGTGGGTTCCAACGCTTGCTGCTCGGCCCGGGCGATTTCTGCGGCTTCCAGCGGCTGGCGCAGGCGACGATATCCGTTGCCGACGAGCAGTAGGACCAGCGCCGCCGCCGCAATGCCCGCCAGCACGTACGTGCGATTTCGATTAGGCGCAGCCGGACGGCGGCGCGGATGGAGCAAGTCGATAGGCGCCGCTTGCCGTTCCATGACGGCAGCGGCCAGAGCGGCCATCGGCCCCGTCTCCGACAACGGCGCCACCTGTTCGAACTGGGCGGCTTCCACTAAGCGGTCGATCGGCACCGCCTGCACAGGTTTTGAAAGCGTGGCGCCAAGCTCGCCCGCGATTTCATCGGCGTCGGCGCCGATATAGATGCACTTTGTAGCAGACCGCGGTTCGAAGTCCGACTGCGCGAGCGATAACAGGGTGCGGCGGAGCTCGCCGCCTAGCGCGGCCGCGTCGGCCGCGGCGTTTTCGTCCTCCGGCAGCCAGACGGAGCGCAGCAGCCGAAGCCGGTCTGCCTCGCTTGCCCAGACCACGGCTTGCCGCTGAATGATGGACGCAAACACGCGGACGGCGGCAGTATCAGGTTCGCCGGCCATCGCCCGGCGGCCTAACTCGCACCAGCCGAACGGCTCGGGGACGATGCGGACTACCCGCAAGTCGGCCGCATCGCAGGTTTCGCGGATCGCTTTCCACTGGCCGGGCAATAAACCGACGCCGAGCACCTTGTACGGGTGATCTTCGCTTCCTTCCAGCGGGAGGAAATCGAACCCCTCGCCGTCTTCGGCTAGCGCGACGTCGCGTTGCGCCTGTAAATGGACGAGATCGGGCAAATCGCCGATCGGCGCCGGCGGAAGATCCAGATTGAGCACCGACAATTCTCCCCGCGGTATGGCTAGCACCGTCGGGGCCCGGTTGGGTTTCAGCTCGTGCAGCGCCGCGCTGAGGGCGGCGCCGCGCGCGGCGGCATCGTCGCCTGCCGGCAGCGGCGTCGTAAGCACCGCCTCGACGACCACCCTTTCGTCGGCGCTTGGGCCGACGAGCACGGCGATTGCCGATTCAGGCAGGAGTTTCAGAGCTAAGACGCGGTTCATGGAGTTTTGGCGTCCGGGCGAGTTTTCGGCGACTGGGGGTGCTTACGGGATACTCTTTGATTGTACTTGAACGGCCCGGCGGCTGCGCTGCCCCCGGTGGGCGCCGCGCTAGGGGCTGCAAGGGTCGCCGCTACGGGCGCTGCTCGTCGTCAACCCCCAAAAGTTCGGTGGAGAAGCCGCGGCCCCAAGGCGACAGGTCTCGATATCGAGATACCTGCACAGACGCGGCCGACCGGTCAATCAGGAATTCGCAGCGCGACGCGGCGGGACCGTCGTCAAAGTAGCCGACCGCCTGGCCGCTGAATACGTCGCCGCCGACCGTGATGAAGCGCTCGAGCTGGCGCATCTGGTCCAGGGTGACGATCTCGTCGACGAGCAGCCAAATCGCGTGTCGTTGATCGCTCAGGGCGAGATCCGGTTCGCCTTCGCGGCGGCTGATGATGGCTTCGACGGCCTCGGCGGATAGCTGGGTAAGCGATTGCAGCACGGGGCGCGAGGCTTGGTTGATATTGACGCGTCCTGCTACGCGGCGGGGAAAGCTGACGACTGCGGCGTCGTAGAGTTCGAGTAAATCGGAGTACGAAGCGGCGTCGTCGATCCAGGGCGATTGAACGTTCTGGGGCGGATTATTGTTTTCGGCGGGTATTTGGACGGTTGCGCCGACGAGGTCCAGCGGCGAATTAATGCGATGGGCGCCCTGCTGATCAAATTTGAGTTGCAGCGAGGAGAGTGCAGCGGTTACGGGCGACTGCTGGTTGGCGGCCCCGCCCGCGGGAGAACTCGCCCCGCTAGCTGCGCTTGCCGGCTGTTGCGGAGCAAGCGTCGTGGCCCCGGTGGTCGTACCGGTGCCGCCGGCTGCCGTGGCCCCGCTGGTCGTGCCTGTGCCGCTTGCGCCGCTAGCTCCGCTGGTCGTTCCTGCCCTGCCGGAAGCGGCAGCCGAAGCAGCAGCGCCCGCGGTACCCGCGCGGCCGGCGCCGTTCGCCGCGGTCGAGGCGAGCGGACCATATTGGCGATAGAGAACGATGAACTTGGCCTGGTCGTCGCCGATTGACGGCTTGAGGTCGTTGTATAGTTGCTGCAGGCTCTGGCTGTTAAGGTCGGCGCGGGCGGCGCCGACCGACGCCGTCTGCCTCTCAACGCTCGACACGGTGAGATAGGCCGACCAGCCGCGGTTCATCGAACCGTCGGCATTGTCGATTTCCAGGAGGAGCCCTCGCGGGCGTTCGAGCTCGTCGAGGAGCAGATTGCGATTCTGATCGAGGCCGTAAAGGAGCTCCGGGGTGACTCCTTTGACGAGCAATAGCTCGTCCAAATCGGCGATTGGACCATTGCGAGCGGAGTATCCCGGGCTGAGGCTGCGGTAGTAATCGGACTCGGCGCCGTTGAGCTGCGCGGAGTCGTCGGCATCTAGCCAATCGACGATCGCTTCGGCGATTTCCTGAGACATTCCCGGCAGGGCGAGCAGCCGCCGGGAGGCGTCTTGTTCAGCGCCCGGCGCCAGCAGCGTATTGACGTTGAGTTTGGAAGACTCGTTCTCCAAGCCGTACCGCACGCCGGCATAGATTCCGTCCGCCTGATCGGAAGCGAGAATAGTGAACCGGCCGCGGGCGAACTTATCGCTGGAGTCGTCGACTATTATGGCCCGCATTATTCCTTCGTTGTTCTGCAGACCGCCGGCGGCCTGCAGTTCCTCGGGCGTCTGAGCGAGAGTGGCGGCGAGATATTCAAGCGCCGATTCCGCAAGCCGCGCGGCCTGGACCTGTCGCCCGTGATTGCGCACGGCGTGCAGTTCGTTCTGCATGAGCTCGAGATAGGTAGCGGCGCCTAGTGCAAGGATGGCGATGACCACCAACACCAGCAGCAGCACGCTGCCGCGACGCCCTGGGAAATCAATTGCCCGCGGCATTGGCGCCTCCCGCCGAGCTGGCGCCGGCTGGCGATTGCCCGTTCAGAGAGCCTCCGGCGGCGGCCGGGCGGCTGGGCGGCGGAAGCAGGGCGTCGGCAGGCTGACTGGGAGTAAACGGCGTCAATCGCACAAACCGTCGGAACTCCACCAATTCCTTTTCAGCGTACTGCGAATCGCGCTGGGGCGGCGCAGAGTCGTCTGTCGCCGCGGGCTCGTCCGGCGCCGGTTGGTAGATCGTCAGCCGGATTTCGATGCCGGCTGGCAGCCCCCCGTTTTCGCTCGAGTTCCACGCCTCGACGAATTGCTGGCCGTCGGAGTACGACAATTCCAGGTTCACCACCTCGGGCGCCAGAAGCTCGACGGAGGCGTCTTCACCTTGCGCCGGCCTCGCGAGCGGGTCGGTATCGGCGTTTTCCGCCAGAGCGGCGGTGGGGATGATCTCGCGATAGAGCCCTGTGGCGTCGGTCGTGGGCGGGTCCTGACCTACCCCTTGCGCGGCCAGTTGCTCTGAGGTAAGCCGGTCGCCGTCGATGAAAAAGTATCGTACGGTCGTCGGCCAGTCGGCTACGGTGGCTGTTTCCTGCGGGTCAACGTCGCGGACGGCACGATCCCAATTCGGGCGGGCCGATCGGTCGATGCGAAGTTCTTGCGCCGTTCCAAATAGCCCCTGAGCGGCTGGTTGGGCGCTGGGGGGGCCCGCTGCGGAGCTGCCCGCGGAGGGGCGAGGGCCAGCGGGTGAACTGCTGATAGTCCCGGCGGCGGAACTGCTGTTAGCCCCGCCGGCGCTTGTCGGGCCGCTTCCGCCGGGCGCCGCACCGGACGGGCC
>JADLBW010000002.1 GCA_020847515.1 Pirellulales bacterium | reverse complement strand
GGCCAAAGTCAGTAACCCATAGCTTCCCGGTTTCATCGACGAGGAGATTAGCCGGCTTGACGTCGCGGTGCAGTATGCCGCGGGCGTGAGCGTGCTCGAGCGATTCCGCAGCTTCCGCGATCAATTGCGCCGCGCGGCGACAATAGCGGCGGGAACTGAACTCCGGGATTGTGGAGATGGACGCCGACGCCGGACCCTCCACGGCGGCGTCGGAGGACGTCTCGACCGAGGAGCCGCCGCCGTGGTCGGGTCGTCGCGGCTGTCGCCGGATCGTCTCGAGAATCTGCGCGAGGCTGCTGCCTTCGACAAGCTGCATCGCGTAGTAATGAACTCCCCGGTCGCAGCCGACGGCGTACACCGGAACGATGTGGGGATGATTGAGCGTGGCGGCGGCGCGTGCCTCGTTCTGAAATCGGGCCAGGCGTTGCCGGTCGAGCATCGAGGCCAGCGGCAGCACCTTGACCGCTACGCGGCGTCCCAGCGAGAGTTGTTCGGCTTCATACACGACGCCCATGCCGCCGCGGCCGATCTCGCGAAGCAGCCGAAAATCGCCCAAGGACTCGGCCGGATCGATCGCATCGGGACGCCGAGTCCCGTTGGGGTGCGGCCGTTGCGAGCGTCCCCAGGCCAACATCAGCGAGGCGGCCGGCAACAGCTCGCGGAGTTCGCGGGCGTATTGCGGATGCTGCTTGACCAGTTGTTCGACGTCGAGCGACTCGCCTCCTTGTATGCGCGAGATCGTCGACTCCAGAATCTGCAGCAACGCCTCGTCGGTCGGGTTCGCGCCGGTCTCGGACGAAGAAGAGGCGTCCATAGCTATTCGGCACTAGGGTCGTCCAGGTATTGGCGCAGTCGTTGCAGCGCCCGGAGGTGTTGTGCCGTGACGGCGCTGGGCGACTTTCCCACGATTTCTGCAATCTCTTTGACGCTTAATTCCTCCAGGTACCGCATGGCCAGGATTTCGCTGTCCTGCGGCTTCAGCTTCGCCAGGGCGGCGTACACGCGGTGCTCCATCTCAGCGCGCATCGCCTGGCGGGCTGGATCGGCCTCGTTGGCCGCGATACTGCACGCCAGCTCCGAGACGGAGTCGTCGTTGAGCGGCAGCGCCGGCCGCTCCTCCTTAAGCACCGAGCGCTTGGCCGCGGCGAGATGCGTGCGATACATATCCACGAGACGATCGAACGCGAGGCCCCGGAGCCAGGGATAGAAGGAGATCTTCGGATCGGCGAAGTATGCGGGCAAGCGGGCGTGGGCCTTTTGCAGGACCTCTTGGACGATGTCGGAGGCGTCGACTCTGGCCGCCACGCGGCGATCGAGCCGCATGGCCACCATGGCTCGCAAACGCCTACGGTAGCGCTCTAACAGCGCCGCCTGACAAGCAGTGTCGCCGGCGGCCGCCCGGTCGAGCAAGCGCTGCGTTTCCCCCGAGTCGTTCATAAGGGCTGGGCGCGAGAAAACGCTGCCAACTGCATAGGTAGGGGGGCCAACAGGCACAGCGGGCACTGCACCTGTGCAGCGAGGGAGTGAGCAAAACCGGCGCCGGCCCAGACGGATCCTGCGATCACTACTGATGATGCGGCGGCATGTGCGCGTCGTTGCCGCCCGAAGCCGGCGCTGGCCCCGGCGCCGACGACGCCTGCCAAGCGATGTTCTTTTGATTTCTGCGCCGCTAATGACCTCGCTGTGAATTTGGCTAGCGGCTGGCGGCTGGCGGCCAAAATTAGGCCTTTTCCCTCTGGCCGCCGGCCGCTAGCCGTTAGCCGATACCCAGGTAGGGTTCATTAGTCGCGCAAATCTCAATGAGGGTGAGCGGCGAAAGACGCCGAAACGCTTGAGCCTGCAGGCGCTTGCTGCCCCTCGAGTTTTATGGTTTCTAAGTCGGCGATCAGCTTTGGCGGAGAAATGGCTAGTGCTCGCCGAGTTCGCCGACTAGCTCCTTGGCAGGCGCGACGAAGGCAGGCAGAGCCACGACGGCGGCCCGCGTATGAACGCGCAGCTTTTTCAGTATGCTGCCAACCTGGGTACGAATGGTATGCGGGCTGCGAAGCAGAACGCGGCTCAATTGGATGTCGTCGACCAATCCCCGGCGCATCCACATCACGATGTCCAGTTCGCGGGCGGTCAGGCGGGCGTCCCAGAAGTAGTTTCCCGGCTCCTTGTCGCCCAGTTCTTCTTCGCAGTGGGAATCGCCGTTGGAGGCCAGTCCCAAGCTTATACCGTCGCCGCCGTTTATGGCACGCGATTCGACGCGCAACTCGGCGTCGTATAAAGCGATCGAGTCGCCCATGACGATGATCGCCGGGTGTTGAGCGGGCAACGGCACCCCATTGACTCGCGTGCCGCCGCGAGACCCCAGATCGCGCAGGTACAAATTGCGCTGATCGCGCCAGACCTCTGCATGACGCCCGGAGACGCCGAGAAATCCGTCGGGGATCGGCACATCAGCCTCGGTACAGCGACCGATGACCTTGACGTGCGCCTCAATGGGAAATTGCCATTGGGCTTTGGAATAATTCACCAACCGCAATATGGCGTCAGGGAGCATGAAGTCACACGGCTCAATGGGTGGGTATGGTTAACCCGACTCAAGTCGCGGCGGGCATCGCAACAAATCGCCTACCTCTAAAAACGTAAAACCGCCGTCAATACGACAAACATTCGCTCTGCTCGGCTCAGGCTCAGTGCGTGCTTGCATGCCTGTGTGCGGTACATCGCTGCTGGAGGGGCGGGGAACCTGCGGGCCGCGCAGGCCTTGCCTGGTTCGCCGGCAGAGTAACGACAAGTCGACTGAGCTACGCTGCCGAGCGGTATGTTTGCTGACAGATTCAGAATCCAACTGAAAAGCTCACTTCTATTTGATTCCTGCGCTGCTAATGAACCCGCTGTGAATTTGGCGAGCGGCTGGCGGCTGGCGGCCAGAATTAGGCCTTTTCCCCCTGGCCGTCGTCCGCTAGCCGCTGGCCGACAGCCAGCGCGGTTCATTAGTAATGCAGTTCTCAATTGGTCTCTGCCCAGTCAAAATGACCCGGTTACCGAATGCTGTGAGCCAGATAAGGTGGTCAGTTTGCCAGGTTGAATACATCTGCAAACGTGTTCGACGCCGTTTGCGATTGTAACTGCGGGTGACCGCAATCTCAATATACCGACGGCCCCATCGACCCCGTGCCGGTACGATTTCGCGGGTGACATACGCTTAAAAGCGTAAGACGCAGTGGGTCTTGCAGGAATAGAGAGATTGCACCGCCTTGGGAGCGGCTCGGCGGGGCTGGTTAGGCGACTATCTGGGCCGAGACGCCTCAACGGGCTCGCCGCTGTGGTGCAAGCATTCAGTACGGGATACGATGGCCGCCATGGGACGCCTGATACTCGCCCTAATACTGTGCTTGGCCGCCGTGCCCGAAGTCGGCTTCGCGACCCAAGGGGGTGCGTTGCGACTGGCCGTCTTTACGGCCGACGTCACGCCTCCGATTGGCCACGGCATGATGGGCGGTTCCTGGCTGGCAAAGAGCATCAACGATCCGCTCGAGGCTAACGGCCTGATCGTGCTGGGGGATGGCCAGCCGGTGGTTTTTGTCTCGGTCGACTGGTGCGAAATCCGGAACAAGGCGTTCATGCGGTGGCAGGAGGTCCTCGCCCAGGCCGTTGGGACGACCCCCGAACGGGTGCTCCTCACAACGATCCACCAGCACGACGCACCGGTGGCCGATCTCGAAGCAGAGCAAATCCTGCGCAGCCGGAAGCTGGCCGGTACCGTATGCGACCTTGACTTCCACGAGCGGGCGGTGCAGGCCGTGGGGCGTGCCGCGGCCGCTTCACTATCTGCGACACAGCCGCTGACGCATGTGGGAACGGGCCAGGCCCGCGTGGAGCGAATCGCATCGAATCGCCGTTATACGCTGCCCGACGGCAGCGTGCGCTTCGATCGGATGAGCAGCACGCGAAATCCGGCGGCGATTGCCGCGGACGAGGGCCT
The DNA here is from genome assembly GCA_020847515.1 of Pirellulales bacterium. Taxonomy (GTDB): domain Bacteria; phylum Planctomycetota; class Planctomycetia; order Pirellulales; family Lacipirellulaceae; genus Lacipirellula. Next base: position 29,802 of record JADLBW010000002.1, on the reverse strand, counting down.
TATCGACCCCTTTTTGAAGACGCTCAGCTTTTGGAGCGGGGAAGTTCCGCTTGCTGCGGTGAGCTTCTACGCCGTTCATCCCATGAGCTACTACGGCCAGGGCGAGGTTTCCGCAGATTTTCCGGGGATCGCCCGCCGCATGCGCCAGCAAGAAACGCCGGCCGTTAAGCAGATCTACGCCACTGGGTGCAGCGGCAATATCGTTGCGGGCAAGTACAACACGGGGGCCCGGGAAAATCGCACGGAATTGGCCCAGCGGCTGCACGACGGGATGGCGGCCGCCTGGCACGACACGCGACGGCATCCGATCGAGGGCTATCAGTTCCGTTCGGCCGCGCTGCGGATCGAGCCCCGCAGCGATCCCGGATTCACGGCCGACGGCTTGGAGCATGCGCTGCGCGACGAAACCGACCCGTTCAGGCAGTGCCTGGCGGCCATGGGCCTGAGCTGGCGTCGCCGGCTGGCCTCCGGACCGCCCATACGAATCCCCGTGCTGGACTTGGGCGTTGCGCAGTTGGCCGTGCTGCCCGGCGAGGCCTACGTTGAATTCCAGCTTGCGGCGCAGCGGATGCGGCCCGATTCGTTCGTGTGCGTCGCCGGGTATGGCGACGGCGCGACCGGCTATATCCCGACGGAGCAGCATTTCGCCGAAGGAGACGCCAACCTGGGCGACTGGTGCTGGGTGGCGCGAGGGAGCCAATCGCGGCTTCTGGACGCCCTGAGCGAGGCGCTAGTCGCCAGCGGCGGCAAGCCGCAGTCGCCTGCCGACGCGCGATGATATCGGCCTTGCTCAATTTTCAGGGGCTTGGTCCAGCGGCTTACTTCGACGGCGGCGGGACAATCGGAAATCGGCAAGACTTCGGTTCTCGCGGGGTTTCTATCAATTCGGCTACCGTGGTTTTCTGGAAAGCCGCCTCGACCATGGCGGCCGCTTCGTCGAGACGCCGATGGAGCGGACATAACCGGCGCCCATGGCTGACAATGCCGAGCGGACACTCCGGGTAGCGGCGGATCGGGTCGACGGCGTTGACAATCGCCAGCAAGGTGATTTCGCCCGGCTGGTTTTTCAGTAGAAAGCCGCCGTTGAGACCGCGCCGCGATTGGATGAGTCCGGCTCGGCAGAGGCTCTGCATGACCTTGGCGAGATAGCCGGCGGGCATCTTGGTCGCTTCAGCGACGTAGGCGGTGGTGCGTGGAACGTCTTTCTGGCTGGCCAGATAGACGACGGCCCGCAGGGCGTATTCGGCAGTCTGAGAGATCATCAGCCGGGCGCGGGAGAGTGCTGGATATCTGGACCTTGACATCCGCCATTGTGCCGGGTAATTTAACGGCAGTCAAGCTGCGGAGTTCCTTGTGCAGGCTGCTAAGAACGCGCTACTTCCGCCGGAAATGTACGCCGAACGTCGACGCTCGCCCGTGGCTTCGCGCCGCGATCTGAGTCTGAGCCCGTTGCTCGTATTTTACGAGGTTACCCGGGCTTGCGATTTGGTCTGTACCCATTGCCGCGCCTGCGCTGAGCCGGCCGCTCATCCCGAGCAACTAAGTACCGAGCAGTCGCTGCGGCTGATCGAAGTGCTTTCGGAATTCCCGGCGCCGCCGCACCTGGTCCTTACCGGCGGCGATCCGCTGAAACGGGCGGATCTCTTTGAACTGATCGAACATGCCCGCTGGTTTGGCGTCGAGGTCTCTATCACCCCCAGCGCGACTCCGCTGGCGACTCGGTCGGCCATCCGCCGGCTGCACGCGGCCGGGGCCTCGCGCCTGGCGGTAAGCATCGACGGGCCCGACGCGGCCAGCCATGACGCGACGCGGGGCGTCGCGGGAAGCTTTCGGCGAAGCCTGCAAATGCTGGCCGACGCCCACGAGGAAGGTTTTTCGACGCAGGTCAACACGGTGCTGACGCCCGGCAACGTGGAGGCCGTCGACGAAATGGCAGAATTGCTGGCCAGTTTGAATATTGCCCTGTGGTCAGTCTTCTTTCTGGTTCCGACCGGGCGAGCCTTGTCGGCGTCGCGTTTGACCGCCGATGCCTGTGAGGCGGCGTTTGAGCGCCTGTGGCTGCAGTCGCTGCGCCAGTCGTATGCCATCAAGACGACCGAGGCGCCCCACTTTCGCCGCTTTGCCGCACAGCGGAGATCGAACCTCGCCGCCAGCGCGCCGGCGCACGGCGCTGGCCGCAAGCCGCTGCATTTGAATGACGGCAAGGGCGTGATGTTTGTCAGCCATACTGGCCAGATCATGCCCAGCGGGTTCTTGCCGATCGTGTGCGGCCGGCACCCGCAGGATCACCTGGTTGCTGTGTATCAGCAATCTCCGGCGTTTGTCGCGCTGCGCGACGCCGACCGACTCGAGGGCAAGTGCCGGCGGTGCGAGTATCGCTTCATTTGCGGCGGAAGTCGTGCGCGGGCCTACGCGGTAAGCGGCAATCTGCTGGCGTCAGAGCCCGATTGCCTCTATGAACCGCCGACGGCGACGCCCTGTTAAGGATACGACAGATCGTTATGCGACGCACGGTTGCGATCATCGGCGGCGGGATTACCGGGCTGGCAGCGGCTTCCTGGCTTCAGAGCCGCATGCCGGCGGTCCGCATCCAATTGCTGGAATCGCGAGACCGCCTGGGCGGCGTTCTTCAAACGACTCGAACCGGCGGCTTCTTGATCGAGGCCGCGGCCGACGGGTTCCTCGTCAATCCTCCCTCGGCGGTGGAACTATGCCGGCGACTTGGGCTTGAAGACTCGTTGATCGCGACGAACGAAAAGGGTCGGCGGGCGCTGGTGGTTTGCCGAGGTCGGCTGCAGCCGATCCCCGACGGTTTCACGATCATGGCGCCCAGCCGTTTGACCCCCCTGCTGCGCACGCCGATTCTCAGCACCGCAGGCAAGCTTCGTGCGGGGCTGGAGGCCGTTATCCCGCGGGGCGGCGACGCCGAAGATGAATCGCTCGCGAGGTTCGTCGAGCGGCGGTTTGGCCGAGAGCTGCTCGACCGGCTCATACAACCGCTCATCAGCGGAATCTACACGGGCGATCTTGAGCGACTCAGCGTTGAAGCCACCATGCCGCGCCTGCGGCGCATGGAGCAGCAGCACGGCAGCCTGCTACGGGCGATGTTGGCGCAGCGGCGAAAGCCAGCCGCCGATGCAGGCAGCGGCGCCCGATACGGCCAGTTCGCGACGCTGCGCGACGGGATGTCGACGCTCGTCGACGCGCTGGCGCGGCGCTTGCCGCAGGATGCGATCCAATTGAGCTCGCCGGTATCGCAGGTAATGTTGACGGGCGACGGTCGCTGGCGGATTCAGGTAGGCGGCTCGCAGGCGCGGCGGCTGGACGTCGACGGGCTGGTCGTCGCTACGCCGTCCTATCGTGCGGCAGAGTTGTTAGGGAACGTGGATCCGCCCCTGGCGGCGGAACTGGCAAAGATCGAATACGCCAGTTGCGCCATCGCCTCGCTAGGTTACCGACGGACGCAAGTCGGCGCCCCGCTCGACGGGTTTGGGTTCGTGGCGCCGTTGATCGAGAAGCGAAACATCCTCTCCTGCAGCTATGCCAGCTTGAAATATGAGGGCCGTGCGGCGGACGACGCGCTGCTGCTGCGGGTCTTTATCGGCGGCGCCTGCCAGAGCGACTTGCTGCAGCTATCGACGCCAGAGTTGTTGGCCCTTGCGCATCGTGAAGTTGCCGAGCTGTTGACCATTCGCGGCGAGCCGATCCTCGAGCATCTGGTTCGCCACCATCGAGTGATGCCGCAATATCACGTTGGCCACTGCCATCGGGTCGAGCGCATTGAACGGCGCGCCCTGCAGTTGCCGAGATTCGCGCTGGCTGGCAACGCACTACGCGGCGTAGGCGCCCCGGCCTGCATACAGAGCGGCGAAAAGGCCGCCGAGTACATCGCCGCACGATTGGACGCTGAACAAGAGTTGTCGCACACCTTTTGCGCTTAGTTGGGAGACTGCTGTAATGAGGTCCCTCGCATCATTTGCCGTCGGCGACGGTTGGGCCTGGATATCGCTGGCGCTGCTGGCCGTTGGCTGTCAGGAATCGGCGCCCAGGGCGCCCGCTTCGGCGGCAACCGAGGTCGTCGCGGCGCCAGCAGCGGCGGCCGAAGAGCCGCTACCCGCCGCGGTGGAAACGGCGCCGTCTGACGAGCCGCTGCCCGCCGCGGTCGAAACGGCGGCGTCTGACGAGCCGTCGCCTGCCGCAGTCGAAACGGCGGCGCCCGAGCCCCCCGCTTCGTCGCCGCCAGCGGCGTCGCCAGCGGCCGTCGAGCCGGCGCCGGTTGCCGCCGCCGATCGCGGGCGCCAGCTCTATGCTCGGCATTGTGCGGCCTGTCATGGCGACATGGGCGACGGCCGAGGAATTGCGGCGACCTTCCTGTTCCCCAAGCCCCGAAATCTGCAGGCGGGCAATTTCCGCCTGGTCAGCACGGATAACAACGTTCCGACGCGCGAGGATCTGCACGCGATTCTGATCCGCGGCATGCCCGGATCAACCATGCCGCCGTGGGCCCATCTGCCGCAGGAGGATCGCGACGCCTTAGTGGACGAGATCTTGCGGATCCGTAGCGAAGGCGAGCGCAGCGCGTACGTTCGAACACTCAAAGAGGACGAAGAGCTGAGCGACGAGGAGATAGCCTCGCCGGAGGTTCAGGAAGAGATCGAGCAGCACGTCGCCGACTTCACCACGCCCGGCTCTCCGACGGAGACGCCGGACCTGGGCGAACCCAGCCCTGAAGGATTGGCGCGCGGCAAGCAGGCGTATCAAAAACACGGCTGCATCTCCTGCCACGGCGCCGAGGGGCGCGGCGACGGCGTCGAGGCGATGGTCGATATCGAGCAGATGCCGACCAGCCCGCGCGACTTCACGCTCGGCATTTTCAAGGGCAACCCGGATCCGGAGTCGCTCTATCGCCGCATCGCCTTCGGCATGCCCGGCACGCCGATGCCGGGATCCAGCGCCATGACTCCCGAGGAGCGGGTCGACCTGGTTCATTTCATTCGTTCGCTGTCCACGGAAGAACAGCGGGCCGCGGCGGTGTTGAACCGCGAACGACTGTCGGCCGCGCGGGTCGACCAGTTGGCCGACCTCCAGAGCGACTCGGCCTGGTCGGCCTCAGAGCCGATTCGACTTCGGACGGCGCCGCTCTGGTGGCGCACGACGCCCGATCCGGAATTGCAGGTGCAGGCGATTCACGACGGCAAGGAAATCGCGGTTCGGCTTTCGTGGCGCGACGGTTCGCAGAACGATCAGCCGCTGCGAAGCGAAGCCTTCAAGGACGCCGTCGCCGTGCAAGTGTACGGCGGCGCCGATGAACCGTTCCTCGGCATGGGCGACCTGCAGTCGCCGGTGGACGTATGGTTCTGGGACGCCGATCGCGACGGTCCGCCGGCGACCGTCGAAGACGTCAATCCCCGCATGGTGGTGGACATCTACCCCTTCCACGAGTCGACCGTTGCCAGCGCGGAATCCGACCGCGAAGGGGCGCGCACCGCCGCACAACCGGACGTTTCCTTGCCTGCCCGCGCCAGCGGCAATCAGATCGTACCGCCCGGCGACGGCGCAGGCGGATCGTCGCTGCAAGTCGGCGGTCCCGGTACGGTGACGTTCCGGATGCCGCAAAGCCAAATCGTGCAGGCGCACGGCGCCTGGCAGGACGGGCGGTGGACCGTCGTCATGCGGCGGCCGTTGGCGCCCCCGTCGCCCGACGACGGCGTCGCGCTGCAAGCGGGCAAGCGGGCGTCGGTCTCCTTCGCCGTATGGGACGGAGACAAACGCGACCGCGACGGACAGAAGCTTATCACGGTCTGGCAGGACTTGACGCTAGCGCCCTGAGGCCGCCGGTTTCGACTGATCATTGGCTCAATATTCGATGAACGCTCCGGAGTAGACTATGAGTATCTTGCGACGCAAGTTCCTGGAAGCCTGTGCCGCCGGCGGCGGCGCGCTGTTGGCCGCGAAGTCCGAACTGTGGGCGTTTGAGCCTGTCAGCGTCGAAAACCCGCTGGGCAGCTATCCCGACCGCGGCTGGGAAAAAATCTATCTCGACCAATACCGGTACGATAGCTCGTTCACCTGGGTCTGTGCGCCCAACGACACCCATATGTGCCGCCTGCGGGCCTTTGTGCGCAATGGCGTCATGATCCGCAGCGAGCAGAACTACGATCATGATCGGTACGGCGACCTTTACGGCAACAAGGCGACCAAGGCTTGGAACCCTCGCGGCTGCCCCAAGGGCTATACCATGCAGCGCCGCATCTACGGTCCTTATCGGTTGAAAGGACCCGTGCTGCGCCAGGGGTGGAAGCAGTGGGTGGATGACGGCTGCCCGTCGCTCTCAGAGAACCCGGAGCTGCGAACCAAGTACAAGTTCGACGACCGCGGCAACGACCGATTCGTGCGGCTGTCGTGGGACGAGGTCGCCGACTACGCGGCCACGGCGCTGGAGGCGATCGCGCGCACATACTCCGGCCCGGAAGGGGTCGCCCGGCTGCAGAAAGACGGCTACGAGCAGCGGATGATCGACAAGGTCGAAGGCGCCGGCACGCGGGTCGTAAAGATCGGTTCCAACCTGCCGATTCACGGCGTCATCGGCAAGTTCGGCATCTACCGCTTTGGAAACCTCCTGGGACTGTTGGACCACCACGTCCGGGGCGTGCCGCCGGAGCAGGCCCGCGGCGCCCGCGATTGGAACGAGTACACCTGGCGCGGGGACCAGGCGCCCGGCCATCCGTTCGTCCACGGGCTGCAGACCTCCGACATGGACTTCTGCGACTTGCGCTTCAGCAAGCTAGTCATTCAAATGGGCAAGAATCTCATTGAGAACAAGATGCCGGAGTCGCATTGGCTGAACGAATGCATGGAGCGCGGAGCGAAGCTCGTCGATATCGCTCCGGAATACAACGGGCCCGCCTCCAAGTCGGACTATTGGATTTCGGTCCGCCCAGGGCTTTCCGACACGGCGGTCCTGTTGGGCGTGACGAAGATCATGCTCGACAACGGGTGGTACAAGCCGGAGTTCTGCCAGCGGTTCACCGACTTTCCGCTGTTGGTCCGCACCGACACGCTCAAGCGGCTGCGGCCCGAGGAAGTGGACGCGAGTTATACGCCGAAGGATCTTACGCAGGGCCCTTCGTATCGCGTGCAGGGCCTTACGGACGAGCAGCGCCAGCGAATCGGCGACTTCTGCGTGTGGGACGCCGACGCCGGGGCGCCGGCGTTCATCAGCCGCGACGAAGTGGGCGACAAGATGGTCGTGAGCGCCGCGCTGGAGGGCGTGTACGAGGCGACGCTCGCCGACGGCTCGAAGGTCGACGTCATGCCGATCTTCGAGATGTACAAGCGGCATCTGAAGGACTACGACGAAAAGACCGTGGAAGAGATCTCCGGCGCCGCGCCCGCGCTGGTGCGCCGATTGGCCGAAGATATCTGGCAGACCACCGAGGCGGGCCATCCCGTCGCGATCCATATCGGCGAGGGAATCAACCATTACTTCCATGCCACGCTTCACAATCGGGCCTGCTACTTGCCGCTGATGCTCACGGGCAATATTGGCATTCACGGCGCGGGATCGCATACCTGGGCGGGCAACTATAAGGGGGCCCTGCTACAGGCGTCGCCCTGGAGCGGACCGGGCGTCGGCAGCTTCGTCGCTGAAGATCCGTTCAATCCGGTCCTGGACGAGAGCAAGCGCATCACCCATCACGACCTGCGGCACTGCAACGACGGCGAAGATCCGTCGTACTGGGCCTGCGGCGAGCGTACGCTAACGGTGGACCTGCCCAACGGCGAGCAGCGGTGCTTTACGGGCGAGTCGCACATGCCGACGCCGACGAAGGTGCTGTGGTACAACAACGCGAATTTTCTTAACCAATCGAAGTGGATTTACAACATCATCGTCCATGTGCTGCCCAAGATGGACATGATCGTCGATCAACAGATCGAATGGACCGGCAGCGCCGAATATTCGGACGTTGTTCTGCCCGTGAACTCCTGGGTCGAGATGCAGGATTACGAATGCGGGGCGTCGTGTTCAAATCCCTTCCTGCAGGTGTGGAAAGGGGGCATCAAACCGATCCACGACACCATCGACGACGGCATGGTGTTCGCCAAGGTGGCCGCCGCCCTGAGCCGGCGGACCGGAGATCGGCGGTTTGCCGATAGCTTCAAGTTCGTCGCCGAGGGCAATTCCAAGGTCTATTTACAGCGCGTGTTCGACAATGCGACCACGACGCGCGGCGCCGACGGCCCCTACAACGTCGACAAATTGATCGCGGGCGACTACGGCGGCGAGCCGGGCGCCGCGCTGATGCTCTTCCGCACCTATCCGCGCGTCCCCTTCTGGGAACAGGTCCACGACTCGATCCCGTTCTATACCGATAGCGGGCGAATGCACAGCTACTGCGATCTGCCGGAGGCCATCGAGTTCGGCGAGAACCTGGTGGTCCATCGCGAAGCGGTCGAAGCGACGCCCTACCTGCCCAACGTGATCGTCTCGACCAGTCCCTTCATTCGCCCGGCGGATTATGGCATCCCGCTGGACACGATCGACGCCGAATTGCGGCAGGTGCGCAACGTGAAAATGCCGTGGGACGAGGTCAAGAAGACCGTCAACCCCCTGTGGGCCCAAGGCTACGCCCACTTCTGCACTACGCCCAAGAGCCGCCACTCAACCCATTCCTCGTGGTCGACGGTCGATTGGAACTGGCTCTGGAGCGACAACTTCGGCGACCCGCATCGCACCGATAAGCGGGCGCCGGGCGTCGCCGATCGGCAAATTCAAATGAATCCCCAGGCCGCGCGCGACCGGGGCATCGCCGAGGGAGACTACGTGTGGGTCGACGCCAACGACGAAGACCGACCCTACATCGGCTGGAAGGAGGACGCCGGGCCGCGGCACAAGGCCTTCCGTTGCCTGGTGCGGGTGAAGTTCAACCCCGGGCTCCCCTACAACTTCACGATCATGAAGCACACCGGCTGGATCGCTACGGAGCGGTCGGTCAAGGCGCATGAATCGCGACCCGACGGCCGTGCCCTGGCCGCCGACACCGGCTACCAGGCGAGCTACCGCTACGGCTCGCATCAGAGCATCACCCGCAACTGGCTGATGCCGATGCACCAGACCGACTCGCTGTTTCACAAGAAGACCGGCGCCATGGGCTACACGTTCGGGTTCGACGTCGACAACCACGCCGTCAACACGGTGCCCAAGGAGACGCTCATCCGCATTACCAAGGCGGAAAACGGCGGCCTCGACGGTCAAGGCGTATGGCGTCCGGCGACGTCGGGCTATAGCCCGGGCGAGGCCACGCCGCAGAACGAGAAGTACCTCGCCGGCGGCTACGTAGCAATTATGACCTGAGCCCTGTACGGGAAGACGAGCCATGGAACTGACTGATTCGCATGCGACGCCCAAGATCCATCCTGCGTCGCGGGAGATGCTGCCCGATGATCCGCTGGAGTTGCAGGGGTTCGAGATGGCGGGCGACGCCCGCCTGATGCTGCAGCTTCTGGTGGAGGAGTACGCCCGCATGGGCTTCGACGCTCGCCAGATCACGGACCTGGCCCTGGACGCGAACTACCAGGCGTTTCACGGCTTACGACGGGCCTTTGGCGACGACGCGTTGCGCAGCCGCATCGCCGAGATCGTTTCTCGCTGCGGCGTCGTACGGGTGACCGCCCGCGAAACCGAGCCCATTTCAGAACGGCTTATACCTCTGGAGTTGCCCACTTAATTCGTCCGCTTGCAGCACCCCAATCGAGTCGCAATGCAGGCGCACATCCTGGAGACACGTTCCGATGCCCACCGTCTATAACTGGCAGATCGGCCGCGCGATGAGCTATCCGCACGAAGAGCGCCATCCGCGCTGGCAGTTCGCCTTCGTGTTCAATCCGAACCGCTGCATCGGCTGTCAGACTTGCACGATGGCGTGCAAGAGCACCTGGACCTTTTCCAAGGGCCAGGAACTGATGTGGTGGAACAACGTCGAATCGAAGCCCTACGGCGGCTATCCGCAGCATTGGGATGCCAAGCTGCTAGGGATGCTGGAGGATGCGAATCCAGGGGGCCAGGTCTGGAACGCCAGCAGCACCGATCCGGCGGCGCAGCCCTACGGCGTCTTTGAAGGCATGACGATCTTCGACGCTGCCGAGAAGAAGCCGCGGCCCGACGGCGCCCAACGGGCGCTTGGCTACCTGCCTGCCGACGACGAGTGGCGGTCCCCCAACATCCACGAGGACACCGCCACGGGCAATCAGTTCCAAGCCCCTGGCCAGTTCGGCGGCGACGCGCAGTTGCCCGAGCACAAGGTGTGGTTCTTTCATCTGGCTCGCATCTGCAATCACTGTACGTATCCTGGTTGTCTGGCCTCCTGCCCGCGCAATGCGATTTATAAGCGGCCCGAGGACGGCGTGGTGCTGATCGATCAGAGCCGCTGCCGGGGCTACCGCAAGTGCGTCGAAGGCTGCCCCTACAAGAAGGCGATGTACCGTCCGACGACCCGCACCAGCGAGAAGTGCATCGCCTGTTATCCGCGGTTGGAAGGTAAAGACGAGGCGATCAGCCCCACCGGCGCGCCGGCGGAAACGCGCTGCATGTCGGCCTGCGTCGGCAAGATCCGCCTGCAAGGCCTGGTGCAGATCGACGACGACGGCGGTTGGGCCGAGGACCCGAAGAACCCGCTGTACTACTTGATTCGGACGCGTCGCGTCGCCTTGCCGCTCTATCCGCAGTTCGGCACCGAGCCCAATGGTTATTACATTCCGCCGCGCTGGGCCCCGCGAAGCTATCTGGTGCAGATGTTCGGGCCCGGGGTCGAGCACGCGATCGAGCAGTACAGTTGCCCGGATCGGGAACTGCTGGCCGTGCTGCAGCTCTTTCGCGCCAATCGGCAGATCATCTTCCGCTACGAGATCGAGGAAGGGCCGAAGATCGGCGAAATCGAAGTCACCATGCCCGACGGCAGCAAGAAAACGCAGGAGCTCTTCAACGATACGGTTATCGGCTTCAACAAGCTCAACGAGGAAGTCGTCCGCGTGACCGTCGAAGAGCCGACCTTTGAGCGTCCCGCCCAAGCCCATGTGAATTCCATCTAACGTAGGCCCCCTTCGTTACCATGAAGAACTCGATCAAGCCCGCCCAGCGATCCGGCCAGCAATTCGATCTGGCCTTGAACCTTGCCCGGGAGGCGATGTACCGCTTTCTCGCGCTGTCGCTAACTGATCCCCGGCATCGCTGCTGGTCGCAGCTATCGGATCTGCGCGGCGACGGCGTGCTATCGGAAGCGGCGACGTTGCTGCGCCGATGCCGCCGCCTATCGGCTGCCCAGCTCGCCCTGGGGGAGCTGCCCGCGGCGCACCTGAATCCCGCGGCGGCGCTTGCCCGCCTGCCCCGCGATAAGGACGAGCTGAACGCTCAATACGAGGCGTGTTTCGGGCTGCTTGCCTCCGGCGCCTGCCCCCCGTACGAGACCGAGTACGTGAACAGCAAATTCACGTTCCAACGGTCGAACGGGCTGGCCGACGTGGCGGGATTCTATCGCGCCTTTGGTCTGTCGATTTCCGACTCACGACCGGAGCGGCCGGACCATATCGCGCTGGAACTGGAGTTCATGGCGCTGGTGCTACGTCTGGAACGCTGCAGTGCCGAAGAAGACGCTGGCCTGGAAAACGATCGACGCGCGATATGTCGCGACGCTCAAGTCCGGTTCTTGGCTGACCACCTCTCGTGGTGGGCGCCTGCGTTCGCCAAGCTGATCAACCGTCAATCGCCCAACGGCTTCTATGCTTCCATTGGCAATATGCTGGCGGCCTTCATGCCGATAGAGCGCGCGGTCTTGCGCGTGGGCGCACCGACTTCGCCGGAGGCCATTGTGCCCCTCGAACGCCCCGAGGCCTGCGAAGGCTGTGGTCTGGCAGGCTGATTGAGCAGGTGAGAGTGGCGGTCATCGCTTAAACGGCGATAGGCACACAATGGTTGTTCCGGCGCGTTGCCCGTTGGATTGCCCGCCCCGCATGCGGCGACGGCGCCGTCACCAAGGACTATCGACCGTTATGACCGCTGCTGAATGCCGTGTGCCGGCAGCCGCGAATTAGCGCTTCAAGATGACCACCGGTACGTCGACTCAACCCCTCGTGTTCGCCTGTTCGGGCTGCTCCAACGCCGGGCAACTGGCCAACCAGGTGGCGCTGGAGCTCGACCGCCGCGGCGCGGCGGAAATGTCGTGCCTCGCCGGCGTCGGCGCCGGGAAACGCCACTTCCTCAAGCAACTGGCGGCCCGCCCGGCGTGGGTCGTCGACGGTTGCCCCATCGAATGCGCGCTAGGCCTTTTCCAGCGCCTCGACCAGCCGGTCGCCGCGCACCTGCGCCTGCACGACCTGGGCCGGCGAAAAAACGACCCGATGCCGACGCCAAGCGAGTTGAATGAGCTCGTCGACCAGCTGCTAACGACGGCCGCCGCATCTCTTGCCGAATCCCAGACGCCCATCGGCGAACGGTAATTGCGGCGGAAGAACCAAACACGGGCATGATCGCCGCTGAATCGGGAGCATTCACTTCGGATAACCGGTGCCACCAATCGCCGCCTGCGACCGCTCCGCAACCCGCCTCTCAGGGCGGGCGCGCGGATTCAGCCCTCAGTGCGTCGGCTGAGGCGTAGGCCAGATGATATTGCCGACGCCCTTTACCTGGCTGGCTTCGTCCGCGGGGTTTGCCACTCCACGCGGTCGAACGCTTCGCCCTGCGGGTCTACGGCTTCGGCCGTGGCTGTGCCGTCGCTGCGGAGCTGGACGTGCCAGAGGTGGTTCCGCTGTTCGGCCTTGGCCAGCCACCAGGCCTGGCCGGGGGCAGGCACTTCGCGCGGCACGACGCCCCAGGAGCCGTCGCCGAGGTAGAGAATGCCGTTGGCGTCGTCGCGCTTTCCGGCGCGGATGCGATGGGTGCGCTTAAACGTGTGGTGGTCGTTCTCAAAGACCGCCGTCAGCCCGTAGCGTTCAAACAGCGGAACCCAATTCTTCTGAATGACGGTCGCCCGCGGGTTATCAATCGGCAGGCCCCCTTCGGGCCCCTTCGTGGTGCCGTATGCCGGGAAGTGGTATCCGGCAAATAGGAACCGCTGGTCGACCCGCTCGTCGAGGGCGTGCTGGAGCCACTCTGCTTGCAGGCCGTCGACCGGTTGCGTGTGGCCCGAGTCGAGAATGATCCACGAGAGATACTGGCCGAAGTCCAGCGCGTAGTACGACCGGTCCTGCGGCAGCGAAAAGAGGCTGTAGAAGTACTCGGCGTCCTGGGGAATACGACCGTTGTAGCCTTTCTTGACTTCGTGATTGCCGATGGCGACGACCATGGGGATGACGCGGCGGTCCTTGCCGACGCTGTGCTCGGTCCACGAGCCGAGCCAGTCGATCCAGCGCGTGCCGTTGACGTCGTTGGCGTACGCCAGGTCGCCCATCAGCACGGCAAAGTCCGGATCCAGCTTTTGCATCTGGGCGTTCATCGCGTCCGCCATGGCGCGGGTGTGCATCATATCGCCGCCGGCGACGAAGCTGATCGGCTCGTCAAGCGCGGCCGGCATGGTCTTAAACTGCAGGATGTGATCGGCGTCGTTGGGCTCGCCGATGCAGAACTCGTACAGCGTTCCCGGCTCCAGGCCAGTCAGCTCGGCGCGGCGAAGTTGCAGCGTTGTGGGGCCGACGGTCGAGCGGTCGGCGGTCGCTTGCTCCCACGCCCCCTGGCCGGCGGCACGATAGTTGACCGTGGCGCTGCTCCCCTCGTAGATGTCGACCCAGTTGACCGTCATCGTGGTGGTCGGATCGTGGCGCCAGGTGAGATACAGGCCAATCAGGTCCTCGGCCGTCGCCGGGGCGGTCGCCAGGCAGGAAATTGTAAGCGCGAGCGAAACCACGGCGCCGCGAAGCATGAATAGGGCGCGATGCGCCCGGCCGAGAGCAAGCCGATGATAGCGGAATTCCATAGGGCGAGTCGTTGAGTGAGAGTTATAGGCCGAGCGTGAACCGCATGCGCCGCAATGACGCTCGCCAGGCTACGAACTTGCATCGCTCCCGTGGCCAGTGAGGCACTGGAGCGGGCGCGGACGCGGCTGGCTTTAGCGCGCCAAACCCTGCCGGCTTCGGCGGCGAGGCATGAACCACTGCCTAGCATAAACCACAGTGGCGGCGCCGCCAAACCGTGGGGACGTGCGACTCTCTCCCACCCCCGTTCCGCACCAGGCCTGAGAGCGTTGAAAGAGGCGCGATCGGCGCCCGGGGTGCATGGGAATTCGCCCAGGGACGATTTCTTCGTTTACGCTCAAGGAAGCTGGGTCGGCGGCGGTTCGATCGCAATGGGTGTGTTTCGCAGGGAGAGTCTTCGCCATGGATGAGGCGCGAATCGAGGTAACGCGACGTACGTGCTTGCGCGGAATCGGCCTGAACGCCGCGCTGCCATACGTGGCGAAGGCCCCCCGTGGTCAATGCTGCAGATTCGCCGGCGGCTTCGGCGGTTCGCCGGCGAGCAGCACCCGTCGTCATCCGAGTCGGCGAATAGCCGCGCCGCGGGCGGGCGTTCCCAAGTCCTTCCGATTGAGCAAGGCGGATGTTGTGCGCCGATTATCGCTTAGGCCGAGCCCACGTCTGGCCCTTTTTGTAGCGCTGGGCCCGTTCGATCGCGACTGGATCATTGCTTGTGGCAATCACCTTGTCGAGCGCCGGATCGAATCGAGCCTTATTGGGCTCGCGCAAACGGCGGTCGTGGGCTAGCTCGACGACTGATTGGCACGCCGTTTGGGCGAAGCGGGGATCATCCAGAAACGGTAGGAGAAACTGCAGCGTCTCTAGAGAATGAACGGCCGCCGCTCGCTGCAGCACAAGCTGCCGGTCGTCGTCGCGGGTGCACATAGCCAACACTTCCTTAACCAGCGCCAGCCGCTCGGCGTCGCTGCGGCCGTCGTCCAGCGGCGCTACGCGGATGAGCGCACGCAGGGCCGTCCGCTGGTGGGCCGGGTGCTCGTCGGCGCTAGCGAGGTGCTTCAATTGCGAGGCTATGGAGGCGTCGGGCCAGTTGCACAGAGCGCGAATTGCGCTATCGTGCCGATTGAAGTCCTCGTCGGCGAGCGCATCTTGCACAACGCCCAGCGCCGCCGCTCCTCCCACGCGCCCCAGCGCCGGCAGCAGCGCGGTTCGCTCGTCGCGGGGTAAATCCTGCATCGCCGCGATAAGCGGATCAGCCCGTCGCTCGCCGCCGCCGCAGGCAGAGGCTAGCGCCCGCTCGGCCGCGTCGCGCTCGGCGCCCGCCGTCGCGCCGAGGACGAGCGGCACGATCGCGGTCACGTCCTCGGGACCGGCAAGCGCGCCCAGCGCCGCAATGGCTGCCTGCCGAACCGTCGGCCCTCGGTCGCTTGCCGCCTTGAGCAATTGCGGCAGGGCCTGCCGGCCGCCGCGATGGCGCACGATGTCGATCAACGGTACGCGCGAGGCGGGCTTCGCAGTTTCGAGTTCAACGGCAATCGCCTCGGTCGCTGCCTCGCCAGGCAAGCGAGCGAGGCTCTGCTGGGCGGCTTCTCGGACGGGCGCGGAGTCGGCCTCCAGTGATTCTACGAGCAGCTTGGCGTCCTCGGCCTGGCCCAACGAGCCGAGCGACCTCAATGCTGCAATACGAACCGGCTCGTCCGGCGAGGTCCTGAGCAGGCGAAGCACCGGGTCGCGGGCCGCGCGATCGCCCCGATCGGCTAGCGCGCTAATGAGCGCCGCCTGAGCATCGGGCGGCATGTTCGGCAGCTCCGCCGCAAATGCCTTCGTCGCCGCCTCTCCCTCCAGGTCGCTGCGTATCTGGTCGAGCGCCAGCGCGCGAACTTCCTTGTCCGGGTCCTTCAGCAAATCAATGACCGTCTGCAAAAACTCAGGCGAGGGCGGTTCGGCGTGAACTGTCCTCGACGAACCGTGCCCCCAAACAAGGCTGACGACAATCAACATCGTACGGGGACTAAGACCCACTTTGACCTCTGCAGTACGCAGTGCGGCCGAACGTTCTGCGCGGCGGAGCGATCGGCAAGAAATCGATCGCCTGGACCATGATTCAATCGACCTTCTTGCCGGAACTGGCCAGCAGGCCGCGGGTTGCCGCCAGGCGCACGTGCTTGGGCTGGTCGGCCGCCATCAGCGGCTTGTAGAGGGCCATCGCCTCAGTCTTCTTGCCGGCGGCGAGCAAGGACTCCGCGCATGCCAGCCGGGCGTCAATCGCCGCCAGTTGCGCCTGCTCGTCGGCCGGCTTCGCCTGGGCCAGGGCCTGGGCCGCTTCGGGCGTGCGGAGCCGGCCTAAGGCCGTGATGGCCGCCTTGGCAACGGCCGGGTCATCGTCGTTCACCAGCGGAGTGAGAGCGGACAGGCTTTCATCCGCCGGGCGCTTGGCGAGCGAGCCGATCATGCCGACCTTCAGCTCGCCGTCGACCTGAGCGAGCGCGTCGCGCAGGGCCTGTCCTGCCTCGGGCGCCGGGATGCGCTCCAGGGCATAGCGGGCCATGTGCGAAGATTCGGGGTTGGCCAGTAGCGGCGCTAGCGCCGCTACCGAAGCCGCTGTCCCGATCGCCATCAGCTTGCGGCAGACGTAATCCTTGGCGTCGCGAGAAAGCTCGTCGTCGAGCAATGCGGCGAGCTTCGTTTCGAGGTCTGCACGGGCGGAGGGGTCGGCATGGGTGGCGACCGCCGCCTCTTCGATGGGGGTCAGCACGGCCACGTCGACGCCCCAGTCATAAGTTTTCAGGGCTTCCAGGGCTTGATCCAACATAGGTTTATCCATTTATGACGAGAGATTGCTTGATGAATAACGGCCAACGGCATATCGGGCGAGAAAGTACCAGCCGCCGTGATCGATTGATCCCAGGCGAACTGCGGGAGGCGTCTTTGCCGCCGATGCTCCCCTTCCGTCTCGTTCCAAAGGGCAACGTGCGATCGGCGTTGGAGACGCCCCCGCAAGAACTACAACGTTCGACTGACGCCGTCTCCACCCGAGGATCGGCTTAAGGCTGCTACAGGACCCACGGCTCGCGGCGCGCCCGATCGAGATAACGATTCGCCTCCTCGTCGCCGGGGAACTTCTGCGCCGCCGCATCCCACTTCAACGATCGCTTCAAGTTGTAGGCGATCGTTCCGAGGTGGCTGACGGCGATCGTGTTGACCCCCAGCTCGATATCCCGGAAGGGCCGCTCGCGGGTCTTCACGCAATGGATAAAGTCGCCGTAGATGCCCCCTTCGCCCTTGTAGACGGGCACGGGCTTGGCCTCGCGCTGCTCGCCGGGATCGCCTTCGACGGCCAGATTCTCAGTCTGCGGCTTGTTGTGGTAAATGATGACGCCGTTGGGGTAGTGGAAGGCGAGGTAAGCGCCTTGTGCTTCGGCGATGTATTCGACTTCCACCGGCTGCTGCTCGCGGACGTCTATGGCGAAGGTCGCCCCGCCGAAGTGGTGGGCGCCCCAGTCGGTCATGCCGCCGCCGGAGTAATCGACGTAAGACCGCCAGCTTCCACCGGTGGTTGCGAAGTTGCCGCTGCACCGCTGGGCGTTGTAGGGCGCCCAGGGGGCGGGGCCGAGCCACATGTCCCAATCGATGTCGGCCGGCGTTTCCTCGGCGGGAAGATTGCAGAGCTGCGACAGCGGACCGACGTTGACGTTGATCCACTTGATCCGCCCCAGCTCGCCGCTCCAGCACTTGTTCACCAGTTCGCGGTAGTCCTCCAGGACGCGCTGGCTTCCGCCGGAAACGACGCGCGCGAATCGCCGCGCCGCCTCGATCATCAGCGGCCCCTCGCGGAGCGTGCGCGTCTCGGGCTTCTGGCAGTAGACGTCTTTGCCGTTGCGGCATGCCTCGATGACCATGATCGCATGCCAATGGTCGGGCGTGGCGACGTGTACGGCGTCGACGTCGTCGCGCGTGATGACTTCGCGGTAGTCGTTGTATGTCTGGCAGTCTTGGTTCTGGTAATGCTCGTCGACGCGGGCTTTGGCGGCGTCGCGAACGCTTTGCCGTACGTCGCTCAGCGCCACGTACTGCACGTCCGGGCGGTCGAGGAATGCGCCCTGATCGGACCGCCCTTGATTGCCGATGCCGATGCCCGCCATGACGATCCGGTCGCTCGCCGGGGGGATGGCTCCCTGACCTAGCGCGGTGGAGGTAATGACATACGGCGCAGCGACCGCTGCGCCGGCCGTCTTCAAAAATCCACGCCGCGTGGATCGGTATTGGCCACCCATAAGTGAAGCCCTTCGAGAGTTGATAGGACGAAACGATGAGCGGCGGCGGTCGCTTTACGGGAACAGGCAGCCGCCGTACGTGGTCGATCATAAACCGCTGGGCGCCTCTTGGCAAAGCGCCCTAAAGCCGGTTGCCGCCGCTTTCGCCCGCGGCCGCTGGGCGGCGAAGGTCGAACCGCAGCCGCCCCGCCGCTGCCTCCCGCGGCCGAGGTCAATTGCCTGCGGGCTGTCGCCGCATTTATACTTGAGTAATCGCGAAAACGCGCAGGTTGCCGTTCGGTCGCATGATCTAAAGCGAGGCCCCTATGAACGCCCCAGAAACTGCCGCGACGCTCGAATTCGTCCTGGACGGACTTATGCGTCGCTACCGCGAGCGGGTGCCCGACGTCGGCCGCGTGATCTCCGCCATGATTGCCGACGGGGTAATCAACTCCGCCGACGATATTGAGAACGACCATATCGCCTTCCGTACGATGGGCGTGCCGCAACTGGGCATCGCGTCGTTGGAGAAGATCTTTCTCCGATTGGGATACGATCGACGCGACCGCTATGAGTTCCCGGAAAAGAAGCTGAACGCCTATTGGTACTCGCCGCCCTCGCCGAAGCATCCGCGGATTTTTATTAGCGAGCTTCGCGTCGACGATCTCTCGGCAGCGGCCGGGCGCATCGTTGGCTCGTACACCGACGAGGTGAAGAGCGACCCGGTCGACTCGCTGGATCTCGGCGACGCGATCGCGGTCGACGCCTTCCTGCACGCCTCGTTATGGCGCACGCCGACGTGGCAGGACTATCAGCGCCTCGCCGCCGAAAGCGAGTACGCGGCGTGGGTCGTTTACAATCGCTACTATTTGAACCATTTTACGGTCAGCGTTCACAACTTGCCGGACGGCTACAACACTGTCGAGCAGTTCAATGCATTTCTCAAGCGACACGGCCTGAAGCTCAACGATTCGGGCGGGGAGATCAAGGTCAGCCGCGACGGGCTGCTGCTGCAAAGCTCGACCGTCGCCGAGATGGTCGACGCCGAGTTCGATGACGGACGCGGCGGCGTCGTCGTGAAGCCGATCTCCGGTTCGTACGTCGAGTTCGCCGAGCGGCGGGTGCTGCCGGAGTTCGCATCGATGCCGGCCGCGCAGATCCGCCGCGAGCACCGCCGCGACGGTTTTGAAGTGAACAACGCGGATAAGATTTTCGAGAGCACCTACAGCACCCAAACGTCTCGCCGCACCGCCGCGGCGACATGAGCGAGGTGCGGGGGTCGGGATGCTTTTGCGACTGGAGAGCTTGCCGGCCACAGGAGCCACCAGTCGCAAAAGAATCCCGACCCCGTTGCGGAGGTAACCAGGGTCGGGATGCTTTTGCGTCTTGAAAGCCTGTCCGCCAATGGTTCCCGCCAGTCGCACAAGAATCCCGACCCGCTTGCGCGCCGATGAGTCACCCGTTGCAAGAGAATCCGGCTCCCTTGCCCGCCGATCACTGGCGAATCTCGCAGTTGAATCTCGAAATCGAGCGCCTCGAAGCGAACGCAAGCGAACTGGCAGCCGACCTCCCGCGGTTTCGCGCACAAGCAGTTCGAGCCGGCCGACGCCTGCGCTATCTTCGCGCTGCGCGATCTACCCGCATCCCGTCGGCGTCGTTCGAGCTTTGGAAAATCGGCGTGCTAACCGCCGGCCCAGTCGCGATTGGCTTAATGGCCCTGTTCGCGTCGAGCCTCATCCTGCCGCCCTCGGTGAGCGGCCTGATGATATTCTTCGTGGCAGCCGGCGTCGGCGGGGCGCTTTTGGCTCTGCTGTTGTTCTACCCGGCCGACGGGCTGCTTGCGGACCAGCTTCAGTCCGCGGCGTCGGAGGCCGCCGCGTTGCGGGCTCGCGCTGATGAAGCCGCTGCGGAACTGCTGCGGATAAGGCGCGAGCAGGAGCGCGTCAGCGAGGAGCGCCGCGAGCTCATGGCTTCCGGGCAGGTTCAGCGGGCCGCCTTGCTGCAGCGCGACTGGAAGCTGATGAACGAAGCCGAGTGGGAGGATTTTGTCGTCGAGGCATGTCGCACCCTCGGCGCTACGGTCGAGCGGCATCCGCCGGCCGTCAAGCTGCCCCCGGTGCTGCTGATTCGGTTCGCCAATCGCACCGCTGCCGCAATCACGCGCGCGAGCGGACAGGTCGTCGACAGCAGCGCCGTCAATCAAGCGCTGCTGGTGCGCGAGAACCACCAGCTCGACGGCGCCGCAGTCATCATCAACCGCCGCTTTACCGGGGCCGCGCAGGATCTGGCCCGCCATCGCGGTTGCCAGCTCATCGGTCTGGAAGAATTCCCGGATTTTGTACTTGGCAAGCTACAAATCTGACGAAGACCTTGCGCTCACCGGCCGGGCGCGATGGGGTAGTCCCGTGCCTACCGCCCGGTGTAGCGAGCATCGGCCTTAGTGATGCCAATGCCCGTGGTGGTAATGGTGGTAATGATGCCCATGCCACCCGAAGTCAGAGTAGAAGTGCACGGCGGGCGCCGGTCGCACGTAGACCGCTGGCGGCGGACTGACGACCACGGCGGGCGCGGGCGCTACTGCCGGCGCCGGGGAAATGTAGCCGCCCTGCCCCATCGACTGTGCGGCGATCACCACGCGATCGCTGACGCCGCTCTGTTTGAGTCCGATCAGGCCGTTGGGACTTAAATCGAACCGTCCGCCCCGCGCGCGGATCGTGCTGATAATCAGCTCTTCGCTAAGCCCGGCGCGAGTCATGTCGACGAGGTCGTAATTGGTCACCGCCTGCGCGGCTGCCTGGACATTGGCCTGCAGCGCCGTGGCGTTGCCAACCACGGCCTGCCGCTGGTCAGCCCTGTCCTGAGCGTTGCCGACCAGCCCGCCCGCCAGGGCGCCGACGCCGGCGCCGATAAGGGCTCCTTCGCCGCGCTGCTTTCGTCCGCCCACCAGCGCGCCGGTGATGGCGCCGAGCCCGCCGCCGACCACGGCGCCGCCTACGGTGTCGTTCTGATAGTAGCTCGGCGGCGGCTGGTAATAGTACTGGGCCTCGGCCTCAGGCGCGGTCGCGCTGGCGGCCGTCATCGTGAGCGCCGCCCAGAGTATGCGACGCTGAGAGCGTTTGACTTCATTCATCGTGCCACCATAGAGCTAGAGCCGCCCGCTCAACGTGGTCGCCAACATCCGCAGACTTGCGAAGAACGCCCGACGCCGCGCAGACGGTCGCCATCTGTATCGACCCGCCGCGTTCGGCACAACAGCAAAACGGCTCCTCTCCGTCGAGTTCGCCCGGGTAGCCTGGCCCCCGCCGGTCGAAGCGCGTAAGGCGGGCTGACTTTGCGGTCGGCACGCCGGCGTTGTACCCTACCGTCAAAGCACCGGCGCCGTCCGAGCCCAAGCGGAGTCGCCAGCGCTCCAGGCAGTGCTAGCTTGACAAGCAGCACGAGCCAACGGCGCGCTCGGCAAGGCTCCCCTGCGGGCGGCCGCCCTATTGAATCGCGACGACTCGAGCGGAGAGATTTCTTTAACCCGTTTCGGCAGGCCGTCAATGGACGAGCGCGGATCCTTTTATCTTGGTCGGTATTACGATCTCGCCGCCGGTCGGGCGCTGCCCGAGCCGCTGCTCTACCAGTGCGCCGATCTGACGACGCACGCCGTTTGCGTTGGCATGACGGGCAGCGGCAAAACGGGCCTTTGCCTCGCACTGCTGGAGGAAGCCGCCCTGAACGGCATCCCCGCGATTGCCATTGATCCCAAGGGCGATCTTGGCAATCTGCTGCTGGCCTTTCCGGAACTGCGGCCCGAGGATTTCCGTCCTTGGATCGACGAGGCCGCCGCCGCCCGCCAAGGTCGGACGCCTGACGAGCAGGCGGCTTTGACGGCTGAACAGTGGCGCCAGGGGCTCGGGGCCTGGAGCCAGGATGGCGAGCGGATTCGCCGATTCACCGAGTCGGCGGACCGGGCGATCTATACGCCCGGTTCAAGCGCGGGCCTGTCGCTGGCAATTCTGCGATCGTTGGCCGCGCCCAGCGCGACGGTACTGGACGACCAAGAAGCGATGGGCGATCGCATCGCAGGCGTCGCCGCGGGACTGCTCGGTCTCTTAGGAATAGAAGCGGACCCCATGAGTCGGGAGCATATCCTGTTGGCCAGAGTATTGGAGGAGTCATGGCGAGCCGGCCGCGACTTAGATCTGACCGCCATGATACACGCGATCCAGCAACCGACGTTTGAACGGGTCGGCGTCGTCGACCTGGAGACGTTTTTCCCGGCCGCGGAGCGACTGGAGCTTGCCATGCGGGTCAACAATCTGCTGGCCTCGCCGTCATTTGCCGGGTGGCTCGCAGGCGAGCCGCTGGACGTCGAACGGCTGCTCTACGCGGCCGACCGCCGGCCGCGGCTGTCGATCATCTCCATCGCGCATCTTGACGAGCCGCAACGGATGTTCTTCGTGACGTTGTTGCTCGGCGAAGTCATCGCCTGGATGCGCGCGCAGCCTGGTTCTTCCAGTCTGCGCGCCATCCTGTACATGGACGAGGCATACGGCTATTTGCCGCCGACGGCGAACCCGCCCAGCAAACGCCCGATGCTGACGCTGCTTAAGCAGGCGCGGGCCTACGGCCTGGGATGCGTATTGGCTACGCAGAACCCGGTCGACCTTGATTACAAGGCCTTGTCGAACGCCGGGACATGGCTGCTCGGCCGGCTGCAGACAGAGCGTGACAAGCTCCGTGTGATCGAGGGGCTGGAAGGAGCCTCCGCCGAAGCGGGCGCCGCGTTCGACCGGCAGAAAACCGAGGCGGTGCTGGCGGCGCTCGACAATCGCGTGTTTCTATTAAACAACGTCCATGCCCCCTCGCCGGCGATCTTCCAGGCCCGCTGGGCCATGTCCTATCTGGCGGGGCCTTTGACGCGGCGCCAAATCAGTGCGTTGATGGCGCCCCGCAAGCTCGAAGACGAAAATCGTCCGCCGTCCGCGGCCACGGCGCCGGACGCGGCATCGCAACGGTCCTCCGAGGATGCTCATCGTCCTGTGCTATCCCCGGACATCCCGCAGCGGTATCTCGGCGTGGATCCCGATACTCCACCTGCGCCCGGCGAGCAATTGACGTATCGGCCTGCCCTACTGGCCGCCGGCAAGCTGCATTTTGTAAAGGCCTCGCATGATATCGACCTATGGCAGGAGTACGCCGCTCTGCAGCCGGTGTATGGAGCCTTGACGCCGCCTGTGTGGGCGAGCGCCATGGTATTTCAGCGGGCGCCGAGAACGGTGGCCGAACCTGCGCCGGGCGCCCGCTTCGCCGATCTGCCGCCGGAACTGGTGCAGCCGAAGAACTATCGCCGCTGGGACGACGATCTGGCTGATCACCTCTATCAGACGCAGCGATTGGTGCTGCTGCAATCGGACGACCCGCGGGACATCTCTCGGCCGGAAGAGACGGAACCGCAGTTTCGTGCCCGACTATTGGAACAGGCCCGCCAAGAAAATGAAGCCAACCGCTCCGCGATTCAGCGACAGTTCGCAGAAAGAATCCAGCGGCAAGAGCAGCGGGTCGCGTCGGCTCAAAGCAAGGTTGCACAGGAGAAGTCCCAGTTCTGGACGCGCCTGGGCGGTCTGGTGGGGCGCGCCGCCGAGGCCTCGGTCAGGGCGATCCTAGGCCGCAAGTCGCGTACGCGGATCATTACCGCGACGACCGCCGGCGCCGCCATCCGTCAACGGCAGCAGCAGTCGCAAGCCCAGTCGCGGCTGGCCGAGGAGGAGGCGAAGCTCGCCGCCCTGCAGGCCCAGGAGCAAGAGGAACTGTCGCGTGCCGACGATCGACTGCGTCTCGACTGGTTTAAGCTTTCCCAAGTGGAGTTGCCTCCGCGCAAGAGCGATATCGGCGTGGACGCCGTCGCCTTGGCATGGGTTCCGTGGTGGATCAACGGCGCCGGCAAGGCGCGGCCCGCCTATTGATCGCCAAAAAACGCCTTCGTGTGCATCTGCCAAATCTGCCAGCCGCCGCACCATACGATTCCAGAATTCTATGCGTTCAGCGGACATGCGAGTGCGCACGACGCTCGTGGAGACAACCATCCCTCCTTCTCGGGGGAAGGGTGATTCAACAGCCGTCCGGCGGGAAGTTCTGGCTCTTCAAGCCGGCGCTCTTCTCGCAGTCGGGCATCCCATGGTATACCGCGGCGTGCCGGGCTCCTGCCGCGGCCCTCAGCACTTTGAGAGGCGTGCAACTTGTTCCGCACCTGTGCCGCGTCGTCTGCTGAGCCAACGACAGCGGTTGATTTTTAAGGCGTTCCATACTTGTGGTGGCATTTTGCGGTCGCGGCGGTCGCTGCCAGGAGAAAACGAATGTACGACCGGCAAGCGCTTGTGGCGCTCATCAAAGAAACGGCGCTGGCTTTTGGCGACTTTACGTTGGCGTCCGGCAAGAAGGCCAGCTACTACTTGGATTGCCGTAAGGTGACCCTCGATTCCCGCGGCGCCGTGTTGATCGGCAGCGGGATGCTGGAGCTGCTGCGCCGCGACATGCCGCAGCTCGTCGGCGGGATGGCGATCGGCGCCGATCCCATAACCGCCGCCATTCTGACGATTGCCGGGATGCAGAATGTGCCGCTGCGCGGCGTGATGGTTCGCAAGGAGCTCAAGCAACACGGCGCCGGCAAGTTCGTCGAAGGGCCGATTGCCCCCGGCGAGGAAATCGTCATCGTGGAAGACGTGGTCACCACCGGCGGGTCGTCGCTGTTGGCGATCGAGCGCTGCGAGGCGGCGGGACTGCGCGTACAGCGCGTGCTGGCGATCGTCGACCGCCAGGAGGGCGGGCGCGAGGCTTTTGGCGAGCGCGGATACAAGTTGGAGACGCTATTGACCGTTCGCGATCTGGGAATCGAGCAGCCCGTGCGTTGAAGTATGGAAACTTCGCTTCATCGACAACTCAAAGCCATATACGCAGGCGCCGACGGCCGGCAGGAAGTCGTCTGCGGCGGCTACCGGATCGACGCGGTGTGCGGAGGCGAACTGATCGAAATCCAGCATGGCTCGCTGGCGGCCATTCGCGATAAAGTCCGCAGTTTGCTCGAAGGTCATCGAGTGCGAATTGTAAAACCGATCGTGGCCCGCAAGGTGCTGATAAAGCTCGACGGCCGCGACGGACATGAACTCCAGCGACGTCGCAGTCCCAAGCGGGGCAAGCTGCTCGACGTTTTCGACGAGCTGGTCTACTTCACGCGCGTATTTCCTCATCCGCGACTTACCTTGGAGGCGATACTCGTCGACGTCGAGGAATGCCGCTATCCCGGTCGCGGCAAGCGGCGGCGGCGCTCCCGCTGCGACTTCCAGATTCAAGATCAACGTCTGCTCGGCGTTGTCGGTCGGCGCTCCCTGGCCACGGCTGCAGATTTGCGACGCTTGCTGCCCGCGCGGCTTCCCTCGCCGTTCGACACCGCGCAGCTCGCCGCGAAGTTGGGTTTGCCTCGATGGGAAGCGCAGCGCATCGCCTACTGCCTGCGCGAAATGGGGGCCGTCGAAGTCGTCGGAAAAAAGGGCAACTCGCTGATGTACAGAACGGCCCGGCGTAAGGCCGCATAGCTGGCTGCGCAACGCCTGGGCCGCGTCGCGGCCCTTGCAGTTGCGCCGGGCTAGGCGTAGGCTGAGTCCCCGCCGAATCGCCCTCCCCTGCCCCCTCCCCGTTGACCGATCGCGAGGTTCCATTTCATGAGCGACGGCATTGCGGCGGTTGGCGGCGCCCCGGTCCGGTCGCTCACGGGGGTGCAAATAGTCGGCACTGGCAGCTATCTGCCCGATGAGGTCGTCACCAACGCCGATCTTTCCTCGCTCGGCTGCGATCCTGAATGGATCGTCCAACGGACCGGCATTCGCGAGCGGCGACATGCCCCGCAGGGGATGACCACTAGCGACATGGCCGTCGCCGCGGCTGACCGCTGCCTTGCCGCGGCCAAGATCCCGCGCCAAGACGTCGATCTATTAGTCGTCGGCACGCTGTCGCCCGACCGCTTGCTGCCCGCCACGGCCCCGGCCGTGCAGCATCGGCTAGGTCTCAACTGCGGCGCCTTCGACATATCGGCCGCCTGCGCAGGGTTCACCTATGCCCTGGCGACCGCGATGCAATTCGTCGCCGCCGGAACCAGCCGGCGAGCGCTGGTCGTCGGCGCCGACGCCAACTCGCGAGCGATCAATCCCCACGACGTAAAGACCTATCCCTTGTTCGGCGACGGGGCCGGCGCCGTGTTGCTCGTGCCCGGCAGCGCAGAACAAGGGGCCCTGGCCTATACGCTGGGCGCCGACGGGGCCGGCGCCGATATGCTCTGCCGCCGCGTCGGCGGCGCCGAGCGCCCCTACCATTGCGGCGCCGAAGAAGGATCGTGGCTTCTCGAAATGGACGGCCGGCCCGTCTTCAAGTGGGCCGTGCGCCTTGTCGAGGAATCTACGCGGCAGGTGCTTGACGCTGCAGGTCTTTCCACAGATCAAATCGACTGCTGGCTGCTCCACCAGGCCAACGTGCGGATCCTGGATGCAGCGATCGAAGCATTGGAAATTGAGCGCGAGCGGGTCGTCATGCACATGGACCGCTATGGGAACACCTCGGCGGCCAGCATTGCCATCGCGCTGGACGAGACGCTGCGCGCCGGCGGGATCCGCCGCGGCGACCACCTGCTTATGTCGGGATTCGGCGCCGGCCTCGCCTGGGGAACGTTAGCCTGGCGATGGTAGCGTAGGCGACCGCCAACCGGGATGTCGCCGCCAGGGGGGCTCTCGCACGGTCTTCCTGTCGCCGCCTTGGCCGTGGTGCAGCCAGAGGCTGTTGCGACGCGAGTCGAACGGGGCGCGCCGACGAGCCGATAAAAACCGCAAATGCCCGCGGCTGGCCGCATGCCATAATTCCCCCATATCGCGCTTCGCGGAGCACGCCTTCCCTACGATCAAAGGATTGGACCGGTGACCGCTGAACATTGTCCCGTGTGCCGAGGAACAGGATGTTGCCCCGATTGCGACGGTCGGGGCGCCATGCCAGCCGCGACTGCCGCCTATCGAATTCCGTGCGCGAGCTGCTTTGGCTCAGGCAACTGCTCGGCATGCGCCCAGCCGTGCGAGGTCCAGTCCGACTATCAAAAGGATCTCACGGCTTAAATCGCCTGGTCCCCGCTGGGACGCCGATCGCAGGACGTCTATCGCCTGCGGCCGCGCGGGGCTTCAGGGCGAGGCGCCGCGCTCGTGGTGCAAAGCCGCGTGATGGGTTTGCACGCTGTTCCGCGCCCACTCGATGGCTGCGGCGCTGGCGGGAAGCTTGACCTTCGATTGGCCACCAAGGCCGCAACGGGCGCAATGCCAGCGCGCAAGGCAGCCTTCTTCATCGGCTACCGCCGCGATCTCGTAGCTCACCCCGTCAATTAGAAGTTGCTCGCGGAATACGGGGTTACGTCGAATGTTCGAGTCCATGTCGCCGCACAATCGGGGCCGGCCAGGCAGTGTCAGTTCCCGATTTGGGCAATCGCTGCGCCGGTAGCACCCTACTATAGTTGCTGGCCAGGCGCCTCCCAGCCAACCAATCGGCGGGCGTTCTGGCTTGAGCATCCGCCGCGGAGCGGGACAATAGAGCGTCGGCCGCTGAGGCAGAACTTTAGCGCCATGGCTAGCTTTAAGGTCTCGCTCGCGCCCTTAAATTGCATCGAAGCGGCCCCCCAGCGGCTCATTCATCGACTACTTCCAGTTTGCCATATGACCTCCACGCCTATCGCCCTGCCCCGCCTGGCCCTGCTTCTCGCCATATTTACGCCTGCCCTTGGCGAGGCCGCCGAGCCGCTCCGCTGGAGATTCGAGCCCGGGCTTTCCAACCGCTATCGCATCACCCAGCAGACGCAAATTGAACGTAGCGGCGCCGGCGGCGACGCCGCGGCGAGCACGACGCTAACCATCGACAGCTCTTGGACCGTCAAACAGGTGAACAGCGACGGCTCGGCGCTTCTTAATCAGCGCATCGACCGCATGCGAATCAAGTCTGCCACGGGCGACGGCCAGCAGGCCGAAATCGATTCCCAAGCGCTGGACAATCCGCAGGGTCCCGCGGCCATGCTGACGCCGCTGCTGAAAGCGATCACCTCGAGCCCGTTCAGCGTGGCGATGACGCCGCGGGGCGAAATCTCCGACGTCGACGTGCCGGACGATCTGGTCGAGGCCCTTAAGAATCAGCCGGGCGCCGCCCAATTGGGCGATTTGGCGAGCGCCGAAGGGTTTAAGAAGCTTGTCGCGCAGGCCGGGTTCGTGCTGCCGGAAACGCTTGAGCCCGGCATGGAGTTCACCAATAAGACGGAGACGAACGCGCCAGCGATCGGTACGCAGACGGCTGAAATTACGTATCGCTATGAGGGCAGCCGCGAGCTTGACGGCAAGACGATGGAAATATTCAAACCGCAGATCGTCGTCAAATTCACAGGCGGTCCGGCGACGATCGACGTGGCGGATCAGTCGTCCGAGGGCGAGCTGCTTTTCAATCGGACTGATGGCCGCCTGGAGTCGTCGTCACTTCGGCAGCAATTGACGCTGAAGATAACCGTGGCGGGCCAGCAGACGGACCAAAAGATCACGCAGCAAGTGGACATGCAGTGGCTTCCGGCCGACGCCCCATAATGGCATGCGGCCTGGGGCCTGTGGCGCGCGGGTCGCGGTAGATCCGTCCCCTGGATCTCTGCGCAGCCAAAGACGCAAAGGCGCTGTCGGCTGTCGGCCAAATGCTAGCGGCCAGACTAAACATTTTTTCGTCGTACCGCCGACCGCCGGCCGCCGGCCAGGCACGATTGTTCATTAGCCCCGCGGTTCCCGGCAGTTGCGCCGGAAGTCTGGGCCCGGCAGCTTATCCTTTGCCGACAGGCTTAATGCACACTTGAATTTCGTCGCCCACGACGCGGACTTCAAATGCGTCGATCTTTATCCGCGGATTGTCGCACCAGGTGCCGTCTTTCACGGAGAAGTGCCAAGCGTGCCACGGGCAGGTCACAACACCCTGCTCATCCAGGCAGCCGGCCCCCAGCGACGCTCCCATATGCGGGCAAAGGTCGTCGATGGCAAAATACTTCCCGCCGTGATTGAATACGGCCACAAGCCGATCGCCTACGTGAAAGGTGTTGCCAGCGCCCTCGGCAATAGCGCCCACTTTGGCGACCGTTACGAATTCCGACATGCCGCTCCTCAAGTAAATCGGGCTTAGTCGCCCTGCCCCTACCCTACCCTGCCCTGCCCTGCTCGGCGGGCCTGCCGCCCCTTGAAGTCTATCGCACACGGGGACGCTTTTCATAGTTGCGCCAGGCGCATTGCAGGCTGGAACGAAAGCCCCCAATCGGTAAGCTATACCACACGCTCGCCCGTGCTCTGTGACGATCCTTGCCTTGCCGGAGCAATCCGATGTCGCGCTCATCTAGCTGGCGTACAACGCTGGCCGCCGTGCTGCTGGCCAGCAGCACGGCGGCGCTGGCCCATGCCGCAGACTCTGACATGCTAAAGCTCAACACCCGCAGCCGTCGACCTGGCCCGAGCGCCGCCGAGAAGTCCGTCGCTGTCAAAGGTTCGGCCGGGTGGAATCCTGACCG
>JADLBW010000001.1 GCA_020847515.1 Pirellulales bacterium | reverse complement strand
CGCCCGTCTTTGTTGAAGGCGTAGGTCTCCCCGGTGTCGCCAATCCTGCCGAGGCTTAGAATCCGGCAGAATTCCTCCAGGGGGTCGATTCGCAGGGCCAGCGCCCCAAGGACCTGGCGGCTGTCGTCGCAGATAGGCGCCGAAACAAACATCGTGGGAACGCCGGTCCTTGAATGTCCCCGTTCATCCTTCATCGCAACGGTGCTGGGAAACGGCGGACAGACATTCGAAATGCCGTCCAGGGCACGGTTGAGAAACTCGCGATATTCCGGCGGGTCGACATTGCCGATTTGCTCCGGGCGGCCCGACGCCACAATCCGCTTGGACTTGTCAACCACGACATAGCCGACGTACTGGTGCGCTGTCAGGGCGGGCGCCAGCGACTTCGCCAGCTTTCGGCGAAGCAAATCGGCCTGTGGCGGACCTGCAGCGTTCTCTTCCGGCGGCGACGGGGCGTCGGCGTCAATCAGAGGATTTAACGACTCCCGAATATCAATGTTGTTGGCCAGCGATTCCGCATTGGCTTTCTGCACGTTAATCCACGCTTCGAGCATCGCGGCATCGACCTGAAGCAGCGTCTGCAACTCGGACTTGAGCGAATCGCGCATCGTGGTCTCAATGGCGCGACGCACGAAGAAGCCGATAATCGTCAGCAACAGGACCGCGACGATCGGCCAGACCCATAGCTGCCGTTTCATGAACAGGCCAGCCCGGGAAATCGATCGTCCGACGCTCGACCTGGCCCAGGTGAGACGCGCGGCAGGATGAAGCGACTTAGACGCTTGCGAATTGCGCAGCCAACTCATGCGGCTCATAAAGAAGCGATTCCCTGGTCAGCGGCCGACAATTTATCAGAATCAGCGATCTCGCGGCTCGAACGTTCCCCATAATCTGTCGGCGCCGGCCCGGCGTTGTTTGGAAGGTTCCGCTCGCCGCGCGGCGCGGCGCTAATCTGCAGGCTCACCAGGCGGGAGACCATCACGGCGAGGTATAGCTGGCTGGCCACGGCTTCCACGACGGCGATGCCGCGGGCGGCGCTGCTGCGCGGAACGATGTCGCCGTAGCCGAGGGTCGCAAGGGTCACGAAGCTGAAATAAATGCCCGTCGATGCGATAAATCCGTCGGTCGTAGCGGCGCCTGGATAACTCAGCGCACCGGGCGCCTGGCGTTCCAAGGTCCAGTATAGAATGCCGAGAAAGACGCCCGCTAGCAAATAAGCGTCAAACGCGGCGTAAAGATGCTCGCTGTCAATGCGGCGTCCTCGTAGCGCGAAGCGTACGGCGCTGGCGGCTGCGATCAGGCCGACGAGGGACCAAAGGCCGAGGCTGACGACGCTGAGTCGTTCGTAGTCGAGCAATCCGGCTATAAGTCGCAGAATTAAAGCGGACGCCAGCAAGGCGACGATTCCCCGGCGCCGCGAGCCCCCGGACATCGGAACGGCCGCGGCCAGCAGATTCAGGGCGACGAATGCTTCCAGGAGGCCGTCGCGCAGGCCGACGCTATTGAGCAACGGCCCCGCCGCCAAGGTCGCCAACAGCGTGTAGAACAGGACCGCATAGCGGCGCGCCGCGTAGCTCCGCCACAGGCCGCGGAGGCTGAGTAAATGCCTCGGCGGCTGGGGCGTGGACGTACTCAAAGCTGGTCTCTCAATCAGCGGCCTACGGGGTTTTCGGCCGGCTATGAAGTCGGCGGGACGAGTGGTCGCGTCGCCTTAAAACTCGACGCCATACTTTTTCGTCAGCGTGCGGCGGATGTCGGCGGTGGCGTCGTCGATCAGCTTCCATCCTTCCACGCGGGTATCGGCGGCGACCGACATTTCTTCCTTTTTGGCTTGTGCGCGGTCGGCGGCGGCCGCGTAGGCGTCGTAGCTGTAGTCGTATCCGCCGTAGTAGCTGCTGCCGCCGGAGCTTGCCCGCACTCCGTAGTTGATGCCGGCCTGGCGCTTCGACAGCGCCATGACGCGGAGGGTCTCGGCAAGTTTATCGCCGTAGTCGAGCAACAACTCATCGACGTTCAGGACGGGCAGCTCGTCAATCCGGCGGGCGTATCGTTCCATCCAGGCCGAGGTGGCTTTCGTGTCCTTCAGGCCTTTGCGGAGGTCGTCGACCAATGTCTGAGTCGACTTGAAGTAGGCGAGCGAGCGTTCGCGAACTTCGCTCGCCGTCGGGGCCTTCGGGGCTGCGTCTGGGGACGCGGTCGATTTAAGGTCGACGGGCGGCAATTCCAGGACGCTCATCACCCGTCGCTGTGCGGCGGTCGACAGGACGCCGCGCATGCGGATCGACCGCTCGGCCAGCGATACGTCCCACTGGGAGATCTCTTGCGCGGGAAAGCCGAGGTTTTCCAGGGCATGCAGGACGAGCGGCCCGGCTACAGCGGAGAGGGGCGCGACGTCGGCGTCGAAGTCGATTTGCAGTTGGCCCTGGCACTCGGCGCCGACGGCGATGCGCAGCGCGGCCCCGCGGAGTTTGGCGACGACCGGCGCGATCGCCTTGGCGTCTGCCGGTTGGTCCTTCAGCCACGTCGCTTCGGCGAGCCTGGCGTCGATATCGCGGGGGCCGAGCACGTCGGTAAGATCGATCGCCAGGAGGATCTGCACTCGGTCGTTAACCAGGCGAAGGGCGGACTGCAAATAGGGGCTCAGTTCGGGCGGTTGATTGCCCTTGGCAGCGGCGCTCCAACGCGAGAGGAACTGCCGTTCGGCTGGGCGCACCATGGCCAGCAGGTTGCCGCCCAGGTCGAGAAACGCCGCATCGCGCGGGATGACGGCGACGGCCACGCCATTGACGTCGTCGACGAATCCCGACTCGGCGCGTGCGATCGAGCGGACGGCTATCGGCTCGGCCAACTCCATAACGACGACTTCCCATGCCGCTTGAAAGTCCTCGCGAGGATCGAGAGCTGCTCCCAACACGAGCCGGTTGGCCTCGGGCGGCAGCGCCAGGGGGCGTTCGACGTTGGTCACTTCGAGCTTGCCCGCCCAGCCCTGCTGCTGGGCAAGCGGGGCGGCCAGCGTCTTCTCGACGTCGATCAAGACGATGGCGTTAGCTACGCCAGGGATTCGAGCGGCCAGGCTGTCGAAGGTTTCGGCGGCCTGGAGGCCGTCTATCGGAGCGACGATCGAAAAAAGGGCGAGTGCAAAGAGGGAGTTTACTCGCATGGCGAATTCTCACCGGTAGACAGGGGAGCCATACCACTGGTTATAGTAGGGCGAGGGTTGTCGCTTGGGTTGACCTGCCCGGCGATTGGCGGGCATGCCGCCGACTCGGCCCTGCTGTTTCCGAGCGGCGATATTCGACGCCTGCTGGGCGGCCGCGCTTTGTCGGCGCTGCTGTTCGGGCCGCACATAGGCCTGATAGGCGGTAGTTCCCGGCGGGGCCGGGCGACTGAGATTGAGATAAGGGCTGACCGAGGGACGATTGTAGAAGTAGCGGTCGTATAGATATTTATTGACGCTCACGCCGACGCCGCGGTTTTTCGCCACATGATCGCGGTAGTAACCGCCGTAGCCTTGGGCGGCAACGGGACGCTGAATCGCCGCAAACGCGACATAGAGTGCGATTTGGACGGCGAGCCGCATTGTCGGGTTGCTCGTTGACATGGCTGCCCCTTCTTATTGCCCCGGCGCCGCATCGGTCGGGCGCTCAGCAGCCGTGGGTTCGGGGCTCCCCTCGAAGCGCTGCATCAGCTCGCGCCAATCGGTGACCGCGATGTTGCCGCCCTTGAGCGCCGCGACTACGTCGGCGTCCTGCATCAATTGCGCGTCCCAGACTCGCTGCTGCCAATCTTCGCTGATTTGCGGCAGGGCGTCGGACTGCACCGCCGGGCGAAAGGCCATTTGGGTGATGCCAGGCTGCAAATGGTCGAGCATAGCCAGCAGGGCGGCCTTCTTCGCTTCATAGCTTTCGCCAGGCGGGATGAATTTCAGGTCGTCGATCTTCGGGAGCGGGTAGTCTTCGAGCAGGTCGATAATGTCGTCGGGCATCGGGACGCCCTGCGCGGCGAACTGTTCAATGTGGTCGGGAGTCAGTTCCACGACCACGGCCGGTATCCAGTGCTTCCGCGCGAGGCTCAGATAGAGTTCGACGAAGTCGGGTCGAGTGACCAGCGTTCCTAGATGCGTCGTGAAATGGGTCGGCGTCAGGCCGACGGCGCGGGCCCGCTCGATTTGGGCCGACAGTTCGGACTGGACGTCGTCCAGGGTCGCGTTAACCATCGTCTGGATCGGCGTGCGCCAGAAGAAGCCGTCGGCGTCGCGCAAGTGCGCGCCGCCGGCGCCGAAAGTAAGCGGCTGCCAACGATAAGTCGCCAGTTCGCTGTTGAGAGTCAATTGAAGGCCGACGTCGGCGTCGGGGTTTGACCTGCGCCAGGCGGCGAAGTTTGCGAACCACGGGCAAGGCGCCATGGCGCTGGCCGACCGCAGGGGCGTCGATTCGAGCAAGGCGGCGACCGCCGCGCTCGTCTCGGGGCTCATGCCTGCGTCGTTGGCATGGAGGAGCACGACCCGCTGTTCCGGCGGGAAGCCGAGCCGCTCGGCCCAATTCTCGGCGGAGGCAACGCTACTGGCAATCGTAAACAGCCATGCTGACGCCAAGAGAGATCCGCGGGACCGCCCGAAGGCGGGGCCGCACAAGCTGCTGTTTTTCATGTGAACTTCGTTCAGCGGTTAGATTTCTCGCACGAGAAGCGCGATACGAACGCGAATCGATCGGCGGCCTGCGCGCTAGATCGCGCCGAGCACCTGCCGGAGGCCCAACGGAAGGCCCCCAGCGCTGTTTTTGCCAGTAATTTTGTGTGGATTCAACCAAGCATAGTTTATCGGCTGGTGAAAACCAAAGGAAAAATGCGCCACCGGCCGGTAGCGGCCTCGCAGCGTTTTTTTCGGCCAGGCTGCGTCATTTCTGGGCGGCGGTTTAACGGGCGGGGGCGGTGCTTGGGAAAGGATGATTCGGGGGGGATTCAACCGGTGGTTTGAAGCCCTGGCGGCGCCCAGTACAATCAGGTGTCGTCGGCTGGATGATTGGCAAGATCGAAGTAGATTCCCGTCGCATACCAGGCTGTGCAGCGCAGTATCATTGCAATGCTCTCCTTCTCCGCCGCGTGTTTGCTGGGTTAAGGCGCAATCCTCTAGACTCTAGGAGGCATCGTTCATGGTGCATCGTAAAAATCAGGATGCACGTCGCTTAGCCAGACTCACGCCTGTTTGACCCGAATGGTCGTCTACGCGCCTGCGGGCTGGCACCTGCGTAACACGGGGGCCGGCAGCGGCGGCAATCCCAGACATCGCCGGCCTGTATAGGTGCATCCTAGGGATAAAGGCGAATGACGTCGGCCAGCCGCCGAACAGGCGATCTTGCTCGTTGTGGATATGTGGAACAACTTGAATTTCTCAAGGCTCGAATCGCTGTCTCTTTTTCAGACGAGTCCCGTGATGAAAACTCCATTGCTGTTTGCTGGACTAGCGCTACTGGCGTGCACATCGAATTTGCGAGCTCAAGAGAGTCAGCCGACGCCAGACGATACGGCCGCCATACGCGAACGCATTGAGCAGTATGTCGCGGCCTACAATAAGCACGACGCCGAAGGCCTGGCCGCCTTATGGGCCGAGGACGCGGTTTATCTAAATCGCGACAGCGGCGAGGAGATTACCGGACGACCTGCAATCGCGGCCATGTTCGGCGACATGTTCGCCAGCGGCGAGGCGGCTGAATTGGGCGTCACGGTCGGTTCTATCCGCCTCATAACGCCGGACGTGGCCATCGAGGACGGAACCGCCGAGATCACATCCGCCGACGGCGAACCGGTGAAGAGCACGTACACGGCCATCCATGTGAAGAAGGACGGAAACTGGTTTTTAACCAGCGTTCGCGAGACGAACGCGCCGCCGGCGGCGGAGGCTGAAGACGCGGGCGAACTAGCGCAACTGGCGTGGATGGTGGGGGACTGGATCGACCAGGACGAAGCCGCCACGATTCGCACGCATTGCGAATGGGCCCGCGGGCGGCATTTCCTCACCAGCTCATTCGAGGTGAACGTCGAGGATCGCGTGGAACTGGAGGGCACGCAGGTCATCGGCTGGGACCCGGCGGCGGGGGTCATTCGCTCGTGGATTTTCGATTCGGACGGGGGCTTCGGAACGGGCGTCTGGCGACGCGAAGGCGACCAATGGATCGTCGATACGACCTCCACGCTTAGCGACGGATCGCAGGGCTCGGCGACGAATGTCTACACGCTCGTCGACGATCAGTCTTTCCGCTGGAAATCGATGGACCGGCAAGTCAACGGCGAGCCGGACGAGCAGGTCGCAGAAGTGACCGTTCGTCGCGAGTAGCGCGGCGCCGGCTTGAAACATGTCGAAGAACCAGCAACGCGACACTTCATCGGGAGGGTAATCATGAACCGAAAGCATGCAATCTATCTAGCGCTGGTGCTGATGGTGACGGTACTGGCTGAACCGGTGCTAGCCCGCGGCGGACGGGGCGGAGGCGGCGGCGGGCGCGGCGGCGGAGGGGGCGGCGCACGAATGGGCGGCGGAGGAGGCGGGGCGCGGATGGGCGGCGGGTACGGCGGCGGCGCCATGCGGGCGCCGTCGGCGGCGGCAAGGCCCGCGCCGCGGCCGGCGGCTCGGCCCAGCGTCAACCGCAGTCCTTCCATGAGCCGTCCGGCCGGGGCGGGGCAAATGGGCGCCCGCCCGGCGTCGCGGCCGGCCATTGCGGGCGGCGGCGCACGACCCGGCGCAGGAAACATGGCGGCGCGTCCGTCCGTGCCGGGCACGGTTTCAACGCCCGGCGCCGGCCAATCGGCGTTTCGGTCTTCGTCCTCCTTCAACCGGCCGAGTCAAAGTCAGGTGAGCAGTTTCCTGAGCTCTTCGGCAGGCGCCGCCGCGGGCGCTGCAGCGGGTTCCTTCGCGGCTAGTCGCGCCGCCGGCGGACCTCCTTCGGCTGGCCAACTGCCGGGAAGCGATGGTCCGCGCAGCTTCACCACCGAGGGCGGTACGACGATTACCGTCGGCGGCGGCAGCGGCAGCACCCAGGTCGGCGGCGGAACGGTTGGCGGCGCGGTCGGCGGCATCAAGGTCGAGACGGCCGGCGGCGCCACTTACGGCAAAGTCGGCGGGGCGGTGGGCGCGTCGGGCGCCTCGGGCGCCGCCGTGCGGACCGGTAGCGTCGCCGGGGCGCAAGGCGCTCGCGGATCGATCGCCAACGTCAGTCGCGGCTATGCGGATACGGCGGGCAACGTCGCGCGCGGCAGTGCGACCGTGGCACAAAACCGCGCGGGCTACACGGCGGCCAACGTCCGCGGCGGCTACGCCTCGGGGGGCGTCGGACAGATTGGTTCCGTCTCGGGCGTTCGCGGCCCGGGGGGCAACGTGGTGACAGCCGGGCGCGGCGCGTCGTTCGTTAACGGTCAGTTTGTGGGCGGTCAGAGTTGGGCCGCCGTCAACGGCGCCTACACCCGGTGGAATGCCTTCACGCCCGGCTGGTACGGCGGTTATCCAGGCGCCTGGTGGCCCGGGAAGTGGGCAGTCGCTACGACGGCGTGGGCCATTGCCACGTGGCCGTATGCCTCAGCCTACTGCGGTTGCGGCGGCGAGCCCGCCTATTACGACTACGGCAGCAATGTCGCGTACGAAGACGGCCAGGTGTACGTCGACGATCAGCCGGTCGCCACGGCCGAGGAATACTACAACCAAGCCAACGAGATTGCGGCCACCGGCGCCGAAGCGACCAACGAGGAATGGCTGCCGTTGGGCGTATTTGCCGTCATTGCCGAGGAAGGACAAACTCAGACCGACAAAGTCATTCAATTGGCGCTCAATCGCGACGGCGTCATCCGCGGCAACTACCAGGACGTGATGGCCGACAAGGTGACGCCTATCGTCGGAGCAGTCGACAAGGCGACGCAGCGGGTGTCGATGAAGCTGGAAGGGAATGACCAGCTTGTGTTGGAAACAGGCCTGTACAACCTGACCAACGACGAGATTCCGGTGCTGGTTCACTTCGGCCCGGATCGCCAGGAAGGACGCGTATTGATACGGCTGAAGCAGCCGGAACAGTCGGCTGCACAATCGCCGGCAAGCGGCGGTTGAGAAGGTTGACCAGCAGCGCAGCACGATCTACGTCGGGGTATTCTGCGACGTGCAGCAACCGTGAGGCCCAGCAGCAAGAGGGCGCCCGAGGCGGGCTCGGGGACGGGGGACCACATCACGGCGTAAGCATTGTTTGCGTCGCCCGCGGAGCCGACGATGACTCCGCTTTCGTCGATGTCGTAGGCATACGAATTAAGAAATGACGGGCCCAGCCCAGTCAGCGCCGAATGCAGATCGACGACGCTCGCGGCCGTGCCCTCCCATAGCAGGGCGTGCTGTTGGCCGCCGGTGGCGGCGCCCTCGCCGAATCCGACTTGGAGATTCCCGGCGACGGCATTGGCGCCTGTCTGAGTGAACCCCGAGGAATGCAGGTCGATCACGCTGGCGGCCGTGCCGTGCCACAGCAAGGCGTGTCGTTCGCCATGGAGCTCCGAAGAAATAATGCCGGTTCCGACTTGACTGTCTTGCGAAACGCCGCTGGCGAAGCTCTGGGGGAATGCCTCGGGATGAAGGTCGACAACGCTCGCGGCCGTTCCCTGCCACAGCAGGGCACGGAATTTCAGAGGACCACTTTTACTGCCAGCGCCGACGATGCTGTCTTCAAAAACCTCGTTAGCCCAAGTGGACAAAAATCCGCCGGGATGAAGATCTACGACGCTGTCAGCGGAGCCGTGCCACAATAATGCGTGTGCGAAGGCGCCAGTCAGGTCGCCCCAGCCTTGGCCCACCTGGTTGTTCCCGGAGATGCCGTAGGCGAAAGTATTGCTGAAACCGGTCGGGTTGAGATCCACGAAGCTTGCCGCCGTCCCGTGCCATAAGAGCGCGTGTTCGCCGCTGGTAGTGAGCCCGCTCCCATGGCCCACCTGGCTGCCGCCCGAAACGTCCTCGGCCTGCGAGCCCCAGTCTGTCCCGGGATTGAGGCTGATAACGCTGTTGGCCGCGGCGTCCCACAGGAGGGCCTCAATTCCTCCCTCGTTGGGCCCCGACGAGGGGTTGCCCGAACCGACGACGCTGGTCCCCGCAATGCCGAGCCCAGCGGTATTGATGTATCCCAGGGAGCCGATGAGCTTCGCCCTGTACGTCACAGCTTCGGCGTGGCAGGCCCCCAGGAAAACCGCCGCAGCCAGCGCCAATGCGAAGCGAGATTTGTGCGCGTGAATCATGCTATGGCCTTTCATAGGACGGGCATCGATCAATGAGCAGCGAACGCCGCTAACAGGCAATGCGACGTCGGCGCCGTCGGCCCCTCAAAGAATTCCAATTTGGCGATTGCGAGTATTGCGAGTCGCCAGATTGGGATTGCCCGCTAAGGGAAATGCCGGCTGCCGGCTTGGCCACAGTTGGAGGTTGCCAACTTCGCCAGCCACCGAAAGACCGCGGAAATATCGCGATGATTCGCCGCTACAGGGTCACTTCGCCGCGACCGGGCGCGCAGAATTGAATGCCAAGAAGATGCCGGGCGGATGAGCTTGCATGGCGGTAAGGCTCACGGGCCCGCTTTTCTTTCAGTAACCGACGACCGGCCTCCGATGGCGTCTTGAATCCGCGTTTTCCCAGGTTTGTCGTTCTTAACTGTCGAGTCGCTTAACATCCGTTCGGCTTCGCGCAACAAGATCCGGGCGATCACCCAGTCGAACCAGTAGCCGCCGTTAAAATCTTCGCGGACTAATCCTGACTTGAAGGCGGTCTCGATCAGCTTGCGGCCCTTGGCCAATTCTGACTCGGCCTCGTCCTCGCGGCGTAGTTGGTGCAAAGACAT
Source organism: Pirellulales bacterium (assembly GCA_020847515.1). Taxonomy (GTDB): domain Bacteria; phylum Planctomycetota; class Planctomycetia; order Pirellulales; family Lacipirellulaceae; genus Lacipirellula. The sequence goes on along the minus strand of JADLBW010000001.1, from coordinate 4,426 downwards.
GCCAAGCAGCACCTGAGCAGTTGCATTTCGGGATAAGTCACCCCAAACTGGACCGCCCCCGCGGTCGAGATTCCTCCGGCTCCACTCGATGGATTTTTCATATTCGCTTTGGCGATACTCAAGCAAAGCCCAAGTGATATATGCCCAAGGCAAGGTGTCTTGGGTTCCCGGGTCGGCTTTCATCGCAGCGTCCAGAAGATTTGCCAACTGTTTCAGCGACTGTTGATCCGTGGGCAACAGAAGACTGAGCTTCACTAGTCTTTCCGAGTCTTGGAGCAGCCATTCGGGAACGAACTGAGCGATGGCTTGCTCACGGAAACGTTCGTAGCCAACCGTGTCGCCCACTTCGACCAGTGCCGAGACATAGCGCGTCTCGTCGACAAAATCGGTGTGATGATCGTCGAGCGAATTGATCTGCCTGAGAACGACGAAACGCGCCGCTGCCTGCCTCCATCGGCCTTGGGTTACATTCCAATCACCGAGAGAGCGATAGAGAGCGGCGTTATCCCGACTAATCGGGATTGCGGCAGTCAACGGCGCAATTAACGCATCGGCCTCTTCGAATCTGTTTTGGCTTGCCAGCATTCCGGCGCGACTGATCGCTTCCCCTAACTCAGCTTGCTGACGCAAGCGAGTCTGCTCTCCCTCTGCCGCGACGGCGCGCCTACTGGCCTGCCGTTCTTGAAGATACAACCACGTTGAAAGTCCTAAACCGAAGATTAACGCAGCGACGACGGCTGAGCCAGCCAGCACGCTCGCCTTGTTTCGGAGGAGGAATTTTTTCAATCGGTATGACCGCGTCGCCTGGCGGGCTTCAACCGGCTGGTCGGCAAGATAGCGCTCGACGTCGGCCGCAAAGCCGCTCGCGGTTGCATAGCGGCGGCTACGGTCTTTCTCGAGGGCCTTCATGACGATCCAATCCAATTCGCCGCTCACTTCTCTGCTCAACCGCGCCGGCTCGGTGTGGCGGTTGGAAGCAATCGACGCCAGCGTATTGCTGGAACTGAGTTTGGTGCTGGGCGTGGGGGGCTCCTCCTCGCGAATGATCCGCAGCATTTCGTCAAATGCGGCCTCATGCAGACGCTTTTGCCCAAAGGGGGTCGAACCCGCGAGCAGTTCATAGAGCAACACGCCCAGCGAATAGACGTCGCTGCGGGTGTCGACGTCGAGTTGATTGAGCCTGGCCTGCTCAGGACTCATGTATTCCAAGGTGCCGAGCACCTGGCCAAACTCGGTGAACATCGTCCGCTGCGTCAGCTTGGACGCCGTTGCCTTGGCGACGCCAAAATCAATCACTTTCGGCATCGCACGGTCGTCGTACAAGGCTACCAGCACGTTGTTGGGCTTGATGTCCCGATGGATGACGCCCTTTTGGTGCGCGTGCTGCACCGCCTGGCAGACCTGCGCGAACAGCTCCAGGCGCTCACGGACCGGCAGGCGCTGGTCGTCGCAGTACTTCGTAATCGGGACGCCCTTAACCAGCTCCATCACGAAGTACGGCCGGCCCGACTGGGTCGCGCCGGCGTCCAAGACCTTGGCGATGTTGGGATGATCCATCATCGCCAGGGCCTGTCGCTCGGCCTCGAACCGGGCGATCACCTGCCGGGTGTCCATCCCTGGCTTGATGATCTTCAGAGCGACCGTCCGCTGAATCGGCTCGGTCTGCTCGGCCATGAACACCACGCCCATCCCCCCTTCGCCAATCTGCTGCAGCAGCTTATACGCCCCGACGCGAGCCCCAGGCTGTTCGGCCAGGAGCGGCTCGTGGTAGGCGGTAACCTCGACCGCGATCGCCGGCTGCTCCAGAAAACCGCCCACTCGCGGATGCATCGCCAACATGCGGTCGACCTCGCCGCGCAGCGCGGCGTCTCCGCCGCACGCTTCCTCCAGAAAAGCCGCTCGCTCCGCCACTGAGGACTTCTCTAGCGCCGCGAAAAAAATAGATTCCACCGGCAAGGGGGTATTCATGGCAGGCGCTCTCTTTTGAGCCTATGCGCCGTCGAGGCCTGCGAACCCTCATAAGACGCAAAAAAACTTAGGGCGCATCCGAACGACGATCGGACATTTGCGCCAGCAGCCAGGTGCGCGCGAACGTCCAATAGCGCTCGGCCGTGGCCAGCGAAATTCCTAGCGCCGCGGCCGCCTCGGGCATGGTCAGCCCCGCGAAGTAACGCAGCTTCACAAGCTCGGCTTTAGCCGGGTGCGAGGTCGCCAATTGGGTTAGCGCCTCGTCCAACGAGAGGAGATCGAGCGATGGTTCCGCGGACGCCGCGCAGGCTGAATCGAGATCGACCCGCCGCCGCTGGCCGCCGCGCTTAAGCCGGCCTTTGCGTCGCGCTTGTTCCACGAGAATTCGCCGCATGGCCTCAGCGGCGGCGGCAAAAAAATGGCCGCGACTGTCCCAGCGTTGGGGCTGGCGACCGTCGGCGCCAAGCAGGCGCAAATAGGCTTCGTGGACGAGCGACGTCGCCTGCAGCGTCTGGCCGGGTTTTTCTTGCGCCAGCTTCGATAGGGCGAGTCGTCGAAGTTCGTCGTAGACCAGCGGCAGCAGGAGGTCTGCGGCGCCCGGCTCGCCTTTTTCGATCTGCACGATGATCTGCGTGACGTCGGACATGACCGCGATTATAGCCCACGCGGAGGGGCGGAGGTGGACTGCTAATCGGGGCGGAACGTAAAGATCCGCAGGCAGTTTACGGTGCAATACCGTAGCGGAGGATGTGACTTGGGGCCGCGCTTCGCTCGAAATCCCGCCCTACACCTCACGGACTGCCGGCGAACTTGCGGGGGCTGCGGCGCTGGGGCCGGGCGGCTGGGGGCAGGAGCGATTCACGGCGCGGCGTGTCGCTCGCCGCCGGCGCGGGTAGCCAGGGATTGGAGGAGGTCGAGCGGAATCGAATCCGCTACAAACGAGCAACTGCCGTCGGCCATGGCGAAATTCGCTCCGCCGGGGTGGAGGCTGCCGAAGGCGCCAATTCGCCGATCGCCGTAGTACGAAAAGGAGACGCCATCAGTAACTGCGGGGCTCGCCTGGCTGGCGACTGCGGGCGAGAAGGGAATCTGGTAGTTGATTTCCACTGCTGCGCACATTGTAACGTGGCCGATCGCCTTGCGTCCGCCGGAGGCCGCCCACCAGCCCCAGGTTTTGAGGCTCTGCGTCCAGCCGAGATCGGCGAACGAATCCCAGTTCGGGTCGTCTTGACGGCGTTCGCCGAGCAACAGCGTCTGGGAGGCGCCGTCGAGTATCTCGCGCATTCGGACGGGTCGCTGGTCGCGTTCGGGCTCGGAGGCCGGGCCTGTGGTGTGAAACATGCCGTCAAGCGTCGCCTCCGACGGAAAATAGGACCGCCGTCCGCCATTGCCGCCATAGGCGGTCAGAGCGTAAACCGTCGCAGATTGCGCGACTTGGAGTTCTTCAAGAGAGCCGGAGGGACAGAGGAAGCCCGAAATTACCGTGGCGGTAAGTGCGTTTCGTCCGCCGATGGCGTTCTCAAGCGGATCGTCGAAGTTCCACATTCCCAGGAGGGACTGATGCTCAAGGCGGTTCAGAAGATGGGCAAACAGGGACGAGCCCCGATAAACCGGGGCTACCGAGAACTTCCGCTGCTCGGCGCCGGGCGGAAACTGGCGCATCGCCGACTCGTAGGTCAGCGCCGCCAGGCCAAGTTGACGAAGATTGTTCAAGCATTGCGTCCGCCGCGCCGCTTCGCGCGCCGCCTGGATGGCCGGCAACAGGATGCCGGCCAGGACGGCGACAATGGCAATCACCACGAGAAGCTCGACCAGCGAAAAGCCGATCCGCTCGCGATCGCCGCTTGTCGCGTTAAACGACTCGTTCGGCATGCCAGTCGGCCTCCGGCGCGGCGGCGGGCGAAACGAACAGCACGATCTTTCCCTGCCGTAAGTTCGGCCGCAGGCGTTTGCTGATTTGGACGCGACCGGCGGCGACGGGTTCGCCGCTGTCGATTCGACGAACGTCGTCGATTCCCAGTCGCCGCAATTCGAGAACATCGTGCACCCCTGAAACCTCGTAATGATCGACCGGCGCTTTGCCGAGATAGACGACGCGACCGTCGTCGGCGGTGCTTGCCAAGGCGACCGCCGCCAGGGCGCCGATGACGCCGTCTTGAGTTCCGCCAAGCCCGCGCAAAAGTATCGAATGACGATCAGCCAGGGCTCGCGCGTGGGCCTGATTCATGAAGTGCATTTGGCACTGCCGGCCGAACTCGACGACTTCGGGCGGCGCGTCGCCGGCGACGACGCACAGCCCGGGATCGCTTCCATCGGGACACCAGTCGATCATCACCTGGGCGATGTCGTCGGCCAGCGAGTCGACGCACTGATTTCCCAGCGGCTCCATGCCAATCGCCACACAGCCGTTCTTGCGGGAGCAGGGGACTCGGGGATCGGTCAACAACTGGTGTCGCGT